>NZ_JAFIDB010000001.1 GCF_017052595.1 Mycoplasma procyoni
CTTTGTGTTGGATTTTAATTCAGTAGTAAAAACCTTCGTATTCTTTTGGTATTTTAGCACTTCAGATGTTTTTGCTCTTTTTAAAACTAAATGTTGCTATTCTTGTTTTTGAGTTGTTTTTATCAAATATTTCAACATACATGTTTGAAATATTTTCTGCTCAGATTCTTAAATAAAAGAAGTGTTTGTTTAAATTAGGAAATAAACCTAAATCTCTAACAAAATGTGTTTGAGAATCAATTCTTTCTACGTTTTGAGCAATTTGTTGATATTGTCCTTTGTATTTGATCATAATATTCTCCTTTTCTTATTAAATATAATAATACTTTTTTTGATATTTTAGCACATATTTTTGATTTTTTTGTAATTACAAGAAAAATTATAACTCTTGGTATAAAAACGCCTAAAATATGCATACAGCACATTTTTTAGCAAAAACAGAAAAAGAAAAAATGACTCTTTATTGAGTCATTTTTTAGTTTCCGCCACCATCTGCAATCATTTCTTTGGCTTTTGCTAGTTCAACGCTGAAGAAGGATGTAACCCCTCTTTTTTGCATTGTTGCTCCAAATAAGTGATCCACTTTTGTCATTGTTCCATGACGGTGTGTAATAACGATGAATTGTGTTTCTTTTTTGAGTGATTGCAGGAACTCTGCATAACGAATAACGTTTGCTTCGTCAAGCGCCGCTTCTACCTCGTCTAAGATACATAGAGGGATTGGTTTTGCTTTAATGATAGCAAATAACAGTGAAATAGCAATAATTGCTTTTTCTCCCCCTGAGAATAATTTAAGGTTTTTAACTGATTTTCCAGGAGGTTGTGCAATGATGTCAATTCCTGTTTCAAGGATGTTTTCAGGGTCTGTGTATTGAACTTGAGCATCCCCTCCACCAAACATTGTTTTAAACACTTCTCTGAAGGCTTCATTAACAATCGCAACTGTTTCTTGGATTTTATTAACAATGATTTTATCCATTTCAGCAATCGCTTCAAGAATTGTGTTTTTAGCCTCTGATAACTCAGCTTCATTTTCTTTTAGTGTGTTGTATCTTTCTTCAACTTCTTCACACTCTTGAATTGAGTCTAAGTTAACATGTCCTAGTTCCTTGATTTCTTTTTGTAGTTGATCTACAAGAATTCTAGCTTCTTCAATTTCTACTTCTAATTTAAATGATTCTTGAGCCATTTCAAGTGTCATTTGATAGTGTTCAGAAAGTCTTTTTCTGTTTGATTCAATTACATAAATCGCTTGGTTTTTTTCGTTTATAGCTTTTGAGTTAGCTTTTGAAAGGTTGTATAAGTGATTATCAACTTCAATTTTTTCTTTTTGTAGAGGTTCTAATTCAGCATTGATGCTTGTAATTAGATTTCTCTTCATTTTAACTTGAGAATCAAGTTCTGTTTTCTTTTGTTCAAGGTCGATGATACTTTGAGTAATTTCATCAACTTTTGAGTTTTCTAAATCTTCTTTTGAGAATGATTCAACTTGAGTTACTAAAATATCTACTTTGTCGTTTAAATCAGCTCTTTTTGCTTTAGTTTCGTTTAGTTGTGACTTAAGAGCTGCAAGTTCTTCAATAAGTTGTTTTTTCTTTGTTTCTAATTCAACAACAGAAGTTTCGAATTTTTCTTTTGCAGCAAGAAGTTGTGGAATAATCTTTTTAAGTTCATCCATGTTTTTGTCAAGTTGCAATAGTGAGTTTTTGTTGTCGTCTTTTGCTCCTCCTGACATAACTCCACCAGGTCTGATTAAGTCTCCATCAAGAGTAACAATCATGTATCTTTGTTGTAGTAATTTAGATAGTTTGTTAGCATCTTCAATTGTTTGAGCAACAATGATGTTTCCTAATAAGAAATCTCTAACATTTTTGTATTCATCTTCTGTATCAACTAATTTAGAAGCTAAATCAATAAATCCTTTTTGTGTTTTAAGAGCCATGTAGTGCTCGTTTTTAAACTCTTTTGGTTGAACTGAAGACATTGGAATGAATGTAGCTCATCCACCATTGTTTTGTTTTAGGAAATTAATTGTTTTAACAGCTGTTTCTGAAGTATCAACAACAATGTGTTGTAGAGCATTAGCTAAAACTGCTTCAATTGCAGGAGCAAATTCTGATTCAACTTTAATTAAATCAACAACTCTTCCTTTGTATCCTTTGAATAAAGAAGAGTTTTCCATAATTGTTTTTGTACCTTTGAAAAGGTTTGTTTTGTTTTCTTTGTGTTCTTGGAGCATGCTTAATCTTGTTCTTGATTTTTCTAGCTCACTTGAAGCATAAGAAGTTTTGCTTTTTAGTTCATTCAATTCTTTTTCAATAGAAAGGGAATTTTCTGTCTTTTCGGCAATTTCTGCACTAATTTTTGACTCAAAAGATTTGAAAGCTTCAATTTTAGCATTTGCTGAAGCAAGCTCTAATTTAATAGCTTCCATTTTTTCTTTAGGTGTTGCAATAGCACGACCTTCGATGATATCTTGTCTTCTGATTGTGATTTTTGAGTGTCTAATTTGTAATTGGTTTAGTTCTTCTGAAATTTGCTCTAATTTAGATCTAATAGCAAATTCTTCTGTTTCATATTGAAGCTTTTTAGAGTTACTTTCTTTCATTTTAGTATCAATTAAGCTTCTTCTTGATTCTAATCTTTCGTTTTCATCAGCTGTTTTTGAAAGTTGATCATTTAGATATTCTAATCTGTTTGTAAAATCATGTAAATCGTGAACGATTAAACCAACTTCAACTGATTTAAGTGCTTCTGATTTTTCGATGAAAATTTTAGCTTTTTCAGCTTGCTTTCTTAAAGGAGCAAGTCTTTTGTCAAGCTCAGAAATAATTGTTCTAACTTTGTCTAAAGCTTCTTCTGTTGTGTCTAATTTTCTTAGAGCTTCAACTTTTCTAGCTTGATATTTAGATGTTCCTGCAGCTTCTTCAATAATTGCACGTCTTTGTTCTGGTGAAGCTTCTGCAATATCTGAAATTGTTCCTTGAGAAATAATAGCTAATGAGGATTTTGAAATCCCTGATTCCATTGCTATTTCTTTGATGTCTCTGAATCTTGCTAATTCTCCATTAATGTAGTATTCATTTCCACCTTTTCCTCTGTGCATTACACGGGAAATTGTGAATATTTGGTGTGGAACAGAAACTGCTCCATCTGAGTTATCGAATGTTAAAATAACCTCTGCTTTGTCTAATTCTTTAACAGTTTTAGAACCAGCAAAGATAACATCTTCCATTTTGTCTCCACGAAGAGCTTTTGATGATTGTTCCCCTAAAACTCATCTGATGGCGTCGTTGATGTTTGATTTTCCTGAACCGTTAGGTCCAACAATTCCAACAACTCCTCCATCGAAGTTTAAAACAACTTTATCAGCAAAAGACTTAAAACCGTGTGCTTCAACTTTAATTAATTTCATAATTACTTACCTTTCCTAAAAGTCTCAAGAGCCCTAGTTGCAGCAGCAACTTCAGCTTCTTTTTTGCTTTTTCCTTTTCCTTTTCCAAAAATTTGGCCATCAAAGATTAATTCTGCATAGAATAAATCTTTTTCTTTTTTTACAACATATTCTCCTGTTTGTTTTGTAAGAGATTGCATAATTTCTTGAAACTCTGTTTTTGGATCTTTTTTAAGTTCTTTTCTTTCTTTTCATATTAAATTATAAAGGGTTTTTTCCAAGAAGTAATCTAATTTTTTTTCTCCTTGATCTAAATAGATTGCGCCAGTTAGTGCTTCAAATAAATCAGCACACACTTTTTTGTTTTCAATTATTTCTAAAGACCCTTTTGAAACTCTCATAAACTGACTCAATTTGAGTTGTTGAGAGATTCTGGCAAGAGCGTTTGTGTCAATGATTTGCGATCTTTTAACACTTGCTTGTCCTTCATCAAAAAGTTTTAGTTTTTGAAAAATAAAGAGCGTGGCTTTGAAGTTAACTAATGCATCCCCTAAAAATTCAAGCATTTCATAATGTTTTTGATCTTTGTGTTCGTTTGAAAAAGATTTGTGAGTGAATGCTTGGATATAAATTTCTGGATTTTTGGGTTTTATTTGAAATTCTTTTTCCAGAAAAGCCATCAAATCAGCCATTATTTTAGCGCCTCTTTAACTTCCGCTAAAACATTTGATTCAACAGCAATTTTAATTTGATTTAGAGCACCTGTATAAGCTTTAGTATCTGAAGAACCGTGTGCTTTTAAAACAACACCATTAACTCCGATTACTCAGGCAGCTCCTACATTTCTGTAATCAAATTTTTCTTTTACTTCTTTAAAAGCCTTTTTAAGCATTAAAGCAGCTATTTTTCTAAAGAAGCTTGAAGTAATTTTTTCTTTTAAAAATCTTGAAAAGGTTAAAACAGTTCCTTCAAGACTTTTTAGAGTGATATTTCCTGCATAACCATCAGCTAAAGCGATTTCAATATCACCTTTAAGAATGTCTCTTGGCTCAATAAATCCTTTATAATTGATTTTTGAGTTTTGTTTTAATAAAACATTAGCTTCTTTATGGTAATCAAATCCTTTGTAGTCTTCTGTACCAATATTAATAAGTCCTACAGAAGGATTGTCATATTTAAATAAGTGTTTGTAGAAGATTGAAGCAATAATTCCTCATTGTTCGAAGTACTCAGGTTTTACTTCTAAATTAGCACCTGAATCTAATAATAAAAAGAATTTATCATCTTTTGCTGTTGGAATCATTGGCATAAAAGCTGGCCGAGATACATTTTCTAATCTCTTTAGTTTTAGTGTAGAAAGACTTAAATAAGAAGCTGAATCACCAGAAGAAAGGATAGCATCAACTTTGTTTTCAAGCAATAAATCCATTGTAACAGACATTGATGTAGTTTCTCTAGCTAAAGCTCTGATGTTTGTTTCATTTTTTTCAACAACTTTTTCAACATTTATAATTTCGATTTGCTCGCTATCTTGTGTTAAATATTGTTTGATTTCTTGTTCGTTTCCTACTAAAAATATTTTATAATCAGGGTTTTTTTGAATAAAAAGCAAAGCCGATTCAACACCTGGCTTTACTCCGTTATCATTTCCCATTAAGTCAAAAGCAATTTTTTTCATTATAAACTCCTATTCAATAGCAATTAAGAAGTGGTATAGTTTTTGTTCACCGTTGTTAATTTCCACTTCAACGTCGTAATTTGTTTCAATATAGTTAGCAACTTCTTTGGCATCCACTTTTGTAGCATCAGTTCCAAAGTAAATAGTTACTAATTCACTGTCCTTTTTGATCATTTTGTCCACAACTTTTTTAGCTGCATCAATAAATGATTCAACAGAAGCAACTACTTTTCCATTAGCAATAGACAAGAATTGTCCTTCTTTAATTTTAACTCCGTCTAGCTCTGTTGTTCTTGAAGCTGTTGTAACTTCTCCTGAATCAACAGATCTAATAGCATCTTCCATTAATTCTTTGTTTTCTTTTCAAGAAGATTCCTCATTGAAGTTGAAAATAGCACTAATTCCCTGTAGTTGTGTTTTTGTAGGAATAATTACTACCTTTTTATCTGTAATTGTTTGTACAGCTTGTTGTGCACTTAACATAATGTTTGAGTTGTTTGGTAAAACAAACACACACTCAGCATTTACAGACTTAATAGCTTGAATAATATCGTTAATAGAAGGGTTGTTTGATTGTCCACCTTCTATAATAAAGTGCGCTCCATTTTCTTTCATGACATTGATGATTCCTTGCCCTGTATTACATGAAACAATACCTGATTTAACCTTTTTAGCATTGTTTTTAGAATCATCTGCAATGTTTTTAGATTCATTAGCTTGCAGTGTCATGTTTTCTGATTTTATTTTAATAAACTCACCGTATTTTTGAGCAGCATTTAATAAATTACCTGGTTTTAGAGCGTGTCCATGAACCTTAACTCAATCACCATCTTGCACAACTACTAAAGAGTTGGCATATTTTGAAACTTGAGCAACTAAATCATCCTTAACGAATTTTTTAGGGTTTTTTAACTCGATAATAAACTCTGTACAGTAACCAAATTCACCATCATAAATTTCAGTATCACTAACAAATTCAGAAATATTTACCGCTTCATCACTGATTTCAACAGGAGAACCAATTAAATATTTGTGCATTCCTTCAAGAACTAAAATAAATCCTTCACCACCAGAGTCATTAACCCCAACTTGTTTTAGAACTGGTAGTAAATTTTGTGTGTTGTTTGAGCTTTTTTTAGCAGCTTTAATTGCTAACTCAAAAATTCCTTCTATAGAAGTTTTTGGTGTTATTGTTTTTTCAAGAGTCTCTGTAGTTTCTCTAATAACTGTTAAAATTGTTCCTTCAATTGGCTTTAAAACTGAAGAGTATGCTTTTGTTGTTGCAGCTCTGAAAGCTTCAACTAATTGAAATCCGTTTACTTCGCTTTTTGATGCAAAGGAATCGGCAAAACCTCTGAAAATTTGAGAAAGAATAACTCCAGAGTTACCGCGAGCACCTAAAAGCATATTACGAGAAATTGTTTGAGAAATCTCTCCAAGATTTGTGTTTGTTTTTTGTTCTAATCCTTTTACACCTGAAGAAGCAGTAATCGCCATATTGCTTCCTGTATCACCATCTGGAACTGGAAAAACATTTAGTGCATTAATTTTTTCTTTTCCGTTAGTTAGGTTATTAACCCCTGAAACTAACATTTTTAAGTATAAATCCCCGTTAAGCATATTCATTTATATCTTAACCCCTTTCACTTGAACATTTAAAGTTCCTAATTTTAGTTTGTTTTGTTGAAGATAAAAATCTAACAATGATCTAATTTCTTCAATCACAGTTCTGGCATTTGCTGAAAAAACCAAAATGATACCTAAATTAATTTTTAAACCATTAATTCCGTCCATAATCACAATTGATTTATCTCAATCTTCTTTTGCTAAAACTTGAGACTCGTTTTGATCTGAATAATCGATTTCTGAAAATCCATAAACACCTGGAATAGATGATATTTTTTCTAAAATCTGTCTTCTTAGTTCTTCAATCATAGTGTCTCCTTCTTTATAAATGATTTTTAAATTATACTAAAAAAATTTATAATTGGGCATTTTTATTAAGAAAAAATTCTCACTTCTTCAAGCCTAAGTTTGAAAATAGTGAGAATTTTTAGTTTTAGTTGTTGTATTTTTGGTCGATTTTTTTCATCACTTCATCATCACAAATGATGTTTAAAGTAACTTTTTTAAGATCATCTTTAACAAAAATATCTTTGATTTTAATTGAAAAATGTTTGTTTTCTGTTAATTCTTTTAGTTCATTAATTGTTTGTTCTAGTGAGTCTTTAAGACCTAAACTGAAGGTAATATCACGAGATTTTAGAGGGTCGCTATTGTATTGTTCAAAAACAGCAACTTTGGACTCAAAAGCATCTAAATTAATTTCTGCAAAATAAGCATCTGAAACATTTAAATATGGAGAAATTTTTCCGATTCACCCCACTAATGTGTCATTATAGAAAATTTTTGCACTTACTCCTGGGTGGAATTGTTGTTCTGTTGCTCTTTTGAAAACTAGTTTTGAAGAAACATTATTAATTAAAACTTGTTTTAGATCATTAAATGATTTTGTTGTTGAAGCAAGAGCTAAAACGTTTTTGTATTCATTAACTGTTCCAATTTCAAAAATGTTGATATCTTCCATTTTTCTTTTTTGATTGTATTCAATAACTTCAGCTAATGAAATTGCAAGTGAGTTTCTAATTTCTTCTCTTTCTTTAGAAACGAAAGTTTGAAGGCTAATGTTGTTTTTAAAATCAAAAGGATTGAAAACATTTTTTTCTTTTGAAATTAATGTGTAAGTTCAAACTTCTTGGAAACCACATCCAGAAATGATTTCTTTAGTATCAATTCTTTTTTGAACTTTGAATGTTGTTAGAGCAGGTTGAGAACCTTGTAGTTCATAACTGTAGAATCTCATAACTTCTTCTAACATATCATCCATATCTTCAATATCATGACGATATGAAGGGATAAACACTTTGTCATCTTGGAATTTAAATCCTAAAATTTGCAGTGAATCAAGAACTTTTCTAAATTTCCCCATTCCTGAAATGTTAAATCCTGTTAGTCTGTCTAAAAATTCTTTGTCAAAAATAAAGGATTTTTGTGTATTTTGCTCAAAATTAATAGGAGCAGAGAAGTCGCTTAAGCGGTTTGATAAAAACTTGTGAGCTAACTCCATTGTTCCATAAGAAATCTTTTTAGAAGATTGTTTAAAAGCATTTGAGTCAAGTTTTAGTTGCTTTTGAGTTGCTCTAACGTCTTTGATTGGGAAGTTTCCGATTTCAAAAATAACTTCTTTTGAATTTGAGTCAATTCCTGTTTTTTCCCCACCCATAACACCAGCTAAAGAAACTACTTGGTTTTTAGAATCGACAATTCCTAAAGCATTTTCAAAGTTTATTACTTTTTTACCTAAAATCTCAAATTCTGATGAGAATAATTGAGGTTTAATTCCTAAGTTAATTTTTGATTTGTCATAAGCATGCACAGGCATTCCTGTCATGATTAATGTTAAGTTAGTTAAATCAACAATTGGGTTAATTAGTTTGATGTTTGATTTTGTTAATAATAAAGAATCTTTTAAGCATAATTTGAAACTTGGATCAACTTTTGCTTCTAAACCGCTTAATTTTCCGTGTCCATTTTCGATTTTGAAGTTTGATTCAAAAGTTGCTTTTGTAAATTCTAAATCATTGAAATTTTCAAGGAAATAAGCGGCTAATTCTCTTGCCATAACTAAATAAGAATTAGCATCTGAACGGTTAGAAAGGATTTTAATATCAATTAAATAATCATCAATTGAGAAGTATTTAACGGGGTCTAAATTTAAGTCAACTTCACCAAAAGTAAAGATTCCTTCTTTATATTCGTCTCAAACATATTCTGGATTAAATCCAAGTTCATTTAAAGAAACAAGCATTCCTTCAGACTCGATTCCCTGAAGAACTTTTTTGTCAAAAACCATTTTTCCATTTGTTGAACCTGGAACAAAAGCCATTAAATAATCACCTTGTTTAACATTAGTTGCAACTGTTTGAATCACACGATCTTGATCTGCAAACTTAATTTCACAAACGTTTAATTTGTCTGCATTAGGATTTTTGTAGATGTTTTTTACATAACCAAATTTAATACCTTGAACTTCGCTGAATTTTCAGTAGTCTTCAACCTCAAAACCAATTGAGTTAATGGCTTTGATGATGCTTTGAAGTTCAACTTTTTCAATGTTTGCAAGTTGTTTTAGTTTATTTAAAGAAAAAATCATTATCTATCCTTTCTGAATTGATTTAAAAATCTTAAATCGTTTCTGTATAGTTCTCTAATGTCTGAAATTTGGTATTTGATCATTGCAATTCTTTCAAGTCCGATTCCAGCTGCAAATCCGTTCATATCGTTTGTGTACCCTGCTTTTTCTAAAACTTTTTTATGCAGCATTCCAGCACCTAAAATTTCGATTCATCTGTTTTTATAGAACACATCAACCTCTACAGAAGGCTCTGTAAAAGGGAAATAAGAAGGTCTCATTCTGATTTCAACATCAGATTCTAAAACGTATGATAAAAAGGATTTTAGGGTTCAAACAAGGTTTTTGATGTTTAAATAACCTACTGAAACAAAGTCAACTTGAGTAAATTGGTGAGAGTGTGTTTGATCATCTTCATCATTTCTATAAACTTTTCCAATTGAAAATTGAGAAAAGGCTTCATTTTTAAACATTTCAAGTACTTTTGCACTTATTCCTGTATTGTGAGTTCTTAATAGTGTATTTTCATCGATGTAAAGAGAATCTTGCATTTCTCTTGCTGGGTGATCTTTTTCGATGTTTAGTCTTTCAAAGTTGTATTCATCACTCACGATTTCGCTGTCATAAAATCTAAAATATCCATTTTCTAAGAATCAAGTTTCAATTCTGTTTGCAACTAAAGTAATTGGGTGTAGAGATGAAGAAGAGCTTAATGGCTCATTAACATCAACTCATTCATTTTCAATTTTTTCTTTGATTTTTTGTTCTTCAATTCTTTTTAGAGCATCTTGAAACTCTTGTTCCGCCTCTTCTTTTAGTGCTTTAATTTTCTTTCCAATTTCAGCTTTTTCAGGACCTGAAACTGTTTTTAGTAAGTTTGTAAGTTTAGAAATTTCACCTTCTGGACCATAAAACTTGTTTTTAGCAAGCTTTAGATCTTCAAGTGTTTTAATGCTTTTGTAATCCATAATTCCTCCGTAATTTCTTTAATTATACTTTAATCTCAAAGCTAAAATCTCATTTCTTTTCTTAATTCTCTTTCTTGGTCTCTTTTTTTGATAGTTTCTCTTTTATCTTGTTTGTTTTTTCCTTTTGCAAGAGCGAGTTCAACTTTAATTTTACTTTTAGGAGTTCAATAGAGACTTAAAGGAACTAATGTAAGTCCTTGTTGTTGCTGTTTGTCTTTGATTCTCTTTAATTCTTGTTTGTGTAAAAGGAGTTTTCTTGATCTGATTTCATCACCTTTTACAGCCATATAAAGGGAAACGTGCATGTTTGATAAATATAATTCGTTGTCTTTAAAATAAGCAAAAGACCCTTTTAAATTAACGTTTTGAGCTCTAATTGATTTAACTTCTCAGCCCATTAAAGAGATTCCACACTCATATTTATCTAAAATTTCATAATCAAAATTAGCTATTTTGTTTTTGGTAATTATTTTCATTTTATTCTGATTTTAGTTCCCTTTGTCAGATTTTTTCTGTAACTTCTTTGAAAGTCATTCTAAAGTTTAAAACTTCATTTAGAGCAAAAACGATTGGTAAATCAATGTTTTTTCTTTTTGCAATTTCAATAACTGAATTAATTGCTGTTAAACCTTCAACTGTAGTTTGTGTTGAAAGTGCTTCTTTTCCCTGTTCAATGAATTGTTTTCCAAAACTAAAGTTTCTTGATAGAGGTGAAAGTGCTGTAACAATTAGATCTCCAATTCCTGTAAGACCCATCAGTGTTGTATCTTGACCACCTAGTTCTTTATTAAATCTTCTTGCTTCTGCAAGTCCTCTTGTCAAAAGAGCGGCAGCTGTGTTAATTCCATAACCAGAAGCATGTAGCATTCCTGAAGCAATCGCTAAAATGTTTTTATAAGCTCCACCAACTTCTGAACCAATCTCGTCTGTTTGTAAATAAGTTCTAAAATAGTCGTTGTTAAATAATTTTTGTACCTTTGAAGCCTTAGAAAGATCATTTTCTACTAAAGCAACTGCTGTAAGTTGCTCTCTAACGATTTCTTCAGCATGTGAAGGACCTAATAAAGAAACTACAGCTTCTATATTTTCATTTCCTTTTGCTTCCATTTTTAGCCCTTCTTGTAAAGAAAGATTAGTTCCTGGATAGAATCCTTTTGCAGCATTTATAACACTTACTTTAGAATTTAAATTAGCTAAAATATCTTTAAAAACAACATTAGCAAACTTAGATGGAATTGCAAAAACAATATAACTCACACCATCTAAAGCTTCTTTTAGTGAAGTTGTTGTATTAAATTCAGGTAATTTTGTTGTTTCTGGGAAATATTTTGTGTTTTTTCCTTCTTTTAGATCACTTAATTCCTTTTGATCAATTCCATAAATTAAAATATTTTGAAAACCTGAATCATAGATTACTTTTGCAAGAGCTGTCCCCATAGCCCCTGAACCAATAATTGTTATTTTTTCCATATTTTCTCCTTTATAAATATATTTATAATATTATAAACTAATTATTGATTTAAACTAATAATGACGCTATTTTTTATTGCAAATTTTAATCTTAAACACAAATAAATAACAATTGTCTAAAAATACTTTATTTTTACTAAAATACAGGATTTATGCATATTTTAGTTAAAATAAAAGCGTGCTTTTAAACCTAATTTGTCTTATTTTTTCACTTTTAATAAGATTTATTTTTCTTATTTTTTCTTTATTTATTATAATTTAAATTAATATGTTAGATTTTTTAGGAAAAAGAATACAAAAAGCTATGGAAAAAGCTTCTGTAAAAACAGTTTTACAGGAAGAAGATATTTTAGCAATTACAAGAGAAATTAAGTTAGCTTTATTAGAGGCTGACGTTAATTTAAGTGTTGTAAAAGAATTTATAAAGGAAGTAAAAGAAAAAGCAATTGGTTCAGAAATTATTGGTAAATTAAACCCTGGACAACAAATGGTAAAAATAGTTCATGAAGAGCTTGTTAAGATTCTTGGAGGTAAAACCAAAGAACTTAAATTATCAACTCCAAGAACTGTAATTATGATGACTGGGCTACAAGGTTCTGGTAAAACAACATCAACAGCAAAATTAGTTCACTACTTTTTAAAGAAAAAAGCAATTCAAAAACCTTTAATGATTGCAGCAGATATTTACAGACCTGCAGCGATTGATCAATTAATTGTTTTAGGAAAACAAATTAACATTGATGTTTATAGTGAAAAAGATAACAAAAGTGCTGAAGACATTGTAACAAACGGACTTAAAAAAGCCAAAGAAGAAAACTATGATTTTGTAGTAATCGATACAGCAGGTCGTTTATCTATTGATGAAAAACTAATGCAAGAATTAATTAACATTAAAGAAATTGCAAGACCAGATGAAATCTTTTTTGTTAGCGATTCGCTTTCAGGACAAGACATCATCAATGTTGCAAAAACTTTTGATGAATATCTAAAACTTACAGCATCAATTATTACAAAATTAGACTCTGATGCAAGAGGTGGAGCTGCCTTTTCAATTGCAAAAATAATTAACATCCCGATCGCATTTATTGGTACTGGAGAAAAAATTTCAAACTTCGATCTATTCCATCCAGACAGAATGGCAGACAGAATTTTAGGAATGGGAGATGTTTTAAGCTTAATTGAAAAAGCTGAAGAAGTAATCGATAAAAACAAAGCTGAAAAACTTGGTAAAAAGTTTTTAAGCGGAAACTTCAACCTTGATGATCTTCTTGAATCACTTGGACAAATGAAAAAAATGGGTAAATTCTCAAAATTACTAAAACTAATTCCAGGATTACCAAAAAACATTGACCTAACCAAAATGGACGGAGTTGATGACAAAATCAGATTATATGAAATCTTAATTTCTTCAATGACAATTGAAGAAAGAAAAAACCCAAAACTTCTTAAAAACGCTTCAAGAAAAAACAGAATTATTAAAGGTTCTGGACGTTCAAACCAAGAATACAATCAACTTGTAAATGAATTTGAAATGTTTTCAAAAAGAATGAAAGAAATGTCTAAAAACGGTGGCGGAGGTTTAATGAATCTGTTTAACAAATAAACAGGCTAATAAAATTTATGAGATTTGAAACTCTTTCTTTAGCTATAATTTGTGCTTTAGCAAGTTTAGCTCTCTTTATCTTTTCAACAAAAAGAATGTCAACTTCTTTAAAAACTTTAGGAAATACAAAGTTTAAAAAGATTCTAAAGTCTTTATCAAAAAATAACTTTATTGCTCTAATTATTGGAGCATTAATTACAACACTCATTCAGTCTTCTGATGGTGCTGTAGCCCTGATTATGGGGCTTTTAGCAGCTAAATTCATTGGTTTAAGAGTTGCTATTGCCTTTTTATTAGGAGCAAATATCGGAACTGCAACAACTTCTTTAATTGTTTCGTTCCAGTCAGCCTTTGCATTCACTGATTATTTCATTTTATTCATGGTAATTGGTGTGTTTGGTTGAATATTAGTTAAAAAAGATAATTTAGTAAATGCTTTCTTAATTATCTTATCTATTGGTATGATTTTCTTTTCACTAAAAGTTCTTTCAAGTGCTTCTAAAGAAATTGTGAAATCAGATGGCTTTAGAGATATTATTAGTGTAGTTGCCAAAAACCCTTGATTATCCTTTATTTTCTCTTTTGGACTTACAGGAATATTGCAATCATCATCAGCAACTGTAACACTTTATCAAATAATTTATAACGAAAGCACATCAGTTTTAAGTCTTAATTCAGCAATTGCTCTTGTGTTTGGTTCAAACATTGGAACAACTGTCACAGGGCTAATTGTAGCGTTTGCATCTGGTAATGCAAACTCCAAAAAAATTGCTCTTGTTTGAGGATTGACCAATCTCTCAATATCACTATTATTACTTCCTTTCTTATATCCATTTAGCTACTTTGCAGATCTAATAAGATTAATGATTCCTGATAGCCAAAAAGCACTTCAGTTATCTATTTCTCACTTACTATTCAACATTTTATTAGTAGCAATTTTCTTCTGATTAATTAAATATCTTGAATTGCTAGTTAATAAAATTGTTAAAGACAAAAACGCAGGTGATGAGTTCAATATTATTCTTCCAGTTGAACTAATCAAACAAAACACCTTTTTAGCCCTTAGTTCAGCTAAAAAAGCACTTTATACACAAGCTTTAATTTCTAAAGAAGGTATTTCTTTAATTGAAGAATACATTGAAACAAGAAGTTCTAAAGCAACAAAGCGTTATCAATACTTAGAGCAAGTAATTGAAAACACAAGAACTTCTATTTATGATTATTTAATCAAAATCAGCTCAACAAATCTAACTAAAGCAGAAGGAAAACTTCACCTCTCACTTATTTTATCAGCTCGTTCAGTTGATAAAATAATGGGACTTGGACAAAAGATTATCGAAGAGTTTGCTAAAGTAGAAAATAGCAAATCAGAAAACGGTTTTGAACTTGAAGAAGAAATTCTCACAGAATCAAAAGAGTTACTCAAAATCATTAAAACACTTCTTTCTAATGCTGTTGATCAATTAGATGAATACACAAAAGAAAAAGGCGACTTCATTGACAAACTAAAAAACAACCTTGATGCTTTAAGTCTTGAATTTTCAAAACTAAATATTGAAAGACTTAAAACAGAAATAGGTCAAAAACAGTTAGAAAAAGATTTTGATTACAGTCGTCTTTTAAGAACTTTTGAAAGGATTGCTCACCACTGTCAAAGAATTAATTCTTACATCAAAGACACTCCAATCAAAATTAAAAAACTTTCCAAAAAAGAGGAAAAATCCTTTATTGAAGAACAAAATCAATAATCAAAAAAGTGCTTTTGTAGCACTTTTTTCTATTTGTTTCAGTCGATTATTTCTCTGTTGTTTTGCTCTAAAATCTCGTTGATCTTTTTGAAAACACGTGAGTTTTCAAAACTTCTACGATAGCTCAATGGCGAAGGATGGGAAAGCTTAATTATTATTTGATTAGACAAATCAATTTCTTTTTCAATTTCCTGTGCTTTAGCACCTAACAAAAGGAAAATTGTGTTATTTTGGTTTTGAACAATGAAGTCTAAAACAGCCTTTGTAAATACTTCTCAACCTAATTTATAGTGGCTTCCTGGTTGTGATTCACTAACACTCATAACTCTGTTCAAAAGCAAAACACCTTGTTTTGCTCAGTTGGATAAATCAGCATCTTTTTTAGAAAAATCGCTGTAATCTTTCTTTATTTCTTTATAGATATTAAAAAGGGATTTTGGTAATTTTGTGTCTTGAGAAGAAAATGCTAAACCATCAGCTTGATTTGGCTGGTGATAAGGATCTTGACCTATAACAACGACTTTAAGATCATCAAAATTAGTAACCTCAAACACTCTTAATAAATCCTTTTGTAAAGGAAAAACAGTGTGTTTTAGTCTAATTTGGTTGATTTGAGCAAGCAAATCAATAAAGTATTTTTTTGCGTATTCTTGTTCTAAAAAGTCTTGCATTGTTTGTTTTGTAATCATTTTTATCCTTTTGTAAATTATATAACTTTATCTAAAATTTAAAAAAAGAATAAAAAAGGAAGCAGTAGTCAACTGCTCCAAGTAAAATTTATAAACCTTTATTCATACACGACCACATCGATAGCTAGTCGATGTGTTAAGTCGGGATTTCTCCAAAGACCTTGCTTATGACTACACTTTTCCTGATTCTCAGTCTTGCCCTAGCACAGAAATGTTATATTACTCTCACGAGTTGTCAACAGGAAATCACAGTTGGTATCGTCCCAAAGTTGCCACCACAGCAATCAATAGACCTGCAACCCATTTTGCTAAGCTATTTAAGATCTATAAACCTTAGTTCCACTATATACTCTTCGACAATACAATGCCTATGAAGCTATTCCAAACTCGAGCATACATGCCTTATACGCTAAGACGTATTATTCAGCCACTTTTTATACTAATAACCCATTTTCTTAAGTTCTTTTTCTTTATTTACTCAACCTTTATTAACTTTAACATTTGTTCTTAAAATGATTTTAGTTCCAAAAGATTCTTCTAGTTCCGCTCTTGAATTAGCTCCAATTTTTTTGATCATTGAAGCACCTTTTCCAATTACAATTCCCTTTTGAGAATCTCTTGCAACATAAATTGTACAATCAATTTCAATCACATCTTCTTGTGATTCATTAAAATCATCAATCACTACAGCAATATTGTGTGGAAGTTCATCTCTTAAAAGATTAATTGCGTTTTTTCTAATAATTTCTTTTGCAATAAAACGCATACTTTTATCTGTGATGTCTTCTGTAGAATAATATGCATTATCTTCATAAGCATACTTTTTAATTTCTTCAATTAAGTCTGTTAGTGTTTGTTTGTAGTTAACAGAAGTACCTAAAATTGTTTTGAATCCAAGTTCTTTTAGTTGAGCTGCTTTTTGATCTAGTTCTTCTTTTTGATCAACTAAATCAACTTTTGTAATTAAAGCAATTTTGTTTTCAATACCGTTTAATTTTTCAATAATTAAACGATCACCTTTACCAATTTCTTCGTTTGCTGGTTGTAAAAATAAAACTAAATCAGTTTCTTTAATTGCATCAAAAGAGTTTTTGTTTAGGATTTCACCTAATTTTTGTTGGTTTTTGTGAATACCTGGAGTATCAACAAAAACTATTTGATAACCTTCTTCATTATAAATTCCATTAATTTGATCTCTTGTTGTTTGTGGTTTATCTGTAACAATTGAGAGGTTGTAGTCTAGAATTTCGTTTAACAAAGAGGATTTACCAACATTAGGTCTACCAACGATTGAAACAAAGCAAACTTTCATTATTTAATATCTTCCTCTTGGATTGGGAATGGAACAAGTTCTAATACAGTGTTTAGTCTGTATTTTCCATCATTTGTGTATTGATAAACTTTACCATCTAATGGCATTAGTTCTGTCATTACTTGTCTACATCCAGCACAAGGAGAGATGTAGTTATCGCTTTTGGAAATGATGTGAATTTCTGTTATTTCTTTAGCTTTGAAACCATATGAAATAGCTCCAAAAAGTGCGCTTCTTTCAGCACATAATCCAGAAGGATATGCAGCATTTTCAACATTAACACCATTTCATTCTTTACCGTCTTTGTCTTTTAAAATGGCTGCAACTGCAAAGTTTGAGTAAGGTGAATAAGAATTTTTTAAAAGTTTTATTAGTTTTTCGTACATTATCTGTAAATCTCCATTTTTTTCATCATATTATCAACATGACGATTCATTTCGTCTTCTTCTTCTTTTGTTAAGTGATCAAACCCAAATAAATGAGTTAATCCATGAGCAAATAAATAGCAAAATTCTCTTTTAACTGAGTGTCCATATTCTTCAGCTTGCGCTCTTACTTTTTGATGAGAAATGATTATTTCGCCAATTGGGGTAAAATCAAGGAATTTAAAGTCATCAAAGTTTGTTGGAAAAGAAAGAATATCTGTTGCTTTGTCTTTGTTTCTTGTGTTTTTTGAAATCTCTCTAATGTGTTCGTTGTCTGTTAATAAAACGTCAACAGAGATATTTTTTTTGTGCTTAAATTCCTCTTTTGCAAGGTTAAGAATCTGCTCAAATTCCTTTTTGTATCTAAAAGGATAGCTTGTTTTATTGAAGAAGTTTAATGTGTTTGTTTTCATTATTTAAATTATAGCATTTACAGACAATAAACAGCTTATTTTTTATCAAATAATGCTTTGTATTCTGAATATCCTCTTGCATCTAGCTCATCATAAGCAACAAATTCTAATGATGCAGAGTTAATGCAGTATCTTAAACCGCCTTTATCTTTTGGTCCATCTGTAAAAACGTGTCCTAAGTGTGAGTCTGCATTTGTAGATCTAACTTCTACTCTTGTCATGTTGTGGCTGTAGTCCATAACTTCGCTTAAAATGCTTTTGTCAATTGGTTTTGAAAATGCAGGTCATCCACATCCTGAATCAAATTTATCATCTGACATAAATAGTGGTGTTCCATCCACTATATCTACATAAATACCTTTTTCAAAGTGTTTATCATATTCGTTACTAAAAGGTCTTTCCGTATATGATTCTTGAGTTACTTTGTATTGTAATTCACTTAATTCTTTTAGTCTTTTTTCTTTTTTGTCTTTATCCATAATGTCTCCTTAAATTAAAATATAGTTATTTAATATATAACACAAAAGCAACTAAAAGTAACTAAAAGAACAAAAAATAGCCAAAAACACACAAAAAATGCAACTTTTGGACTACAGCAAGCTCAAGTACTAAAAAAACAGCAAATTATGCTTTTGCTGTTTTTGGTGTGTTGTGATTGTTTTTAAGAACTAATTCTTTGACTGTTTTAGTAAGTTCAACTCCAATAAATGGAATGATTCCAAAAATAAATGGAATTCAGAAAATTCAGTTATTTGATGTTTTAACATAGAAGTTCATGTTGAAGACACTTGAAAGTCCTGGAATGTAGCTTACTGGTAATAAAACAATAATGCTTACTACAAAGGCAAATAAAACGAATTTGATGTCATTTCATTTTTGTTTGTATAGAGACTCTGAACTTCTTAAAATAATTGAGTTTAGTGATAATATAAATCCTAAAGTCATAAATGCTGATAAAGAAGCTAAATGATAAGCATCTTTACCAAGTTCACTATTAATTGAATCTTTGATTACATTAAAATCAAAGCTTGATAATCCACTTGCTGCTCCTAAATAGAATGCACTAAGTGTTAGTGTTGTTGTAATAATTGATAATAAAGCAATTTTAATAATCATCTGTTTATCTAAAATGGAAGCATTTTTAGAAACGGGTGGTTGATTCATTAAATTGTGTTTTGCTTCATTAAGACCCAGTGCAATTCCTGGAAATGTTTCTGAAATAACATTGATTCACAGGATTTGCAGTGAGGATAGTGGATTTGTGTTGAAAATCAACATTCCTAATAGTGTTACTAATAGAGCTGTTAGGTTTGTTGTAAATAAGAAGATCATCAATCTTTTAATACTATAAAGGATTGATCTTCCTTCTTTAACAGCCCCTACAATTGTAGAGAAGTTATCGTCTGTTAAGACCATATCTGCTGCTTGTTTAGAAACATCAGTTCCTGTGATTCCCATTGCACAACCAATGTCGGCCGCTTTTAGTGCTGGAGCATCGTTTACACCATCTCCAGTCATTGAAACTACTTTGTTTTTTGATTGTCATGCTTTGACTATTCTGATTTTGTCTTCAGGACTTACCCGAGCAAAAACAGCATATTTTTCAATATTTTGAGCAAGTTCTTGATCGCTCATTGCTCTTAGTTCTGCTCCTGTAAGAACTAAATCATTTTCATCTTCAATGATTTTAAGATCTTTAGCAATTGCTTGAGCTGTGTTTTTGTAGTCTCCTGTGATCATCACGGTTTTAATTCCAGCTTCTTTTGCAATTCTAATTGAGTCTCTTACTTCTTCACGAGGAGGATCAATCATTCCGATTAATCCTACAAATTGCATGTTTTGTTCTATGTTATCTGAACTAAGATCGCTTGGAATTTGATCTCATTCTCTAATTGCAAGAGCAAGCACTCTTAGAGCTTGGTCTGCAAATGAGTGATTAACTGTTTCATAATCATTTTTAAAGTTGTTTGAGCGTCCAAAAATAACATCTGGAGCACCTTTTGTAATTGAGATATATTTATTATCTTGTTTAATAAACACAGTCATCATTTTTCTATCTGAATCAAAAGGTAGTTCAGCTAGTCTTTTGTATTGTTGTATCAATTGATTTTTGTCAATTGAGTTATCAAGTCCATATTGTACAATGGCTGTTTCTGTTGGATCTCCAACTAAAACAACTTCATTGTTTTCGTTTTTGTTGTAGTTGGCATCTGTACATAAAATAAACTTTTCAAAAAAGTCTTTTTGATTAGTTGTATCTGTTGTATAGAAATCAACAACTTTCATTTTGTTTTGAGTTAGTGTTCCTGTTTTATCAGAACAGATAATTGAAACATTACCTAATGTTTCTGCTGCTGGTAGTTTTTTAACTAAAGCATTTTGTTTTGCTAGTCTTTTAACTCCAAAAGAAAGAATAACTGTAACAATTGGAACTAAACCTTCAGGGATTGTTCCAATTGCAAGAGTAATCGCAATAATTATTGCTTTTGATCATCCAGTTGCTCAATTTCCTGAAGCAACTAAGAAAATGTAAATAAAGAATGTTAAAACACATAATAAAGCTGATGCAATACCAATGTTTTTAGATAGCTTTGCAAGTTTTGATTGCAGTGGTGTTAATTTTTCTTGTTCTGCATTTAAAAGGTTGGCAATGCTTCCAAGTCTTGTTTGCATTCCAATGTTTGTAACAAGAACTTTTGCACGTCCATTGATTACAAAAGTTCCTGAATAAACTTGTGTTTCTTCTGAAACTTCTCAACTAAATTCATTAGGTGAGATGTTCTTTTTGTAAACACTTAAGGATTCTCCTGTTAGAATTGATTCTTCAACTTCTAATTGGGCTGAGTTGATTAAAATTCCATCAGCTCCAATTGTATTTCCTGCTTCTATTAAAAGAATATCACCAACTGTAACATCTTTTGTGTCAACAATGATATCTTGGCCATTTCTGATTACACGTGATGTTGGGGAACTCAGCGACATCAGCGACTCAATTGATTTTTCTGCTTTATTTTCTTGTATTAAACCAAAGATTGCGTTTAATACAACAATAAAGAGAATTACAAATGGTTCTACATAACTGACAACTACTTCAATTAGTGGTCTTGGATGTCCATAAATTGATTCATAAATTGCTATTCCTAAAGCAAGTGCTGAAGCAATTAATAATAAAATAATCATTGGTTCAACAAATTGCTTAAGAAACTTAATAATTAAAGGGGTTTTCTTTTTATTTGTTAATTCGTTTTTACCATATTTTTGAATTTGGTTTTGATATTGATTTTGATTTAGACCTTTATCTAAATCAAAATCTTTAAAACCATTTATATTTAAATTATTTTTTTCCATTTTTTCTTTCTGCTGCTTTTAGTAAAAAAGCACTGAATAGTTTATGTGGGTTTAGTGGTCTTGCTGTAAATTCTGGGTGGTATTGAACTCCAATATAGAAATCTTTTGATTTGTCTTCACAAGACTCAACCAGTTTTAGTTCTGGATGGTATCCAGAAAAACTGAAGTTTTCATCTTCTAATAAAGGAATGAATTTTTCTTGAATTTCATAACGGTGACGGTGTCTTTCAAACACAGTTGTAGTTTGATAGTATTTTGCTATCAAACTATCTTCTTTAAACACTGTTTCAGAAGCACCTAATCTCAGCGTTCCTCCCATTTGATCATCAGCGTTTTTTCCTTTGATGAAATCTAAAACATAAACTTCTTCTTTGTTATCTGTTGCAAATTCTTTAGAAGTTGCATATTTAAATCCTTTTAGTCTTGCTTGAGCAACTGACATTGCTTGCATTCCTAAACATATTCCAAATGTTGGAATATTTTTTTCTCTTGTGTATGTTGCTCCTAAAACTTTACCTTCAAATCCTCTGATTCCAAATCCAGGAAGGATTACAACTCCATCAGCATCATCTAAGATTGCTGATTTGTTTTGATCACTTAAATCGTTTGAGTCTACATATTCAAGCTTAATATCATAACCTAAATCAATTGCTGATATCTTAAGAGCTTCATTAATTGATTTATAAGCATCAGAAAAACTTGTGTATTTTCCAAGCATTTTAATTTTAAGTTCTGCTTTTTTATCTTTTTCTACCTTACTTGCAAATTCACTTCAAGCTTTTAGATCTGGTGTTCTTTGTTCTAGATTAAAATAATCTAAAACAATTGAAGCAGCATTTCTTTTTTCAAGATATAGAGGCATTTCATAAACATTTTTAAGATCTGGTGCAGCAATAACATTTTTGGAATCAATAAATGTTGCTGTTGCAACTTTATCTAAAATTGCTTGATCTACTTCACTATCTGCTCTAAGCAGAATCATATTTGGTTTAATACCCATTCCTCTTAGTTTGTTAACAGAATCTTGTGTTGGTTTGGTTTTGAAATCACCTGATGTTTGTAAAAATGGCACATATGTCACATGAATGAAAAATGTGTTTTTTCCATCATTTTCATTCCCCATTTGTGCAATTGCATAAATAAATGGATTTGATTCAATATCTCCAACTGTTCCACCGATTTCAACAATAACAAAATCTGTATTGTATGTTTTTTCAATATTTTTAATTACTGAAATTATTTCATTTGTTACATGCGGAACATATTGAACTGTTTTTCCACCATAAAGTCCTTTTCTTTCTTTTTCAAAGATGTTAGAAAGAATTCTACCACTTGTGTAGTTTGATTCTTTTGAAAAGTTTTCATTAATAAATCTTTCGTAGTGTCCAAGATCTAAATCTGTTTCACCACCATCAGCTGTAACATACACTTCTCCATGTTCATATGGAGACATAACACCTGGATCGATGTTTAAATAGGGATCTAGTTTTAAAACAAAAACACTATATCCTCTTGATTTTAATAAATTACCTATTGAAGCTGCAGAAACCCCTTTACCGAGTCCTGATAAAACTCCTCCTGTTATAAAAATAAATTTTGACATTTTTCCCCTTTATAAAGTAATATTTAAATTATACAAAAAAAGAGCAATAATGCCCTTTAATTGATGGAATTTAGATGTTTATGTTTTTAACTATAAAAATAGTTAAAATATTAATTATTATTTAAAGAATAAAATTCTTTAAATCTATTATAAGTTTAATTGCTTTGTTTTGGTCTGACTGTTATTTGAGTTTTTGATTTATCGAATGTTCTATTAGCTCATTTACTTAAGTGTTCAGGAACTGATATTGAAGTTAGGTTGTTATCAGCAAAAGCAGATTCGTCTATTGTTGTTACTGAATTCGGGATTTCGACTGAAGTTAATTTGTTATTAGCAAAAGCATATGGGGCTATTGTTGTTACTGAATTCGGGATTTTGACTGAAGTTAGGTTGTTATGAGCAAAAGCAGATCAGGCTATTGTTGTTACTGAATTCGGGATTTCGACTGAAGTTAATCCGTTAAACTCAAAAGCATATGAGGCTATTGTTGTTACTGAATTCGGGATTTTGACTGAAGTTAGGTTGTTATGAGCAAAAGCAGATTCGGCTATTGTTGTTACTGAATTCGGGATTTCGACTGAAGTTAATCCGTTAAACTCAAAAGCATATGAGTCTATTGTTGTTACTGAATCTGGGATTTTGACTGAAGTTAGGTTGTTATCAGCAAAAGCAGATTTGGCTATTGTTGTTACTGAATCTGGGATTTCGACTGAAGTTAATTTGTTGTTTTTAAAAGCACTTTCTTCTATTGTTGTTACTGAATCTGGGATTTCGACTGAAGTTAGGTTGTTATAAGCAAAAGCAGATTTGGCTATTGTTGTTACTGAATTCGGGATTTTGACTGAAGTTAGGTTGTTATAATCAAAAGCAGATTCGGCTATTGTTGTTACTGAATCTGGGATTTCGACTGAAGTTAATTTGTTATTAGCAAAAGCAGATTTGGCTATTGTTGTTACTGAATTCGGGATTTCGACTGAAGTTAATTTGTTGTTTTTAAAAGCACTTTCTTCTATTGTTGTTACTGAATTTGGAATATGAACTTTTTCTATTTCTTGATTCTCATATTTATTTTTCTCTATTGTTAGTGGTAAATACTGATTATTAATTGAAACTCTTAAACTAAATTCTTGAGTCGCCTCTACTCCATGTCTGTCTCTGATTCAAACTATTAATTTGGTTTTATCTTCATTTAGATCAAATTTAAGGTATAAATCGTTTGGGCTTGGATATTTTTTAGTTTTGGAAATAAAACCTGTGTGATATAAATATTTTACATTTATTGTTGGCTTGAATGAAAATAGTTGATTACTTGGGGAATTGCCTTTATTTGCAATCCCAAGTGTTTGGGTTTTCTCAAAATATGCCAATCGATAAGTATGTGGTTTTAAGATTACATTTAAGTTATTAAATGAATTTTTAAAATGTTCTTGTCAACCACCTATAGGTACTAATGAATTCGCTAATTCATTTGAAGTGTAAGATCATTCTTTTGAATCTGCAAATTTTAATCTAACTGTTATTTTTGTCTTTGTTTCATCAAAATTTTCATAAGCTCATCCACCTAAATGTTCAGGGACTGATATTGAAGTAATATTGTTATTAGCAAAAGCATTTTTGCCTATTGTTGTTACTGAATTCGGGATTTCGACTGAAGTTAATTGGTTATCACGAAAAGCATTGTCACCTATAGAAATAAGGCTTTTTGGAAGAAACAGTTTATTTATTTTTTTTCCTAGAACACGTAAAGCATGGAATTCAATTTTTTTTACTTCGATTTTACTTAAATCTAATTTATAAAATATTTCATTTTCTTCAGTATATCCAATGAGATAATCTTTAATTTTTCCAGTTTGTATTTGTTTTTCTAATCATGTGTCATTTAAGCTGTCAATTTTGTTTTGTGAACACGAAACAATAGCCATTGAACTAATTGCCATTGTTGGAATAATAAAGTTTATTAATTTCTTTTTCATAGTAATCCTTTAAATTTAATTTTTTATGTTTAATGTCTTGAAAAAATCAAGAGAGCTTTTGATCAGTGGTGCATCAAAAGTTATGTTTTCTTTTATATCTTCTACAATTTCTTCCCAATTTTTAATTTGATTCTCTTCTTTTTTTAATCTTTTTGTTTTCATAACAAATAGTGTTATAAAAGGGATTAAGAAAATAAAAAGAAAAGCTGGTAATATTATTTCTATATAGAAATTTGGGACAATATGTACAAATCAAAATAATTTAAAATTCGGAAAATCTCAATATGTGAAATTCATGTTTATCCTTTCTTTTAATTAGTTTTAATCTTTATTCTTCATTTCTATTTCATATAAAATTTCAGCAATTTCTTCAATGGAATTACACTCAATAATTTGATTTTTAATATTATCATTTTCAAATTTAGAAAATAAAAACCTTTTATAATCTTTTAAATTTTCACGATATATTTCAATTAGACCTTGATCTCCGAATTCAAGCCTTTTATCTACACTAAGGTTTTTTTCAAATTCCATTTTGAATTTTTCTATTAAAACTTGTTTTGATATTATGTTTTTTATGACTTTTTCATTTTCTTTTTGTGAAAAGTATAGAAGTCTATTTTGTTGTCAACTTGTTGAACTTTTGAAATATTGTGAATAATTTTTTGTGTTTAAAGTACCTCTTTTTATGCTTTTTCTAAAAAGATAGACAAACTTTGTGTAATCAAAATTTACACTCTCTTTTTTGCATCTTTTAACTTCTTCCTTCAAAAGAGGGTTTCTAATAATATTCATTCAAACTTGATTTATTAATATGTAAAAAAACATAATTATAAATATTACGATTGCAACTTGAAACATGTAATCTTTTGCAAATATGTTCTTAATATAAAACGATCGTACGACATTGACCGAAAAAATAATAAAAACCGGCAGAAGAATTAATATGTAATAAATCGAATAAATTCAATTAACAGTTCCAAGCGGTAATCTTATTAAAAGCAATCACACAGGAATTAGCTTTTTTGATTTTTTTTGTTTATTTTTCATAATTCATAACCTTTCATAATTTTTTGCTAATAAAATTTTGCGTTATCTAAAAATAAGTTCATTATAATCTAATGTGTCATAAATAATTTTAATATCTAATTCTTTTAAATATATAGTTAATTCTTTAAATACAATTACACAAAAAGTAAGAACAGATACAATAATAAATAAATACGCTACATAAGATTTAAGTTTATGAATTAAGTAATTAAAATTTTTTTGAGTTTTTTTATTAGACATGAAATGCCTCCTTTTATTTTTATAACTTTAAATGTTTTTAAACATTAATAAGAAATTAATGTAAGTATTAATTTCTTTAATTCAATGTATTGATTTTAATTGCCCGTAATTTTATAGTAAACTCTTGGCTTTGACGGTATAAAATAGTAGTTTTACCATTTTACATCTTCTGAATTTTCTGATTCACTTTGATTTTGAGTATATGTTATATATTCACTAACTTCTTCTTTTTTTTGATTGTTGTTCTTTTTTTTCTTTAAAAGATATGACACAACAATTATTCCTATAATAATAAATGTAGACACTATTGAGCCTACTATCACAATATAAAGAAGTATTTCATCTATTGTCATAATTTAATCCTTTTCTGTTTCTTTTTTATTTGTGTTTTCCTCTTTTTGAGTATCTTTATTTTCTTGATTCTCTATTAAAACTGGTAAATAAAAATCAGGAGAAATCAATATAAAACTACCTTTTTCTAAGAAGAATAAATCATTTTTAACCTCATCATTGAAAAAATATACATTTTCACTAACTTGCTTAATATCTTTTACATTTGTTGTTCTGTGCAGCAGTACATTTTTTAATTGCGAAATAATTGTACTTTCTATTTGATGCGGCCGTTGCGAAGCAACGATTAAAAATAAGTTATATTTTCTACCTTCTCTTGCTATTTTTTTAAATAGTTGAGAAATCTTATTTATAAAATCATTTGTATTATTTTCTATACCCTCAAATAAATTCTGGAATTCATCTATTATAATGTGAGAGCTCTTTTTATTAGTTTGATCGGTTGTTTCGAGTTTTTCTTTTAATTGCCATAAGCAAATCAAGTATGTAATTATTTGTTTCATACGTCAATTTTCATTTGCTAAATTAAAAACTATTTTATTTTCATTTTTAAGAATAAATTTTTCTTTTAAATTTCAAAATTCCTCTAAATGTTTATAAGTTTGAATTAATTCCTCAAATATAAGAAGTGTTTTATGATCATAAAAATAATCTGTAATATAATCATTATCTTTAATTCTTTTCATTTCATAAGATATAAAATTTAAAAGTATATTTAAAATTTTTAGGAATATGGTTTTTTCTATTTTTTTATCTAATATTTCACGTTCTAATTTTTCATAAATTGACTTTAGGTATTTTTGTCATTGTGCTTTACTTGTTTGAAAATCCTTGATTTCTTCATAGCTTACTTGTTCTATATTTTCAGAATTATTAATATAATTTAATAATTTATTAGCAAAATCATTTACATTAGAATCATAAGGATTACCGAATATTAGATTTAGAAATTCACTACTTATTGCTGAGTTTTTTATATTTTCTAAATCTTCTTTATCAACTTCATTTTTTTCACTAGATTCTAAATCAGAAAATTCGCCTGTAGTATCAATAATAATAAATTCTGTGTTCTTCTTAATTTCGGCTTTTTTGTTTGCTTGTTTAATTAATTGCTTAATAGTTGTTGTTTTTCCACTACCCGTAACTCCGAAAATACCAATATGTGACAAAAGGAAATTTTGGTAATTTAGAGTTAAATTACTATTAAGTTCCTTTATTATTCCAAATTCAAAATCATAATCACTATTTCCTTGATTATTTCTTGTATATATTTTTTTAACTTCTTCTGTTTTTATAGGGACAACATTGTCAAATAAAAATATATTATAATTATTCCCTAATCTGAAATTTCCTTTTTCATCTATTTCTCCAATTACTTCTGTAAATATTTCTCTTTGTGAATCATAAAAATATTCATAAGAATCTAATTCATATTTTTTGTTTCCCTTTATATAACTCTTAAGAATTTTCAAAACGACTATTTTATAACCATGAGTAATTCCAATGAATCCGCCAACTTTTAAAGACGAAAACCTTTCACCTTTATATATAATGTGTCATGCTGATGAAAACTGTTTTTTTACTATTAAAGTAACATTTCTTGCTTCAAGGTAAGAGACTCTACCTATTATTGGTCTGTCTTGATTGCTCATTTAAAAATATTCCTCATATTTTTGTTGAAAGAAATTAATTAAGCACTTAAGAGTTGAACCTCTAATGTGAGAGCTATGCACTTTACACTTAAAATGAGATTTATTAATTTTATCTTCATCTGGAAAATAATGAATAATAAAGTTTTTGTAAATTGAAAATTCATTATTAACTTTAAGATAATCACTTTCAGAATAAGCGAAAAAATAAACAGTAATGGAGTTATTTTGTAATGATTTTTTTATAATATCTTTTATATGAATATCATCCATGGAAAATCCAAAAATTATTAATATACTTTGTTCTTTTTGTATTTCATAACTAAATTTCCTTATTATTTGATAAAACTCATTTGTTAAAGTTGTATCTTTAAATTTTTCAACAGAAGGAAATACAATTGCTTGTTTTTGTAATCAATCATTTAATTTATCGATATCCTTTTTAATTTCAACAATATTTTTTATTTTTTGTTCACTATTAGAAATAAGTCCGTTTTCATCTATTTCATTAATAAGTGATATTACTAATTTTTTATTGATATATTCACTTTTTAATTTTGAGTTTATTTTTTTTAATAGTTTTTCAAATTTCTTTAGTTGTTCTGAAGTACTATTATCATATTTTACTTCTATTAAATCATTGTCTTTTTTTCAAGATAAAGAACCATGCATTTTATATAAATTTATTGTTGAAACTTTGTTAAAAAATAAATCAAAATCGCTTTTCAAATATATTTTTATGTCATAGTTTTCTATTTTAAAATATTTTTTAGATATTCCATAACCACCATCATTAAATTGTAGATAACTATATTCTCTTTCGATTCTACTAAATTCATCTTCAAATCACAGATCATAATTTGTAGTAAAAATATTTATTTCTTTTGGCGAAAAATTATTTTCAGTTCTCAAGAGTTTGATTAATGAATTAATAAATTCCCTTCTATCCTTTTCATGTTCACATTCATTTTTTTCATTTTCTGTTTTGCCTTTTCAATTTTTATATGAATTTGATATATATAAATAAAATGCAATTTTTATTAATTTTAAATTATATTCACTATCACCATCTTTGTTATTCGCTTTGTTGATTACAATTTTATTTATTTTTTGTTCCAAAGATTCTAATATCTTTTTTGTATTTTTATTATCATCATCTTTTTTTATAATAAGAGTTGGAATAATATCAGCTAAAAACCCAGAACCTATTAATAAATTTATATTCTTGCCTCTTAACAGGTTCGAAGAATCTCTCTCATGCTTAAAATCAATATTTTTTTCTTCACTTGGCATAATTTTCAAAATAAATCTTAATTCATGGTAAATTAAAATTCATCTCCTTTCACTTCTTTGAGAAAATCATACAAAAAAAAAAAAAAAACAAAGCAATAACTTAATATAACTAATTATTGTGTTTCTCTTTATTCCCTTTTTTCTAAAAAACAAAAAAGAGCATTGATGCTCTTTAGTGTTATATTGTTTAGTTATTGATTCTCTATTTGTTCTGTTTTAGCAATCATTTTAGATATTAATTCTTCAATCTCTTGTTTGCTTAGAGGTTTGAAGTTATCATATGCTTCTTGATATTGTTTTTCTTCAAGTTCATTTTCTAATAAATACTCTCAAGCAGTTATTAGATCATCTCACATATAATCAATAGGAGAAGAAAACTTCTCTTTTAATTTCATTAATTTATTAATTTTGGTTTGGTTTGTTGTTTTAGAAATTAATAAATCAATTAATTTAACTGAAACATATTTGAGTTGGGACTCAAGTTGTGAATCAACTTCAAATAAAGCGAAGCGATCGTTTTTGATGTTATCGATTACTTTGTGAGAGATATTGATAATATCTTTTTGTCTTAAGATATTACTTTGAAAAAACTTATATGGATCAACATCAGTTTTTTCAAATTGTGATGCATCACACATATATATTTTTGAAGTATCTACATATGAATCATTAATAAATAAACCATTGATGTTTTCTTTATTATCACTCTTTAAAACTTCATATTCAAAATCAAAATAATCCTTTTGAAGTATTGAAGTTCTAGCGCTAATAAAAAATACTTTTGATGTTGGTTCATGATAGAAAATTGCAATTAAGCAATTTTCTATAGATGATTTATCTAAATCCTTGAAAATCAAAGGATTTAAAATAACTAAAGGTTTGAGATAAATTTTGTAATTTAGCTCTTTTGCAATTTTTTTAATATCATAAAGTTTCATATTTCCTCCAATTAAATTATAAAACAAAAACAATAACTTCTTGATTTAAGAAGTTATTGTTAATAGATTATTTTTTAATTAAATTGATTTCTGTTTTTGAATCAAAAGCAGCTTCAAATAATATTGTTTCATTTGTATCTGTATTGGTTTTGATAATAGTTTTATAGTTTTCTGTTTCTATTACTTTGCAATTTTCATTTTCATTTAGTTTAATATCAACAGAAGAAATGTTGTTGTTAATAAAAGCAAAAGCATCAATTCTTTTCAAGTTATTAGGAATATCGAGGCTGGTGATTTTATTGTTATAGGCTTATTAGTTAGAATTTCTTGTTATTGATACGTCTTTGTCAAAAGCATATTCTTCTATTGTTGTATTTGCTGAAACGGAAATATTTTTAATTTGATTGTTAGCAAAAGCTGATTTTTGAATTAACTCAACTGAATTAGGAATATCTAATGATGATATTTTGTTATTTTCAAAAGCAGAATATTCTATTGTTTTTACTGAATTTCCTATTTTTAATGAAGTTATTAAGTTATTAGAAAATGCACCACTTCTAACGATTACTACATTATCTGGAACTTCAATTGATGATAATTTGTTATCTCTAAATGTTGAATCACCTATCTCTTTAAGAGAACTTGGCAGTTTTATCGATGTTAATTTATTATTAGAGAATGCACTATTTTCTAATTTTTCAATTGTTTCTGGTAGTTCAACTGAGCTAATTTCATTATTAGAAAATGCAGAACCTTCGATTTTGGTTATTGATTTTGGCAATACCAATTTTTTTATACTATATCTATCATTTGATTCAAAAAAGTTATTTTGACTAAGAAAATCAGAAACATTAAAATCAATTACTTTTGTGTCTAAAACACTTAAATCAAGTGTAAATGTTTTAGAATTATTGTCAACATCTTTAATAATTTGATTTTTTAAATTGTTTTTCTCTTTTAAAAGAGTTCCTTTAAGAAATTTTATTTCTCCATTTTTTCATCTTATAGATGCAAGTTTGTCATTATTTAAGAAGGAAGAAGTTGGATCTTTTTCAATTGAATTAGACATTTTAACTTCTTCTAATTGATTTTGAGAAAACGCTGATTCTCCTAAACTAACAACTGAGTCTGGAATGTTTAAAGTCGCTATTTGGTTACCGCTAAAGGCAAAGTCTTTGATTTCTTTAACCGAATCTGGGATTTCAATTGTTGATATTCCAGCATATGAAAAGGCACTTATTCCTATTTTTTCTACAGAATTAGGAATTATAAGTGTTGAAATTTGATTCTGTTCGAATGTTCTATCCTTTATTTCTGAAAGCGAAGATGATAGTTTTAGATTTGTAATTCTATTACTTAAAAAGGCAGATTCTCCTAAGTTGGTTAAAGTATCTGGTAATTTTAATGAAGTTATTAAATTACTTTCAAAAGCTTTAATTCCAATTGTTTTAATTGAATTAGACATTTTTAAATTAGTAATTCTATTTCTACCAAAAGCTTGATTACCTATGCTTTGCAGAGAATTCGGCAACACCAATTCTTTTATTTCATTATCAAAAAACGCTTGTTCACCAATGTTTTCTAATCCTTCAGGTAAAAGCAATTTATCAATTCTTCATAATCCTTCTCAAGGATTTGAAAAAGGCGTTTTTATATAATCTGAAATTTTGAAATCGATATTTTTTATGTTTAAATTAGATAAATCGAGAGTGTATCTTTTGTCTCTTTTGTTAATATCTTTCACTATATCTCGAGTATTGTTTTCAAAATCAATTGTTTTTAAAATGGATTTAAGTATCGTTTCTTTATTTTCTCCTCTTGTTACAGATTCAATAACTTCAGAATCAGATATTGAAGAAATTTTATTTCAATCTTGCAATTGTCAATTTGGAATTTTTATATTTATTAACGGATTTTTAAAAAATACTTCATTTCCAAGAAAAATAACAGAATTTGGGATAGTTATAGATGATAAATTATTATTTTTGAATGCAGAAGCGCCTATTGTTTTAACACTTTCTGGAATCTCAATAGTTTCAAGTTTATTATCAGCAAAAACATTGTTTCCAATCTCTTCAAGTGTTTCTGGTAAAATAACTTTTTTCATACTATAAACAATTCTTTGATTATTTTTGTTATCATCAATATATGTTTTTAAAACATCTGATATTTTAAAATCAATAGATTTCACATCAACACTTGAGAGATCTAATGTAAAGGTTTTTTCTTCTTTATTTTTATCCTTTATAAAATCTTTATCTGTTCTGAAATTTATATTTTTTAAAATTTGTTCTAAATCGGTTTCTTCATTTTGATTCGAATCTGCTTTTTCAATTTTGTTTATAAAATTACAACTCATTGTAGATAAAACAGAAAATGTAGTTAATGATAAAAGAGTTAAAGATAAATTTCTTTTTATTTTTGTTTTTTTCATATTTAAGTCCTTTTTATTAATATATAAAGATTATTTGTGTTTGTAATAAAGTAGATAATATCTAATTTTGTTTAATAACCAAAATTGCAATAGACTATTGCAACTCTATTCGGTTTTATTAAATCAATTATCTAAAATTGCAATAATTTCATTTTGAACTCTGAGGGTTCTTTCTTCAATATCACTTATAGTTCATATGTCTTTTTCTTTATTTTCTCTGTTAAATTTTAAAACATATAGAATTGAGCTTTTTTCATACTTTTCATGTTTTCCACTTAAAAAGTGATTACTTGCTTTTGAGTTAACTGGTTTTTCTAAAGGTAGTAGATTTCCTATTTTTTTAATACAAGCATCTACTTCTTTCTTTGTATTTGCTCCTAATTTTTCAACAGATATTCCATCTCAATTTCTTGGTAAAATATGCTCAATTTGTGTTTTTTTAGGTAATAGTTCTAATTGTTCTTCAGAACTATATGCAAAAATTCTTAAAATTAGTGATGTTATGTTTATGTGAGGAACAATTATTTTTTTCTTGAAGTCTTCGTTACTTTCAAACGTAAAAGCAAAATCTGGCTCCATTGAATTTACTATATTTGCATTTAGTTTTAAAATGCCAGCTTTTATTCCGTTTAAAGATGGAACTTCAACATATTTTCTAACTACTGTATAAATTAGTTTTCCTAAAAATTTATCAAACTTTTCTTCAAATTTTTCGTTTGAAGAATGTGTTAAATAGAATGTTATTACAGGATATTTTCAAAACTCATTTGGATATAAATATAAAATATCTAATTTTTTTAATATTTCCAAATTGCTTGTTCAATTCTCTCCTTCAATTTCTTCATTTTGAACAATAACATCAAAGAATTTACTTATTCTTTTTAGTGTTTCTAGGACATTTTTGTCATACAATCTAACATTTCCATCATTTTTCTTTTCAAGGAAATATTTTCTGAGACCTGGTGTTGTTGTACTTATATCATTTTCTAATGCTCTAGAATAAAACATGTAGTAAATAAATAATTTTTGAATTGTTTCGCCGGACTCTCTTGCACTTTCATTTAAACTTTTTCAATCTTTCAGGAATTTATCTTTTTCTTCGCCATTCTCTTTGTTTTTAAATATATTAGCTTTAAAAATATCTTCGTCGCTTAAAGGTATTCCTCTATCATTTAATGTTGAAAAGATTAAAAGAGCGCTTTCTAAATTATTTACTTCAATTGTAAAAAATCTAGTGTTTTGGATAATTATTGTATAGAAATCAATAAGTCCTTGTTGATTTTCTGATGATAATTCTTTTATTCTTTTTAGAAAATGAAGATAATTTCTTGTGTAATTATCTTTGCTCTTTTCGTCTATTTTTTTGCCATTAATTATGGATTTAAAAATAGATATATTCTTTTCTTCCATTACATTTTCATCAAGATTTAAAAGCATTTCTTTTGGTTCTTTTGGTTCGTTTGTTAAATTATCAATAACTCATAGAATTGATGAAATCTTTTCCATTAAGGTATCAATTTTTTTGTCTTTTATCTCGTTCTCTTCTAAAAGTGTATAAATTGCTCTTGCCAGTAAAGTTACAGTTGTAAGTCTTTGTTGACCATCAATAATTTCTAGTTGAGTTTTTTCATCGTTTAGGAACATGACTAAACTACCTAGGAAATAAGTGTTTGTCCCTTTTGGATCACTATTATTTTGATAAAACGATCAAAGATCTTCTAATAATTGGTCGGCGTTATCAACATCTCAAGAATAAGGTCTTTGATAATTAGGAATGAATAATTTTCTTTCCTCTTTTAGAGATTTAAATAAATCTAAAATTGAATATGTTTTAATATTACTAAAATTTTCGTTCATTTTTGTTTTCCTTTTTTGTTTTTTTGTTTATTATAATTACACCAGAAACAAAAAAAAAAAAAAAAACAAGTAATGTAAATTACTTGTAATAACATTTTGATTTTTACGGTATTAATTTTGTATTGATTTTGTTTTTTGTTAGTTAAAATTATTCTTCGTCTTGTTCTGTTTCTGTGTCTGTTTCGTTTTCTTGTTCTTGTTCTTCATTGTCATCTTCTATTCAAAATTGAGGTTTTTGGATTTCTGGAGCACCTGCTCTAGTTAAACCTCCTCTGTAAAGCATTCTTAGTCCAAATCAAGGCATACCAGTCGGGAAATCTTGTCCTCTATACGCCCTTTTGCAAACGGCTTCTGCAAAATCCACACAAGCATCACAGATATATTCAACATTTGATGAAATAGTTTTAATTAAGCATGTTGATTTTGTTTTTTTGCCAATTTTGTCTCTACCGCAAAAATCACATTTAAACATTTCGTTCATTTTTCTCCTTGTTTATAATTTGATTTTTACTTTAAAGTTATACCACAAAATTTTAAATAACCTTAAATTTTGTGTGTTAACAACTCAAAAACGCTATTTCAACAACTGCAACAAAAAAACTTAACAATTGCTTGTTAAGTTTGTATTAGACTTAATTTAGTAAATTTAGTGATACTTTTTGTTGTTCTATGTTTATATCTTCTATTTCTACATCGATTGTTTGATTAATGCTTAAAACATCTTCAATGTTTTTAGCATTTAATTTAGAGATGTGTAAAAAGGCATCATTTTTTAGACCTATTTCAACAAAAGCACCAAATTCTGTAATATTTCTTACTATTCCTTTGAATTTCATTCCTTTAGTAATTTGATCAATTGTTTTTGTATCATTTCTTAAGATTGGATCTTCAAAATCATCTCTGTAATCTCTTAATGGATTATTAAGAGATTCAACAATTAATTTAGTTTCAAAGAACTCAATTTCTGTTTCTTTTGATAACTTCTCTAAATTCTTTTGTGAAGAGTCAATATTGATTTTGTCTTTATTAAAATCAATATTGAGGTGTTTTAGTAATTTATATGTGTTTGCATACATTTCAGGGTGAATTGAAGTTTTGTCAAGAAATTCTTTTGATTCTTTAATTCTTAAGAATCCAGCAGCTTGCTGGAATACTTTTTCGTTTATTCCCGAAACTTTTAGTAAATCTTGTCTGTTTGTAATTGGTTTTTTCTCGACATATTCTCTTAATTTTTTAGCTATTCTTAAATTAAATCCTGAAATGTGAGTTAGTAGCTCAACAGAAGCTGTGTTGACATCGACTCCAACTTTGTTAACACTACTTTGAACTACATAATCAAGCTTTTCTGAAAGCACTTTTGGAGCAATATCGTGTTGGTATTGTCCAACACCAATGCTTTTAGGATCAATTTTAATTAATTCAGATAAAGGATCGATGTTTCTTCTTGCAATATTGATCGCAGAACGCTGTTCTACTGATAAATCAGGAAATTCTTCGATTCCTTTTTTAGATGCAGAATACACAGAAGCACCTTGTTCTGGAGTGATTATGAATTGAATATTAAGTTTTTGTTCTTTGATTAATTTTGCAATAAAATCAGCACTTTCTCAACTTGCTGTTCCGTTTCCTACAGCAATTAAGTCAATTTTGTATTTATTAATTAGTTCTATAAGTTTTTGTTTAGCTTGCTCTAAATCTGCTGCATTTCTTGGTTTAGTTGGGTAAATAACAGCAATTTCAAGTACTTTGTTATCTTGATCAACTACAGCAAGTTTACATCCAGAAACATAAGCTGGATCTCAACCTAAAATAACTTTGTTTTTGATTGGTTTTTGTAATAAAACTTTTTCAAGATTAAAAGCAAAAATTGAAGCACTTTTGTCATGCGCTTTTTGAAGTAGTTCTGAATAAACTTGGTTTTCAATGCTTGGAATTAAAAGTCTTTTCAGACCTGATTTAACAGCATTTTCAATGTGTTTTGCACCTTCTCAATCAACTTTTTTAGTGTATTTGTTAATTGCTCATTGTTCTAAAAAGTCTTTTTTGTACTCAAAAGAAAAAGAAATTACTTTTTTATCACTAGCGCGATCAATTGCCATTATTTGATAACTTTGAATAAAGGCAATTGGTTTTGAAAAAGCATAATAAAGCTTATATTTGTTTTCTTCATCTTTTTGTTGATCTTTAAGTTTAGTAACCAATTTAGCATGCTTATAAAGCAATTCTGCTCATTTATCCCTTAAAACAAGATCATTAGAAACAACTTCTGAAATGATGTCTTCTGCTCCTTCAAGAGCTTCTTCAATAGTATTAACTTCTTTTTGAGGATCAATGTATTTTTTAGCTTCTTGTTGAAGGTTGATGTTTCTTGGGATTTTGAGAATAATTTCAGCAAGTGGTTTAAGACCTTTAGCAATTGCTACTGCTGCACGTGTTTTTCTACCTGAAGCATAAGGTTTATAAAGGTTTTCTAACTCAACCATTTTTTTGGTTGCAATAATGGCATCTTGAAGTTCTTTTGTTAATAATTCTTTTTCTTTTAAAGAATTAATAATTGCTTCTTTTCTTTCTTCAAGTTTATAAATATAGTGATAACGATCAAAAATGGTTTTGATTTGAACTTCATCTAAACCATTTGTAAAATCTTTTCTGTATCTGGCAATAAAAGCAATTGTGTTATCTTGCTCTAATAACTCAATTACTCTATTAATGTATTTGTAATCAATTGAAATTTCTGCTGAAATTTCTTTGATTACTGCTTCTTTTAAAGTTTCATTTATTTTCATTTATACCTACTTTTTCAGTTCTAAAAGGAAATAGTTTCTTTTTCCTTTTTTAATTAATGCATATTTAGACTCAAACATTGAAGAATCAACTAATTGGTCTTCTGTTTGGATTTTTTGGTTGTTCATTGAAAGAGTTCCAGCAGCCAAAAACTCCCTTAATTCCCTTTTAGAAGAAACAATTTTGTTTTCTAAAAGGATGTTGCAAATTAAATCAGTTGCTTTAGCTTCAAAAACAGGAATTGAGTTTTTTAGTTGATCTAAATCACTTGCTTCAAGTTTTGAAAAGTCGCTGTTTGCAAAGAGAATTTCTGTAATTTTTTGAGAATTAAGTGCTTCTTTTTGTCCGTGAATATCTTTAATAACTTCATAAGCTAAAGTTTTTTGAGCTAATCTTTGAGCTTTGTTTTGATTGTGATTTTCTAATAGAGAATTAATTTCTGATAAATCTAAAAAGGTTAGTCTTTTTAGTAATGTTTCAATTTCTTGATCATCAGAGTTTAAAAGAAATTGGTACATTTGGAAAGGTGAAGTTAGGTTTTTATCTAATCATAAAGAACCACCGCCTGTTGATTTTCCATATTTTTGACCATTTTTATCAACTAAAAGGTTAGTTGTAAAGGCGAATGATTTGTTGTTTTCTCCGTGTTTTTTTCTGATGATTTCTGTTCCAGAAACAATGTTTCCTCATTGATCAGAACCACCCATTTGACCCACAACATTTTTAGTTTCATATAAAACATTAAAGTCTCACCCTTGGATTAGTTGGTATGAAAATTCAGTAAAAGAAAGTCCACTTTCAAGTCTTGTTGCTACAGAATCTTTTGAAAGCATATAACTTACATTTAAGTATTTTCCTACAACTCTTAAGAATTCTAAAATATTCATATTTTTATAAAAATCATAGTTATCAACTACTTCTAGTCCAAATGATTCAAGTTGTTTGATAATTGCTTTTTTGTTTTGCTCTACTTTATCAAAATCTAATAATTGTCTTTCTGCATTTTTAAAAGAAGGATCACCAATCATCGCTGTTGCTCCACCAATAACTGCAATTGCTTTAATTCCTGCTTTTTTCAGTCTTAAAAGAGTATTGATTTGAACGTAGTTTCCTAAATGCAATGAAATGGCAGTAGGATCAAAACCTCCATAAATTGCTTCATTTTCTTTTATTTCTAAAAATTTTTCTTCACTTGTAATGTTATTTAATATTCCTCTTTGTTTAAATTCTTCTAATAGTGCTTTTTTCATATTTGCTCCTTTATTTTAAATTATAAAATAATCCTCTTTGTCTTAAAGATAAAAAATTGCAGTTAGCTGCAATTTATTATTTTCCAAGACAGAAATTTTTAAACATCGAATCTAATAATTCTTCGTTATCTGCTTTTCCTGTGATGTTAACTAAATCTTCTCAAGCTTTTCTTAAATCGACAATTACAACATCGGGTTCAAAACCAGACTCAAGACCTTCTATTGTTCTTTCGATAGCTAATAAAGAAGATTTAATTAGTGATAATTGTCTTATGTTAGTAATTACTTTTTCATTGTTTAAGTCAATGTTTTTGTAGTTTTCAATTAGCTTTGTTTCAAGCTCTGAAATATCGTTATTTTTTGCTGAAATACAGGTAATTCCTGTATTTTCAACATTTTGTAGTAAGTCTTTTTTATTAATTACTTTGATGTATTTTTTGTTTTTTGAAAGCTCTTGGATTTGTTTATCAAAATCGTTTTCAGATTTAGTTCCATCAACTAGATGAACAACAATTTCTGAGTCTTTGATTTGTTTTAGAGATCTCTCGATTCCGATTTTTTCAACAACATTAGTTGCATTTCTGATCCCTGCTGTATCTTTGACAATAAAAGGGATATTTTGGAGTAAAAAAGAACCTTCAACAACATCTCTTGTTGTGCCTTCTTCATCAGTAACAATTGCTTTTTCTTCGTTTAATAAAGCATTTAATAAAGAGGATTTACCGGCATTTGGCTGTCCAACTATTGCAATTTTGACACCATCATAAATTAAACGAGATCTTTCAGATAACTCAACAGTTTTTTGTAGTTCTTGTTTGAGATTTTTAAGTTCTGGAAGTAGTGTTTCTGTTGTAAAAACATCAACATCATCATATTCTGGGTAGTCAATATTAACTTCAATTGTTCCAATTAATTGCAGCATTCTTGCAATTAATTGATTGATGTAATTACTTGTTTTACCATCAAATTTTTTGATTGAAGCCTGTGTTTGTGCTTTTGTTTTAGCATGAATTAGATCGTTAATTGCTTCAGCTTTAACTAAATCCATTTTTCCATTTAGAAAAGCTCTTCTTGAAAACTCTCCAGGTTCTGCAAGTCTTGCTCCATTTGCTAAAACTAGCTCAAGAATTAGATTTGTGTTAACAATACCACCATGAGCATTAATTTCTACTGTATCTTCACCAATAAAGTTGTTTTTTCCTTTGAATCAAAGAACTAAAACTTCATCAATTAGTTCATCTCCATTTTTGATTCAACCATAAGTAATTTCTTTATCTTGGCCAACTTTTCCGCTAAAGATTTTTTTAACAATTTCAAAAACATCAGGTCCTGTTAATCTGATGATTGAAATTGCTTGATTAACTTGACCTCCTGAAGAAATTGCAGCAATGTTATCAAACATTTTAGTATCCCATTTTCTTTTCGTATTCTTCTAATGTTCCTCTAAAGATAAAAGAAGAATCTGATTTGATTTCTAAAATAACATTAGAAACATTTTTAACTAAAGCTCTGTTGTAAGTTGTAAAAATCATTGAAGCTTTGTATTCTTGCAATCCTTCAATTACAGAGTCGATTGATTCTGCATCAAGGTGATCGAGTGGTTGGTCGAAGATTAAGAAGTTAGATTCTTTAAGCATCATTCTTGAGAACATTAATCTAGCTTTTTCGCCCCCTGATGTAACTTTAACGTTTTTGAAAACTGAGTCTCCACCAAAAAGCATTCTTCCTAAAAAACTTCTCATTCTTTGATCGGAATTATCTTTGTTTGCTTCTTCTGTGTTTTCAATTGGTCATTTTGACAATCATTCCATTAAGTTTTCATCTTTTTCAAAGTATTTAGCATTGTCGTTTGGGAAGTATTCTGGAGTAATTGTAGAACCTCAAATAACTTCTCCTGAAGTAGGTTTTTCTTTACCCATTAAGATTTCTAATAGTTTTGTTTTTGCAATGTCATCTTCTCCTAAAAGAACCATTTTTTCTCCAGGTAAAATATCAAATGACAGATTATCAAATAAAACTTCTTGTGTTTCTGGATTTGTGTATGAAAGATTTTCAACTCTTAAAATTTGTTTTCCAGGTTGTTTGAAAATATCAAATCTGATGAATGGATATTTTCTTGATGAAGGTTTGATTTCTTCAAGAGTAATTTTTTCTAGTGATTTCTTTCTGGAAGTAGCTTGTGATGATTTAGAAGCGTTAGCTGAGAATTTAGCAATAAAGGCTTGAAGTTTGGCAATTTGCTCTTCTTTTTTAGCATTTGAGTTCTTTTGCATTTCTCTAATAAGTGCTGAAGATTCTTTTCAGAAGCTGTAGTTCCCTGTAAACATCTTTGCTTCTCCAAAGTCAATATCAACAATATTTGTACATACTTGATCTAAAAAGTCGCTGTCGTGAGAAACGACAATAACAATATTTTGGTAATCAACTAAAAAGTTTTCTAATCACTTAATTGCTTTAAGGTCTAAGTGGTTAGTTGGTTCGTCCATGATTAAAATATCAGGATTTCCAAATAAAGCTTTTGCTAAAAGTACCTTAACTTTTTGTGAAGCTTTAAGCTCGCTCATTTTTGCATCTCATTTTTCTTTTGGGATGTCAAGACCTGATAGAAGGATTTGAGCATCATTTTCAGCATTTCATCCACCCATCATTCCGAATTTTTCTTCTAGTTCTCCAGCTCTTGTGTAGTCTTCTTCAGTTGCATCTGGATTTTCATAAATTGCATTTTTTTCTTGTTGAATCTTGTAAAGGTCTTCATTTCCCATAATTACAACATCAGTAACATTAAAGTCATTGTACATGTTGTGATCTTGGCTTAAAACAGAAATACGTTGGTTTTTTCCTTTAACAATTTCCCCTGAACTTGCTTCAACTTGTCCTGAAATAATCTTTAAAAAAGTAGATTTTCCAGCACCATTTGCCCCGATAATTCCGTATGTATTACCTTCTGTAAATTTTAAATTAACATTATCAAATAATTTTTTGTCATAAAAGATTTTAGACAAATTTTTAACTTCTAACATAATAATCTCCTTTGTTAAATATTAATAAAAATTGTACTACAAAAAGCACTAAAAGGTTAATAAATGCTTCTTTTTTATATTTATAGAGCAAGTTTTAAAACTTCAGGCTAAAAAGTAGTATAATTTATTTGATATAAACACAAGGAGAAAATATGAAAAAAGTTAAATTTTTAAGCATTATTTTAGGATTAAGCCCACTTGCTTTAAGCAGTTGCTCTGTTCCTGCACTTTTTGCACAACAACAAAATCCAGGAACTAAAAAAGATGATGATGAAATAGTTTACGACAAGTCAATAGATGACAAAATTAAACCTGATTTTATCATCAATTTTTCACCAAAACATTATGAAGAACATAGATGAAATTCATTTTATTCAAATTATGAAGATTTTGAAAGAGACATTATAAATTTTGATAGAAATACTCAAATTGATGAGGATTGATTCTCTAAAGATAAAGGAATTGGAGACAAAAATAGTAGAAAATATGAAAAATGAAAAGAAATTCAAAAACAACTTTCAACAAGATTTAATAGAAAATTCTTTGAAACTAATTTCTTGATTCTTGATTGATTTGATAGATATAATAGATTAACTGACTTAACAAAAGATGATAAATCTATTTCAATAACAAAAACCACTTTCTTTAGATCTCCATATGTAACAACAGACATTAGAACTGTAGATCCTGATTATTCTACCAACTTTGAAAATATCCACATCGATGATAGACTTAGTTCAACAGCTTTTTATTCATTCAAAAAATCTGATTTTAAATCAAATAAAATTAAGATTAACAAAAAAGGAATAGATTATTTTTATAAAGATGAGGACTCTATAGGTAAAGCAGAAGATGAAGGAAGTTTTTACGCTTACATCACCCAACCAGCAAGAAAAATAGAACAATATAATTTCGAAATAAAACCAGACGGAGTTTTAAACTTTGTAATTCCTGATTGATATCAAAATCCAAATTTACAAATAATTAGAGATTTTAATACTTTTAAAGAAAATATAGCAAACTTCAGCGATCAAATCAATAGAGAAGATGCGTTTTTAAATTCACTAAAAGGTACAGAAAATTCAGAAAAAGTAAAACAACAACTTCTTGAAAAATTCAATGAGGATTTCTTTAAAAAGAATTTCTTAGTATTATCTTTCCAAAACTACAATAAAAGAATTACTTCTTTAAATACAGAAGAATACAGAATTTCACTTGCAGAAACTAAATTTGAAGGTTATTTTGAAAATTCAAATAAAAACATTTTAACCGAAGCTAAATTCGATACATCGCTAAGTTTTGTACACGATCAAAGATTTAATTATACTGTATTCTATGCACTCAAAAAAGAAGACTTTGATTTCGAAAATCTTCACTTTGTAAAAGAATATATTGCTTATAGTCAATATAGAAATGAAAATCGTTTCGAAACATTGTTTGACTTCTGAATTAAAGACAAACCAGCGCCACAAGTAGAATTAGATGGAAGTGTTGACAATAAAGACACAAAACAAAAACAACCAGAAACAGAAGACAAAAACAAAGATCAAAAATCAAACGAAGATTCAAACACAACTACTGATATCAAAAAAGAAGATGTTGAGTCCAAATAAACAAAAATACAGGATTTTCCCTGTATTTTGTTTTTTAAATTGTTAATTTATCATAAAAGCAACAATTCCTGGAATAATAAAACTTAAAGGATAAGCTGATAAAAATATTCAATTAAATAACCAGAACTTATGTGGTTTCTCAAAAGAATAGAGTGCAAATAGAAAACAAGTAACTAAACTATAAATTTGTATTTCTGGCATCAGCTTAAACAAATAAACTCAAACAAAATTAATTATTATAAAACCTAAAATAAAGAAAATTTTAAACAAAATTTCTTTATATTTTAGTTTAGAAGCAACTAAATAACAATAGAAACCAAAGATAATTATTGCATATCCATATGACTGATAATCAATATTAAACAGATAGTTTAGTGAAGAAAGTTTAGAAATATTAAACTCAAAAGCAAACAGACAAACAAAGATCGCTAAAGAAACAATAATTCCCAAATACAGGTTTTTTCTGTGTAAATAGGCACTAAACACGCCCAAAAACAGAATAAACATAATATTTAAATATTGTGGTCTTAATCCGCTTACTGCATTAAATTTTGACAAAATCAAAATCACAAGCTGTATTGCAACTGCTAAAAACAGAAATCTTAAAACATAATAAAGTGGCCTTGAAGAATTATTAATTGCTATTATTGATAAAAAAGCAAAAATAGGAAATGCAATTCTTCCAACAATTCTTAATCACTCTAATTCAGGATAAACTATATAACCAAAGTGATCAATAAACATTGTCACAACAGCAATTCATCTTAAAATTGTTGAGCTTAAAAACTTTCAAGAAAATGTTTCAACATCAAACTTAAAAATGTTGAAAAAGGACTTAATAAACGCGTTTTTTAAGTCAATTAAATCACTTGTAAACATTTTAGTTATCTTTTGTTTTATTGAAATTTTCATTTAGCACTCTTTCTATTTTATTCATTTTTGAAATTCTGCTTCACTAATTATTTCGATTTTATCACCATTCAATTCTAATACTTTTTTGAGTCTTGGAGATATTTTACATTCTAAAAAATTTCAGTATTCTTTCATTCCGAGAATTAAGATATCAATTTTAGGTCTAACATAAGAATCGGGAATTGCTCCTAATGAGTTCACTATTTGAAGAGCTTCCATTTCAGACATTGTATAAAATTTTTCTCCAAAAACAACACGTTTTCCTTTTCAAAATTTTTCAAGTTCCTCTTTTGTTTCAAAACTCCTTTTCTTTTTTTGTTTTAGGAAAGTTTTAAAATTAAAGAATTTTTGAGTTTCTTCAATTAAAATGGAATTTTTATAAATTTCTGGACCTTTTTCTTTTTTAAGAATATCAAACAATTCTTTAGTTGAAATAACATCATCTAAAGCTCTATGGGTGTTTTGCGATAATTCAAAATAATTAACTAAAGTAACTAATTTATGATTTGGTAAAAAATCAAAATACCTTCTTGCATACTTTAAAGTATCTAAATGTGAATTTTCAAGTTTAGGTTCTAAATAAGAATTTATAAATCTAATATCAAAAGTAACATTGTGTCCAATTAAAATATCTCCTGAAATAAAATCAATAACTTCCTGTTTTAGATCTTCAAAGTGCTTTGCATTTTTGAGCATCTGATTTGTTATTCCGGTAATTGATGTAATCATTCATGTAAGTGGTTTTTTGGGTTTAAATAATTTACTATAGCGATCAACAATTTCATTATTTCTAACTCTTACAATTCCAACCTCAATTATCTCATCTCTTCCTGCAACAATCCCTGTAGTTTCTGTATCGATAACACAATAGTCCTTAATTTCGGATAAACTAATTAAAGTCTCTGCCATATTTTTTCTCCTTTATAATCACTTTAGTGCTCTTTTTGCTTTGCACAAAAATTCTTCTAATTTAATTTTAACAAATCTAACCATCTATTTAGTTATTTTGGTTATTTATATTAAAATTAAATAATGAAAAACAAAGAGTTTTGAAAAGTATTTTGATTTATTATCAAGTGTACATTTATTGGATTTGGTGGCGGAAACGCAATAATGCCAGTTATTAAAAAATATGCTGTGGATCAGTATAAATGGTTAGATGATGAAGAATTTAACAATGCAATAGTTGCTGTAAATTTAATTCCAGGACCTGCAGTAATTGAAATGATTTCTTATATAGCAATCAAAAAGTTAGGAAAAGTTTTAGGAATTATTGTAACTTTGTTAGCAATAATGCCTCATGTTTTAGTTGTAATGGTGCTTTTTGTTTTAAGTTCACTATTACCTAATAAGTATTTATTTGTTTTAAATATCGGAGTTATGCCTGCTTTAATAGGTGTTGTGTCTGCTTTTGGTTATCGTTATTTAAAAACATCTCAAAAAGCACTTTCTTTACCGATTTGAATTTCTTTATTTTTAATTACTGCTGCATTTTGTCTTTTTGTTCCAGCACCTTTTAATCTGCCTGCAATTCCTTTAGTTGTTGTTATTTTAATTGTCTTTATAACAGAATTTATTAGATCTAAAAGGAACAAAAAATAATGATATTAGCAATTTTAGTTTCTTTATTAAGTGTGTTTATTATTGGTCTGATTGTCTTTGGTGGCGGACAGGTTTTTATGCCAATATTTAGTTCCTTTTGAAGCTTTATTTCAGACACATTTAATTTAAATATTACACAAGAAAAAATCGATTTAGTTTTTACAATTTCCAACTCAACTCCAGGTGTTGTTTCAACCAAATTTGCAGCATTTACAGGGATTTTAGTATCAAATGGAGCTTGATGAGGTTGAATAGTAAGCTTATTTAGTTATTTAGTTTTCTGTCTGCCTTCAATCTTTATGATGCTTTTATCTATAAAGCTAATTTCAAAAAGCAAACAGAATAAATACCTTGCAAATATGATGAAATTTATTAACCCTGTAGTTGCCGGAATCTTGATCTCTTTAGCAATTCAGTTGCTCATTTCAACCATCTTTGTACAAATGCAATTTAACAGCTCTTTTGGAAACTATATAAGTTTCAAAAATACAGAAAAATCGCAGTTTTTCAGTGGTTGAAGATTTATTGCTCTGTGTATTTGAGTGCCTGTTTTTGCTGTATTTTCCTTTATTTACTACTACAAAAAGAAACCTTTATACTATTTATTTATTGGCGGAATAATAAGTGCCTTTATTATTTTTGAACCTTGATTATAGGAGAGTTATGCACGACTTTTTTAAACAAAGAATTAAAAATGAAGTCCCAGATCTTCCTGGGGTTTATTTATGAAAAAATGCACAAAATAAAATCATTTATGTTGGTAAAGCATTAAGTCTTAAAAAGAGAATGAGACAGTATTTTGAAGGTTCAAAAAACTCAAGATGAACACCAAAAATGGTTGAAGAAATAAAGGACTTTGAAATCAGAATTGCAAAGAATGAAAAAGAGGCTTTTTTATTAGAAATCAAGCTAATAAATCTTTATAATCCACCTTATAACATCCTTCTTAAAAACAACAACAAATACCCTTATTTACAAATCAAAAAGAATCCAAAAAACATTGAAATTGATATTAAATTCAACTTCAATAAAGCAGAAAATGTCTTTAGTTATGGCCCTTTTCCTCCTGGCTATGGACTTAGAGTTATTAGAACCTTTTTAGAAAGTGAATTCCTTTATAAAGATGGCTTTAAAATTAAAGACACAGACTGAAAAGATGCTGAAATAGATACAGTTTTCGAAAACATTAAAGACACCTTAAATCTCAAAGATAAAGGATTTATAGGGCTTTTAGAACAAAGAATCAAAAAATTTGAAGAACTTGAGTTATATGAAAAAATCATTGATCTCAACAAAATAATTGATTCACTAAAGAAAAATCAAGAACAGATTCAAAACATTCAACTCGAAACTGATAAAGACTTTGATGTTTTAGTTTTTAGAGAAGACTCAAAAACTTTCTTTGCTTTTCTTTATTCTTATCGTTTAGGTGTTTTTAAAAATACCTTCAATGAATCTTTTTCTAAAAACACAACTTTCGAAAGTTTCTGTGCTCAGTTTGTTGAAAAGTACTATGAAAGAAATTACATTCCTGATAAAGTCATTTTAGAATCAAGTTTAGAAGACTTTGAGTTTGAGTTTTCAAACATTAAATCCAAAATAACTTTTCCAAAACAAGGTAAGTTTAGAAATGTTTTGGATTTTGTTATCAAACAAGTTGACTCAAATGATTTAGAAAGCATACAACAAAACTCAACAAAACAACAAAGTGTTTTTAATGAACTTAAAGAACTTCTTTCACTAAAAAAACTTGAGAAGCTTGTTATTGTTGATAATTCCTTCCAAATCAACAATAAAGCCGTAACTTTTGTAATGGCAATGGATGTTTTCGGAAATATCTCAAGTAAAAATTTCTTTTATTACCATCCTACTTCAGAAGTTGCTGCAGATATTAAACTTATGGAAATTGGACTTGATAAATATATAAATTCAAATAAATTTATTAATCCTGATTTAATAATTGTTGATGGCTTTGATTTACAAATCAACACTGCTGCTTCTGTTTTAAGTAAAAACAAGATTAAAAACATTGCTCTAGCGGGTTTAGTAAAAAATGAAAAACATCAAACAAGTCATTTAATTGATGAATTTGGGTACAAAAAAGAAATTTCAGATGATCTTTTTAGATATTTATCATTTATTCAAATTGAGGTTGATAGAATAGCCAAAGCTGCCTACAACAAAAGAAAAAATCAAACAATGCTTAAATCCTAGAAATAATCTAGGATTTTTGTTTTGTTGATAAATCAAATAAAAAATGCAAAATTATACTCCAAAAATCTAATTTTTTTCACTTTTTTTAATTTTGGACAAAAAAATTGCAAAATTTAGCATATTCTAATGAACAAAAAACCAATTTTTTTAACTTTTTTGGTTCAAATACTATAATTTTCTTAAGGTTTTCAAAATTTTGAGTATATCTTTTGAGGCCTGAATAATTTATCAAATAGATAAAAGGAGACAAAATGAAAAAATTACAAAAAAGTTTATTAGTTTTAAGTAGCTCATTTGCAGCAGTGCCATTAGTAGCATTTTCATGTTCACCAACCGCACAAGCTTCAAAACCTGGAAATACACAAACACAAAAAGCTACAAATCAAACAATAGACCCAACACAATATGGAGTTGCTAAATTAGCTGAAAATATTAAAGCAAGAGAATTTTTATACCCAGCAGCAACTATTGAAAACTTTTTAGATAAGGATGGAGTATTCACTTTTGGTTTACACGAAAAACCATTAGAAAATGCTAAAGGAGAATGAGTTGCATTAGCTACTGAAGTAAAATCATATAACAATAATGAATTAGTAGCAGGTTCAACACCAATTAAAGCTGAAGCAACAGCTGATGAATCAAAAGATCCATTAAAACACGAACCTCGTTTAACATTTAAATGATCAAAAGCAACAAACAACGAACTTAAAGCTGGTTCTTACTACACATTTATTTTCTACAAAAAAGATGGAACAGAAAAAATCGTTTACAGTAAAGCTAACCTTGATGGAAATAAAGACATTTTCCCAGTTAAATACACAAACCACTCAATCGACTTAAAAGCAAATGGAATTAATCTAAAACCAGGATTTAAAGAAAGAACTTTCTTATATCCAGCAGCAACACCAGAAAACTTCTTAAATGAAGACGGAGTGTTTAAATTTGGATTACATGAAAAACCATTAGAAGGAGCTGAAGGAGAATGAGTTGCTTTTGCTACAAAAGTTAAATCAGCAACAGACAACACAATTTTCTCTAAAGAAACACCTGTTGTAAAAGCTGAAGCAACAGCAGATAAAACAAAAGATCCATTAAAACACGAACCACGTTTAACATTCGAGTGATCAGCGGCTAAAGGAAATGCATTAGAAAACGGAGCTTTCTACACATTTATTTTCTACAAAAAAGATGGTTCAGAAAGAGTTGTTTATAGTGCAGAAAATCTAGCAGGAAATAAAGACATTTTCCCTGTAAAAGCTTCTAACCAAAACATTGATCCTACAAAACACGGAGTTGCTAAATTAGCAGAAAACATCGATGTAAGAAAACTTCTACACCCAGCAGCTGTTGAAGAAAACTTTTTAGACTCAAATGGCGTATTTAGATTTGGTCTACATGAACAACCATTAGTTGGCGTTGCAGGTGAATGAGTTGCTATTGCTTCTGAAGTTAAATCAGCAACAGACAACACTTTAGTAGTTCCTCAAACTGTAAAAATTGCAACAGCAACAGCTGATGAAACAAAAGATCCAATACAACACAAAAGACGTTTAGACTTCGTTTGATCAGAAGCTAATGGAAACAAATTAGAAGAAAACAAATTCTACACATTTGTATTCTATAAAAAAGATGGAACACAAAAAATTGTTTTCGGAGACGAAAACATTAAAACAAACAAAGATATCTTCCCAACAGACAAAAAAGCAAAAGCACATGAAGAACTTCCTGCTGCTAAAACAACAACTACTCAATCCTAATAAATTTTGTATAATGAAAAACTTAACAACCAAGCAGTTGTTAAGTTTTTTAATTGAGAATTTCTTCCTTCGAAATCCTGATGTATTGGCCTTTTTGTAAATCATTTGGCAATTCTAAATTATGAAATTTAATTCTTTTAAGAAATAAAACGGTGTAATGAAAAGCACTAAACATTCTTTTTACTTGATGAAACTTGCCTTCTGAAATTACTAAATTACAGGTTTTTTCTGTAATTATCTCTAATTTTGCTGGTTTTGTTAATTTGTCTTCTTTGATGTCAATTCCTTTTGCAAAAGCATCTATTAATTCTGGTTTTAGTTCTTTATCTACTTCAACATAGTATGTTTTTTTTACGTGTTTAGATGGTGACAATAAATCATGACTTAACTCACCATCGTTTGTGATTAATAAAAGACCTTCTGTATCTAAATCAAGTCTTCCTACTGTGTGTAAATCTGAAATATTTCTATCTTCTGGATTAAGCAATTCAAAAACAGTTTCGTGCAAATTATCTTTATTTGCACAAACATATCCTTGTGGCTTATTCATCAAAAAATACACATTTTTTCCTTTATAAAGAATTTTATCGTCAATTGCAATTTCATCTTGTTGTTGATCAACAACAACTAATGATGAAATAATGTTTCCGTTTAGTTTTACTCTTTTTTGCTTTATTAAATCCTTTGCTTGTGAGCGGGAAAATTGAGTTTTAGAAGCTATTACTTTTTCAATTCTTTCTTTTTTCATTAACCAACTAAAGCCTTAAGTATTTCTTCTCTTTTTTGTTTTGATTGCAGTCTTTCAATGATTTCAAGAGCAAAATCAATTGAGTAATAAGCACTTCTTCCTGTAATTACTTTGTTATCAACCACAACTCCATTGTCTTTGTAATTTTGCCCTTTTAAAGATGCATTAGGAAAAGCTGTGTAGTTGATTGTTTGATCAAAAACTTTCTTTTCAAAAAGAGCATTTGGAGCATCACAAATTGCAAAAACTCATTTGTTTTCATCCAAGAATTTCTTTAAAAGATCTAAACTTTTTTGATCAGTTCTTAAGTGAGTTGCACCTTTTCCGCCAGGAACAAAAATGGCACTAAATTCACTAAAATCACTTATTTTCTCTGTTTGCAGATTTACAAGTTTGTGCTGTCCTGTGTATGTTTTAGTTGTGTTGGGGTTATAAAATACAATTTGATCAAAGGTTTTTGCTCTTTCTAAAGTAGAACATACAGCAATCATTTCATAATCCTGAAATTCATCTAAAACTAATACTAATAATTTATTCATTTTTCTCCTATAAACTATCTATTACTTTTTTAAGTTGTTTATAAAGTGCTTTATCAATTGTTGAGTGTGAAGCTTCATCAACTAAAAATAGTTGTGAGTTTTTAAGTTTTTTATGTAAATCATAAGCTGCTTTTGGTTTACACACAACATCTTGTCTACCGTGAATTATAAAAGTTTTTATGTTCTCTATTTTGTGTGCATTATCCAAAATGAAGTTATCACTTTCTAAAAAACTTCTATTAACAAAATAATGAGATTCTAAAAGAGCAATATCAAGCATTTCCTGTTGAACTTTCGAAGTAACTTCAGGGTGTTTGTATGTTTTAATTGAAACTAAACAAGACTCTCAAGAAGAAAAGATTTCAGCCGCTTTGTGTCTTTGTGGGCGTTTTGGATCTTTGAGAATATTGTAGTAATTTTCAATGATGCTTAAATCCGGATTGTATTCTTTTTGATTCTTTATGAAACTGAAATAGTGATCAAAATAATCAGGATAAAATGTTTCAGCCCCTTCTTTTTCATACAGAAAATCAACATCTTCTTGTCTTGCTAAAAATACAGCTCTTAATAAAAGAAAATTAGTATTTTGAGGGTATTTAATTGCATAGAGTAAACTTAAAGTTGTGCCTCAACTTCCGCCAAAAAGCCCTATTTTATCGATATTTAAGTGCTTTCTTAATTTTTCGATATCTTCGATAAGCTCTTGTGTGTTATTGTTTTTAAGTTCATTTTGAGGCAAGCTTTTACCACAACCTCTTTGATCAAATAGAACAACTCTGAATTTATTGAGATCAAAAAGTTTAATTGCTTTTTGACTCATTCCTCCACCAGGTCCACCATGGACTACAAATACTGTATTTTTGGCATTTTTGCCATAAACTTCATAGTAAATTTTGTGTAATGAATCGACTTGTAAATAATTTTTTTCTACTAAATTAGTCATATGTTACATTTGTTAGCTTTCTTAAGTATATAATGAATCATTGCATTGTTTTTTCTAAGTCTGGTTGGTTGTTTTTTACTAAAAAGTTTTTTTCTTTAGCAAGGTTGTATAAATTATTGTAAATTTCTGTTTCGTCTGTAGTTGGTTCTAGATTGAGTTCTCTTATTTTGTGAGGATAGTACTCAGAAAGAAGTTTATAACCGAAGTTAAAAAACTCTTTTTTAGGTATTATGTCTGGCTTGATTGAACCAATTATTGCAAGCTTAATTCCAATTAGTTGATCCTCAAATTTTGGTCACAAAATTCCTGGTGTATCTAATAATTGAATATCACCTGCATTTATTCATTGTTGCCCTTTTGTAACCCCTGGCATGTCTCCTACTTTTGTTTTTGAACCTGAAATATGGTTAATTAAAGTGGATTTTCCGCTGTTTGGAACTCCCATAATAAAAACTCTTAAACGAGGTTTTAATAATCCTCTTTTTAAATCTTTTTCTCTTTTTTCTTTTAGTTGCTCATTAATTGAGTTTAAAATTAGTTTTTTAGATGAACCTTCTTTTAAATTAACAAAGACAACTTTAGAATTAGAGTTAGAAAATCTTTGTTGAATTTTGTCAATCTTTGAGGCATCTGCCATATCTTTTTTCGTCACAACAAAAAGACGAGGTTTCTCTGGCGAAATCTTGTCAAATTCTTCGTTGTAGGAGCTAATTGGTGCTCTTCCATCTAAAACGATAATAAATAAATCTGCTAAAACTTGTTTTTCTTTTATTTGTTTGAGTGCTTTGGCCATGTGGCCTGGAAATCATTGTATCATAACTTAAATTATACTATGTTGGTCTCAAAAAAGTAAAAATACAGGAACGAATTCCTGTATTTTTGTTTGTTTTGGTTGTTTGAATTACTGAATTATTTAATAATTTCTGTAACTGATCCGGCACCAACTGTTCTTCCACCTTCACGGATTGAGAATTTTGTACCTTGTTCAACAGCGATAGGAGCGATTAGTTCAACTGTTAAGTCAACGTTGTCTCCTGGCATAACCATTTCTCTACCAGCTTCAAATTTAATTCCACCTGTAACGTCTGTTGTTCTGAAGTAGAATTGTGGTTTGTAGTTTTGGAAGAATGGTGTGTGACGTCCACCTTCTTCTTTTTTAAGAGCATAAATAGCTGCTTTAAACACTGTGTGAGGAACGATTGTTTTTGGTTTAGCAATAACTTGTCCTCTTTCGATTTCTGTTCTGTCTACTCCACGTAGTAGAACTCCGGCGTTATCTCCGGCCATAGCTGATTCAAGGTTTTTTCTGAACATTTCAATCCCTGTAACAACTGTTTTCTTAGGTTCAGCTTTGTATCCAACGATTTCAACTTCTTCGTTAACTTTAACTTGTCCTCTTTCAACTTTACCTGTAGCAACTGTTCCACGTCCTGTAATTGTGAAAACGTCTTCAACAGCCATTAAGAATGGTTTATCCATTTCTCTAGCAGGAGCGTCGATGTATGTGTCAACTGCGTCCATTAGTTCGTAGATTTTTTGTTCTCATTGAGCTTGTCCATCTAGAGCACCTCTAGCTGATCCTCTAATAACTGGAGTGTTGTCTCCATCAAAATCATATGAAGATAATAGATCTCTAATTTCCATTTCAACTAGATCAACCATTTCTTCTTCACCAGCTAATAAGTCTACTTTGTTTAAGAAAACAACGATTTTTGGAACTCCAACTTGTTTTGAAAGTAGGATGTGTTCTCTTGTTTGAGGCATTGGTCCATCTGTAGCAGCAACTACTAAGATAGCACCGTCCATTTGTGCAGCCCCTGTAATCATGTTTTTAACGTAGTCAGCGTGACCTGGACAGTCAACGTGTGCGTAGTGTCTTTTTTCTGTTTCGTATTCGATGTGAGCTGTGTTAATTGTAATTCCACGTGCTCTTTCTTCTGGAGCAGCATCGATTGAAGCGTAGTCTTTAGCTTCAGCTAGTCCTTTTTTAGATAAAACAGTAGCAATAGCAGCTGTTAAAGTAGTTTTACCGTGATCAACGTGACCGATTGTACCGATATTTACGTGTTCTTTAGATCTATCAAAATTTAATTTTGCCATATTTCTAATCCTTTCATTTTTAAAAAAATTGTTATTTTAAATGCATTTAAAACCAACCTTAGAATAGTCTTTCAGCTATTTCCCATCCATATTTAAATGCTCTGTAATGTCCTTATTTGTAATTACATTATATATTTTACCAAAAAAAGCAAAATTCAAAAATTAATAACAAAAAAGCTACCCGTGGTAGGGGTAGCCTTTTTCTGTTATTTTATTATTATCTTATGAAAATATTTAATCAAGTTTTGAATTTTAATTCTGATAGTGAATTAAATTATTGTAAGCATGAAGTAAAAAGGAGTTAACAAAACTTTATTATATGAAACTTCAATTTGATAATGAACTAAATAAAACAAATCTATATGTATATGTATAAGTAATTATGATATTTTGCATAGAGTTTTAATCTATGCGAAATTATTATAAAACTTTTTTTTTTTTTGCAAAAGAAATTAAAAAAAGTTGTTTTTTGGCCTAAAATTGCACTTTTTGGAAAAATGAACTTTTCTCAAAGTTGCTAATTATCAGAGTTTTCATCCATTTCAGCTCTGTATTCTAAAATCAGATCTCTGATCTTGATTGCGTTTTCATAATCTTGTTTTTCAACGTATTCTTGTTTTTTGATTTGTAGCTGTTCAATGATGTTTTCAATGTCTTTGTTTGATTGAATATGTTTGCTTTTTTTCTTTTTAAGAATCTCATTAACAAATGGATTTTCAATTGGATCTGAAATTGGCTTGATGATTGTTTTTGGCACAATATTGTTTTTGGTGTTGTAAGCGATTTGAATCTCTCTTTTTTCTTGATTATCTTTGATTGTTTCTGCAATTGCTTCGTTGATATTATCAGCAAATAAAATCGCTTTTCCATGATCATTTCTAGCAACACGCCCAATCATCTGAATGAGTGCTGTTTTAGATCTTGAAAAACCAGCAACATCAGCTTCTGTGATCATAATCAAAGAAACTTCAGGTAAATCAATCCCTTCTTTTAAAAGGTTAACTCCAACAACAACATCATAAATTCCTTTACGCAGCTTTCTTAAAATTTCATTACGCTCAAAAGTTTTTAGTTCAGAGTGTAAATAAGCTGACTTGATTTTTTTAAGCTCAAGAGCAGCCGATAATTCTTCAGATGCTCTTTTAGTTGCTGTCATGATCAGTGTTCTTTCTTTTTTGTCAATTTGACTTTGCAGTTCTTCAAAGATTCTGCTAAATTGATTTTCTGTTGGAGCAACTTCAATAACAGGATCTAAAAGACCTGTAGGACGAATAATTTGTCTAACGATCTCACCGTTTGTTGTTTCGAGTTCGTATTCTCCCGGAGTCGCTGAAATAAAAATAGTTTGATTCTTAATTTCTTGAAATTCAGCAAATTTTAAAGGACGGTTATCAAGAGCTGAAGGAAGTCTGAATCCATAATCCACTAATTTTCTTTTTCTTGAGTAATCTCCTTCATACATTCCATTAAGTTGTGGAACTGTAATGTGAGACTCATCAATAAAAATAAGGGCATCTTCAGGTAAATAGTCCATTAAAGTATAAGGTTTTTGACCTTCTGATCTACGATCAAAGTGCCTTGAGTAGTTTTCGATTCCTGAACAAAATCCAAATTCAGCTAAAGAGTCTAAATCTGTTGTAACTCTTTCTCTAAGTCTTTGTTCTTCAACTAATTTGCCATTTTGCTTGAAATATTCTAGCCGCTCTTTGAGTTCTTCTTTGATTGTTTCAATAGCAATATTCAGTGTGTTTTGGTTGACTGTGTAGGCTTCTGCAGGATAAATTGTGTAATTAAAAAATTCACCTGTGATTTTTTTAGCAGATGGTTCGATTGTTGAAATTTTTTCAATTTCATCACCAAAAAAGTCAATTCTGACATTGAAATCGCTACTTCAAGAAGGAGCGAGTTCAACAACATCGCCTTTGACTCTTAAAAATCCTGGAGCAGGATTTTCAAGTGTTCTTTGATAACCTATTTTGATTAGTTTTTTGATGAAATCACTTCTTGAGATCTTTTCATTTTTTTCTACATAAACAAAGTTTGAAGCATATTCTTCAGGATTAAGTGCACCATAAATTGCAGCAACAGAGGAGACAATAATTGTATCTCTTCTTGTTTTGATTGCATTCATCGCTGACATTCTCATTGACTCTAAATCTCAGTTTGTTTTGGAACTTTTTTCACGATATTGATCAGTTGCAACAGAGTAATATTCTGGACGATAAAAATCGAAATGCGAAACAAAATACTCAACTTTGTTGTTTGGGAAAAGTTGTTTCATTTCTGAAAAAAGTTGCGAAGCTAAAGTCTTGTTGTGAGAAAGAATAATTGCAGGTCTGTTTGTTTCTTTAATAATGTTGGCCATTGTGAAAGTTTTTCCACTACCTGTTACCCCTAATAAAACTTGGTGTTTTTTATTTTGGTTTATTCCTTCTACAAGTTCTTTGATTGCTTTAGGTTGATCCCCTTTAGGTTCATTTTTTGAATTAAGTATAAACATAAATAAATTATAAAGAAAATTGCTTTTTTAACTAATAGTTAATAAAAAAATCAAAAAGATTAGGATCTTTTTGATTTTTGTGATTTTCTTCATCTTTTGAAGTCTTTAATGTAGCATGTTTCTTTGTCGTATTTGATTCTTAAAACTGCTTTTCAAAATAGTGAAAGACCTAAAGGAATTGCAAACGCTAAAACAAACATTAAAATGTCTAAAACAACTACTACACCGATATTTCCGCCTTTGTAGAAGAAAGGTTTTAGGAAATTACCAAAGGTATAAACTACAACTCCCTCGTTTAATGTTCCTTTGTAGTATGCATATGTTGAGAAATAAAGCACTAACATAAACACAAAGTACAGAAAGACATAAAGGCCAATGTAAAATAAAACTTTGTTGTTAATTGTAATTTGTTTTCTTACTAAAATTAAGATAATAAATCCTAATATTGGGTTAATTGCGTGTGTAATTAAAGAGTTAATTGATTGATAAACGTTTTTTCAATCTGATGTAAAAGCAATTAGTGTTCAGTAAATAATGAAAGTAATTGTAATCAGTGTTACAGTACCAAAAAGTGCTTTTTTGATTCACTCATTATTATAAAGACCAAAACACACAAGTGCTGTTCCTAATAAAAAGTTTGATTGATAAGTAAAGTAGAATAAGCTGCTTAAGTTTAAAAATACAACTTGCATTCTTAATGGCTTAACACCCGCTCTATCGAAACTGAAGATATCGATAAAAGTGAATATTGTTGTAATTGTTAAAACAAACAATCCAAAGATAAAAGAAAGTAATTTAACTTTGCTTAATTTTAGATTGTGAAGACCAAAATTTTTTGTCATATTTCTCCTTATTTTTTTGCAGAGAATTTATTCTCTGTTCCTTTAAATAGCCTAATTATATTAGATTTGTGAGAAAAGATTACAAAAAAGTGTGAAATTAAGACTACTAATGGATTGATTCAATAAAGATTTTCGTGTCCTAATGGTCTTCAGTTGAATCAACCTAAAGGTCCTAAAATAAATCAAGGAGCAAAGGAAATTGCGATTAAAACTATTGGTACAAAGATTGATCCAACTGAAATGTATCTTGTTCAAAATACAACAGCCAAAAAGAGAATTACTCCAATGATTGTAACAATTAGGTTCATTGAGATGATTAGACCTAATAAGCTTGCAGCACCTTTTCCACCTTTAAATTTAAAGTATAAAGGTCAAATGTGGCCAATTACAACTCCAAGACCTCCAATTTGAGGCACTAAATAAATTAGTGAGCTTGCATAAATTGGTGAGCTAGTTGCGTATGTGTTTACTAAAGAAACACTAACAACGACTATAAGTGCCTTCAAGATATCAAATATAAAGATTGGTAAAGCAAACTTTGCTCCATAAACTCTGAGTGCATTTGTTGAACCTGCATTGTAAGAACCTTTTGTTCTGATGTCTTCTTTTCTTTTCTTTCTACTGAAGATAATTGAGAGGTTAATAGAACCAACTAAATAACCTATTACTAAAGCAACGAAATTTGCTAATATCATTCCTAAAATACTCATTTTTTCCTTTCTAACCTATTGCAAGGTCTTCTTCTAAATAACTGTATTTACTAAATTTGTGATTATTGCTTCCTCATACAAGTACTGTTGATGAAATTCCTAATTGTCCAAAGAACATTACTGAAACTAAGATTAGCTTGCTTGCTAAATTGAGTTGAGATGTAAGACCAGTTGTTAGTCCGGATGTTCCGAAGGCTGAAGAAACTTCAAAGAAGATGTGAATTGAGTTGTAGTGTCTTTGTCCATCAATTGGTTTTCAAGGAATGTTTCCTCCTAAAATGTCAAACGATGTACTTAAGACAATTACAGAAATAAAGCACATAATCAGCGAAACAAACAGAACTATTGAAGCCTGATTTACTGTTTTTTCATTGATTTTTCTTTTGAAAACGTGTGTGTAATCCCTTCCTCTCATTCTTGAAAGTAAGTTTAAGAAAATAAGGGCTAAAGTGGTAGAACGAATTCCTCCTCCTGTTGAAGATGGTGAAGCACCAATGAACATCAATACAGATAATAAAATAACTGAAATGTCATTTAAATTATAAAGATCCATTGTTGCAAACCCAGCACTTCTTGTTGAAAATACAGCAAAAACCAGTGCAAATATTTTATCAAAACCACTTCCATAATTATAACCTTTTGTACCATTTCCTCAGTATAAAGGATCTGAAGAAGCACTGTGTCAAAAGGAGCTTGGTGATTTATCTAATAGTTCTGAAGGAATTATTAGAGCAATTCCTACAAATGCAACTAAGAAATAAGTTAATAGTCCAACTTTTGAAAACAGAGAAAACTTGTGTCTGTTTTTGTGTCTTTTGAAAAGAGACACAAAATACATATAAATATCAAACACAACTGGATAACCAATTCCACCAATAATTAATAATCCTAATAATCAAATTTGAATAACGTGATTTGAGTAATAAGGTGCTAGCGAGTGTTCTCCAATAATATCAAAACCTGCATTATTAATTGCTGTAATTGAGTGGAAAATTGCAAATCTTAAAGAAAGATTTAAGTCCCCTTTTGGATTATTAACAAAAGAAGCAGCTTCAAAATTTCCATCCATAAAATAAAACATAAATGTTAAAGCGATTGAAGAAAAAATGATTAATACCAAAATAACACTAACAGAAACCAAAATTACTCTTTTGATCTCTCCTAAACTATTGGAACTTCTTTCTAAAGCTAAAACATCCCTTTGGAAGATTCCGAGCTTAACTCCAAAAATATAGTTGATAATATAGACTTTGATCGCAAATACACCTATACCACCAAACAAAATTAAGATGGCAATGACGGCCTGTCCAAATATCGTCCAAGTTTTTCCTGTTGCAGCAACCACTAACCCTGTGTCACTAAAAGCAGAAGCTGCTGTAAATAAAGAATCTCAGTAGCTTACTGAATTTTTGGAAACTTGAGATATATCAGATCAAAGCAATAAAGAACCGGTTATAGTTATTAAAAAATAAACAAGAAACACATATCAAATTTTTCCAACCTTACGGTGAAACTTATGTCTTAAATTGACAAAAAAATAAATAAGGTCTCTAAACTTGAAACGATTTAGTTTTCTTGTTTTAGTTTTTCTATTTCTTTTTCTTATTTTTCTCATATTGTTTTAAAATTATATTAAAATTAATAAAATAAAGCAAAAAAACATCAAAAAATTGAAAATAAGCTTTAATTTTTTGTTTTTTATAAAAGTTTATTGGCTTTTTGCTTTTTTTATTAAAATTAATTAGAGGTTTATATGAGAAGAAAAAATCAGGGAATATGTGTTATTGGAGCGGGTCGTTTTGGACAAGCTGTAATTTCACAACTTTTTAAATTAAATAAGCAAGTAATAGCCATTGATAAAGAGGAAAAGAATTTAACTTTTGTTAAAGATTCAACAGTTGCTACTTATGTAACTGATGCTGCTGACTTAAAAGCTTTAGAAGCTTTAGGAATCGGAGATATTGATACAGTAATTGTTGCTCTAACAGATAACATTGAAATTATTGCAGCTCTTTTAGAACTTGGAATAAAAAATATTATTGCAAGAGCTAACAACCACAGACATGCACGTGTTTTACAAAAAATCGGAGTTCATATGATTGTTAGACCAGAAGAAGAAGCAGGAATTCGTACAGCTCTGTTTGCTACTAACAAATCATTCTTAAAATACACAAATGACCTACAAGAACTTGGAGATGGTTATGTAGTTGGTTCAGCAACCTTAACCTCTTCAAAACTCTTTGGAATCAGTCTTAAAAAAACTAATTTCACTTCTTTAAATGTTATCGTTGTTATGGTTAAAAGAAAATCAAATTCTTTCTTACCAGATGGTAACTTTAAATTAGAAAAAGATGACTTGGTTACTTTTATTGGTAAAGTTGACGATGTTATTTCAGCCTTTGAAATGATTTCAGATCCAAATATTGAAAAAAATACACAAAAAAGCGAAGAAAAAATCTAGTGCAAACTAGATTTTTATAATACGATTTTTTCTATTTCAACATCAGATTCAAAGCTTGCTGAGTCTAAAGTACTATTATCAAAGTTAATTTTTAGTTCTTCGTTTTCTCCATCTTCAGACTCAAAAACAATCTTTTGTACATTGCTAAATTCTTTAAATCCAAAAAGATAATTTAAGTTAAAAAATTCAAATTCCACTGTGTGCGTGTTATTTTTGAAATCTTTATGATTAAGTTCAATTGTTTTAAATGTGGTTTCTTTTTGATTTAAAAACACAAGATTCTTTGTGTTTTTAAAGATTAGTGTGGTTATGTTTTTATTTTCTCAAAAAGGATTTGAATAAAGCTCAATATAAGGATTCTCAAAGGTTATTGTTTCAATTTCATTAGATATAAAAGCATCTTCTTCAATTTCTGTGATGTTTTCTTTAATTACTAAATTTTTGATTTTATTAAAACCAAAAGCAGAGTTTTCAATCACACTAATTTTTGAGTTTAAATTAAGTTGTGAAATCTTATTAGACTCAAAAGCGGATGTTCCAATTTTCTTTAAATTAGAATTAAATACAACTTCTGAAATATCATTGGACATAAAGGCTGAAAACTCAATTTCTTCTAAGTTTTTAGGAAGGATCACTTTAAAAATCTTTTGTTTTAGTTGTGCTGCAAAGGCAAAAGCTTCAATTTTTGTGAGTTGTTCTAAAGAACTTAGGTCTAAAACTCCTTGTTTATAAAATTTGCTGTTTGATAACAATTCTTGAGAATTTTCTTTATTTATTACTTTCATTTTTGCTCCTTTTTTATTGTTTTAATAAATTGTAGCACTTTTTATTTGATTAATCAAAAAGCTGTAGTTATTGACATCTTTTGACAATTTTTTTATGGACTAAATTAGGAACTTTTCTGTATTTTTTCCCATATTTTTCCTTTTTAGGCCTATTTTGGCAAAAAATTTCTATTCTAGAGAGAAAGGAGGTGAAAAATGGATACAAGCAAACTTAAAAAACTATCAGAACAAGACTGCAATGAAATCGGCGGAGCTGGTTTTGCTGCTATCGTTCCTTTTATTCCTTTAATCGTTAGTTCTATAGCTTCTTTAGTTGGTAGTTTTAAAAGTTTAGTAAGCTCTTCTGGAGAAATCAAAACAAAAGAAGGATTGACTCAAAAATGAGATAATCCTTCAAATGCTCCAAAAGAAGCAAAAAGCTCTGTTACACCAATATATTTCATTTATTAATCAGCTTTAGAGTCCTTTTTTTGTAAGTTTTTGTATAATTTAAATATGTTTAACAAAAAGATAATTAAAAACATTGTTTATTTCTCTTTTTTAGCAATTCTTGCAATAATGTTTGCGCTGCTGCTTTTTGCTTTTGTAATGTACATTATAGATAGCCCTAGAAAATGAACTATAATCGTTTTATCAGTTTTATATATCATTAATATTAGCTCAATTGTTTTCGTTTTTTTACAACACAGAAATAGTGAATCAAAATTCTCTTGAATCTGTGTAATGGTCATTCTTCCCTTTCTTGGACAACTACTCTTTTTAATTTTCGGTAGAAAATATCCCCTAAGAAAATCAGAGCTAAAATACTACAAAGACAGACAGGAATATCTTAAAAAAGATTCACCACACCAAGACGAACTACTAAACAGATTTTCTAACTTAACACAAAGAGAAATCAAAAGTTTCAACAGTAAACTAATTAGCGATGGTTTTGAGTTTTTTGAAGATCTTTTCAATGAAATTCAAAATGCTAAAAAGTATATTTTTATTGAAATTTTTATTATCAAAAAAAGCTTTGTGTGAAAGGTGCTTAAAAAACTTCTTTTAGAAAAAGCAAAAGAAGGTTTAGAAATAAGATTGATCTTTGATCACTTTGGAAGTTTATTGGTAACACAAAAAGAAATAGAGCAACTTGAAAAAGCAGGTATCAAAATTACTATTTACAATAAAGTCTTCTTACCTCTAATCAACTCAAATTCCTTTTATAGAACACACAAAAAGATTTTTATTATAGATGGTAAGACTGCTTACATCGGCGGAAACAACATCAGCGATGAATACATTGGTTTTTCAGGCAAATACGGTTATTGAATGGATACTACAATTAAAATTGAAGGTGAGATCATTCAAGAAGTTATAAATTCTTTCATTAAAGACTGAAACAGCTGAAAACCAAAAGTTTCAAAAGACACAATGGATATTGAAAATTATCGTCAAAGTTATGAACCACAAAATTCTAATTTAGGTCTTGTTATTGATGGTGGTCCTGATATAGATTTTTCAGTTCTTGAAGTCTTTTTATTACAATTAATTTCAGGTGCAAAGAAAAGTATTAAAATTTTCAGTCCCTATTTAATTCCTACACAAAGATTGTTTTTAGCACTTAAAGAAGCTCTTTTAGTTGGTGTTGAAGTTGAAATCTATATTCCTGGTTTGTTTGATAAAAAATATGTTAAACCAGTTACAATACAATTTGCAAAACAACTTCAGTTTTTTGGAGCAAAAATATTTGAATACAATAATATTTTTGCTCACTCAAAATCTTTAATTATAGACAACGAACACGGTTATATTGGTACTATGAATTTAGATTTCAGAAGTTTATTTTCTCAATACGAAATAAATATTTTATCTAAAGGTTCTTTAATAAATGATTTCATTGATTATGTTGAAAAATTAAAAAACGAAGAGGTTATAAAGGAAATATCCCTTAAATCAACTAAGAAAAGTTCTCTTTTACAGAAATTAATAATCGAGATTTTTAAACCTTTACTATAAATGTGGTAAAATTTTTATATATTTTAAAAGAGAGGTTTATATGGAAAAATTAACAGTAGTTATTACTGACCCTGTTGGATTACACGCAAGACCAGCATCAAAAATTGCAGGAATTGCAAGTAAATTCAAATCAGACATTAAATTAATTTCAGGAGAACAATCAGCAAACGCTAAATCAATTATGAACATTATGGCTCTTGCTGTTAAACAAGGACAAGAAATCACTCTTGAAATTTCTGGAGACGACGAAAAAGAAGCTCTAGACAAAATCAAAGAAGCAATGGTTGAAAACAACCTAATATAATTTCAAAAACTTTCAAAACCCAGTCAAACTGGGTTTTTCTATTATCGCAATAGAAAAAATCAACACGATTTTGTGTTGATTTTAAATTTTGATCATTTCAAATTTTGAAGGATTTGTTTTTATTGCTTGTTCCAGTTTTTTCTTGAATGAATTTGGATTGTTGTCTGTTTCAAAACCAAAGTAATCATAGTCAAATGAGCTTAATAAACCAAAACCATAAGAATCATCTCCTACATTTTGCATAAATAAAGCAACCATTTTTCCGTTTTCATCATAAACAACACTTCCAGAACCTCCAGAGATTAGATCATATTTAAGTTTTCTTGAAGCATCATCGCTTTGAATGAAAGTTCTGAAGTGTCCGTATTTAGCAAATTCTGCTGCTTGATCGCTAAGTGTTATAGATTCAATTCTGTTAACAATATGTTCTCTGTATCTTCTTCCTGAAAAACCTGCATGTGCATCTAAAGGGAAACTACCTAAGTAAAGCTGTACATAGTCATTTTCATTTAAATATTTGGTTTTTTCACTTAATTCAAGCGGTTTTAGATTTTTTCAGTTTTCTAAATAATTTAAAACTCTTGTGTTGTTTGAACTTTTTGCACTTTCAATTAAAGGAGCAATGTCGATTATTGAGATTGAAATATCAGCATGTTGACGACCATCATTTTGCTTTGTTCCATCCCTTTTTGTTTGGTCTTGTGATTGTCAGAAGTTAAACTCAAATGAGCTTTTATTTACAGGAATTGAAATTTCTGAACTTGCATTTCTTACTTTTGAGTCCTCAAAATCCGCAATTAAGAATTTTTTAAGAACTTGAGAATTATCTCAACGAGTTTGGAGAATGTCACTAACGTGTCTATTTGTTATAAAGTAATATCTTTGATCACTTGGATCGGATGGTTTTACTTTTGAGAGCATTGTAGATGTTCCTCCACCCACAACAAATACTCTTTTTCTAATTTCTTCAAAGAAAGAATTAGATTCATTTGGAAGCACTCTTTTTCCATTTGCAAAGGATAAATCAGTGTTTAAAGAATAAAAGTTTCCGTTTGAAGACAGTTTAGCACTTGGATCATTTTCATAAATTACAGATGATAAAGAGAAGTTTTCATCCTTATCTTCATCACACATATAAGCAATATCAACAACAGTTCCAAACTTAGATAAAACAAAGTTATTTGCTGATTTATTTGAATCAAAATCAAACCCTTTGTTTCCGGCATGAGAACTTAATTTAACCTTAACAACAAGCTCGTTTTTGTCGTTTATAAAGGATTTATACTCTACTGGAAGTTGAATTGAGTAATCTTGAGTATAAGTTGTTGGTTCTGTATTTTTAGTTTTTAATAACTCTTCAATATCGTTTTCAATTCTAAAAATCTTTTTTTCTTCAAAATCAAAACCATAGTCATTATTTCTAGATAAAGAAATAAAGTTTAGATTAACTTTTCTATCTCTAAAATCTTTTTCTATAAAGGAATTTATGTTCTTTTTGAAAATAAATTCATTTGAGTTTACAAGATTAATTTCATTGTCTTGAGCATAAGAAAGCATTATTTTTTGTGAGTATTTTTCTAAATTATCAGCTGATTTAAATCTTACTTTTAGATCAGGAATTATTGAAGATGAAGGTGCTTTTTGAGAATCATAATTATATTCAGCTCATTTTGGTAAGTTTTGCTCTGGAATTGCTGAATAAAAGCTTTTAATTACTTTTCTCATTTCTGTATTAAAGTAGTTTTTTATTTGATTTAAGTTGTTTTCAGACTTTTGAACTACTTCGTTGGCAGGAAATTCTTTTCTATCAAAAATTTGTTTAATATTTGATATTTCGCCAGAAATACTTGTTGCACTTTCTTTTGAAAAAGTCTGTGGTTTAGGAAATTTATACAGAGTTTTTTCGTTTGATTTTGTTTTAAAATCAATTGTCTCAAAACTTAAGCTTTGACTATTGAAAAAGACTTCTCTAATAGAATAATTTGTGTTAGATTCTAAATTTGGTAAATCAAAATCAATGAAGTTTCCAGAACTATATTGATTTTGAAATTCAATTATTTCATTTGAGTTATCCTTTTTAGAAATTACTAATCTAAAGTTTTTTGTTTTTTCATTTTTGACATCTGCTTGAGCAAAATTCAGTCTTAATTTAGCGCTATTAGTTTCAGTTTCTAAAACTTCAAAATTCTTAACTGAAAATACATCTTCTTTTGAATCTTCTTTTGTAGTGAAATTTTTGTTTAGGTTTTCTAAAGAAACTTCTGTTGTATTTACAATTAGATTTTTGATTACATATTCTTTTTTAGCTTCTAGTTGATTAAACTCAAAATTTAAGAAGTTATTCCCTTGAGAATATTGAGCTGTTGCTGTAAATTCAAGATTTTGATCTTCAGCGGGTGAGATTATTAGTTTAAAAGTGTTTTTTGATGCATCTTTTAAGTTGTGTTTACTAAATACAAAACCAACTTTTGCACTTCTTGATTCGATGTCGTAAACTGAAAGTTTTTCAACCTCAAACGAGTCTTCTTGCACAACTTCACTTTGTTCTTTTTTAGCTACTTTAATAGCTGGAATTGTTTTTAGGTTTTCAAAATTAATTGTTACACTTTGATTTTGAATTGAAACGTTTTGGATGCTAAATGTTTGTTCTTGCTCTTTAGAAAGAGAACTTAAATCAAAGGTTGCTTTATTATCTAAAATAAGTGATTTTAGATCTGTGTTTTCCTTTGTTGTTGTGTTTTGAAGTGTTATTTCAATCTCAAGTCCATTTAGAGAATCGTCTGATTTCAAAGTTAAATCAATCTCTGTTTTTGGTTGTTCTGGATTTGCAGATAACTTGTCTGCAGCTAAAACAACAATTATCTCTTCTTTTGTTTTAAAAGACTTGTTTTGAGCGTTTACAAAGGAATAAAGTGTATTATTCAACTTAATTTCTTTAATTTCATATTCGCTATTGGAATCTAAATTAAATAGACTAACTTCGATTTTGTTGTTTGCTAACAAACTAAAACTTTCAACAACAAATGTTCTAGTTAAATCGCCTTTTTTGTAGTAACTTAAATAAAATGGTGTTTGTTGAGTGATTGTATTTTGAGTTGTTGTAAGTGTGATTTGTGCTGATTTTGTTGTTGTTTCAAAAGAACTTGAAGTTATTTCGTACTTCTCTGTTATTATTGGTTCTGGTTGTTTTTGTTGCTGTGTTTGTTGTGAATTACAGGATAAAACAGCACTAATCGGAAGTGCAATGATTGGCATAGCTCATAGTTTGATGTGTTTTTTATTCATTTTTCTACCTCTAATTTATTAAAAAATTCCTTTTAGTTTTTCTATTTTACTAAAAGGAATTTAATTATTTATTTGAAATTTAATAACTATTTTATCTTAGTTTATGCTGATGATTCTAACTGTGAATTTATCTCCTGAGTATTTATCACCAGAATCCATTTCAGTTGTATCTCCAACTTTTTGTCCTAAAATAGATTGAGCTAACGGAGAAATGTTTGAGATTTTGTTTTCAAATGGGTTTGCATCTAAAGAACCAACAATTTTAACTTCAAGTTCTTGTTTTTCTAATGTTTTTGTGTTTGTTAATTCAATTCTAACTAAAGAACCAATTGCAACGGAACTTGAGTTACTTTCTGAAATAACTTTAGCTCTTGAAATAATGTTTTCAAGTTCGTGAATTCTTGATTCAATTTGCCCTTGTTTTTCTCTAGCTGCATCATATTCAGCATTTTCAGAAAGGTCACCTTGATTTCTGGCGTCTTTAATATCCTCAATAACTTTTGGACGTTCAACCTCAATTAAATGCGCTAATTCCTTTTGTAGCGACTCAAGACGATCTTGGGTTAATAAAATGTCATTTGTTTCGTTTTTGTTTTTCATTATGCTCCTTTATGATCATTTATTTTATTTAGACAAAATAATATTATAATTTTACCAAATTTAAGCAACTATCAATAAAAAAGTATCACTTAATTTTTGAAAGTGGTATTTTATGTTGTTTTGTTTTAGTCAATCTTGAATTTCTTTTTTATCTTTTTTGTGGAAATTGTTTCTAATCATTAGCATTCCGCTTGTTTCTAAAGATGAAAAATATTCTTTTATTTCTTGAGTATTAGTGTGTTTATCACAGAAAATAAAATTTCATTTTTGAGTACTAAAATCACTTGTGATTTTTTGCGAATCAAAGGGAAAATCAGTGTTTTTGTATAAATCTGTAAATATTTCTATGTTGTTTTTAATAGCTATTAATTTGTTGTTTAGGTTTGAAAAATGGAAATCACTTACTCCAAAAGCTAGAGGATTTTCTTCAATAAAAAGATTGTTTTTGTAATTATTTTTATTAATTGTATTTAAAATAAATTCAAAATCCTCAACAACTCAAGAATTGGTTTTGATATTGTCTTGAATCTTTTCATCTAGAAGAATTTCTTTTTCAACACTAAATTCTTTTTCAAGTTCTTTAAATTTTTTAACATCTTGAGATACTTTTCATCTTAAAAATCCTCATGTTCCAAAACCTATAAACAGAACAATAAACATTGAAGCAATTAAAGTGTATCTTAATCACTCAGGCATTATTACTCTTCATCCTCTTCTTCTGGTTGTGTTATTATTTCTGTGTAAGGATCAAATGGTTTTCCATTTAAAATAAAGTTATTTTCAGCAAAATAAGCTTCAAGAAGTTCAGAAGCTAAGTCAACCATATCTTCTTCGATGTCTAACATTGTTTCACCATCTGGAGCAGCTTGAAGACAAATAACTTCTTTTGTTTTAGTTAAAAAGAAACTAAGAGTTTCACCCACTTCTTCATAGCTAAATAAGATTATTAACTCTTCGCTTGAGTTTCTTCCTTGTCCTTCAAAATCAATAACAATTCTTCTGTCTTTGTCATCTAAATTAATTAATTCTTTTTTTTCTACATTCATTTTTATAACCTCATTAAATAGTCGTCCAAGATTAGTTGGGCAGCTAGTTTATCTTTGTGTTTTTTTCTTTTTTTTCTAGAAAGTCCTGCTGAAATCATTATTTCTTCAGCTTTTTTAGTTGTTTCTCTTTCATCAATCAAGACAACTTTTTGTTCAAAGTTGTCTAATAGTTTTTGATGAAAATCCTCAACCATTAGTGTTCTTTCGCTTTTAGCTCCTGTCATTTTGGTTGGATAACCTAAAACAAAAACATCAATATCGTATTCTTGTACATACTTTTTGATTCTTTGGATTACTAAATCAAACTGATTTTCTTCAAAAAAGAAATTTTCAAGTGCGCTTGAAATAATTCCTAAAGGATCTGAAATTGCAAAACCACAAGTTTTAGTTCCTAAGTCAATTCCTAATTTTCTTTTGATCATTATTTAATAGCTTGCTTAATTAGTGATTCGAGATTTTGTGTTGTTGATGATGAACCTTGAGAAATGATGGCATTTCCTCCACCATTTCCACCTACAACAGCAAAGATTTTGTTTAAGAATTCTTTTGAGTCGTATTTTTTAGATGCAACGCAAATCAGTGATTTTGCTTCTGAAACAGACACTAAAACAATTAGAGAATCTGGGTGTTTTTCTCTTAGTGTTGCTGCAAGTGATTTTAGAGCTCCTGCAGGAATTTCTAAGTTTAAATAAGTTTGAATTCCGTTGATTTCTTCAAAAGAGATATTTGAGTCATCTAAATCAAAAGAAGATTCTTTTTTGGATAATTCTTTGTTGTCTTCTCTTGCTTTATTAATTAGTTGTTTAAGTTCAGCTAATTCTTTTTCGCTGTAGTCAACAAGTTTTAGTTCTAGTTTATAGTTTGAGTCTAATTTTTTGTTTTTTTCAACAATTGCATCAAATAGTTCTTTTTCTTTTGCAATTTCTTGTTTTATGTATTCATTAATTACAGCATCTGATGTGATAGCTCTAATTCTATAAACCCCTGTACCTTTGTTTTCAACATTTGTAATTTTAAAATTTTGAATTAATTCTGTGTTTGGAATGTGTGTTCCTCCACAAAGATCAACTGTAATGTTTTTAAATTCTACAAGTCTAACTTTTTCTGGGTCCATGTACTCTGTTTCTTCAAGAGTCATAATTGCATTCATTTTTTCTGCTTCTTTGATTGAAGTTTCTAGATATTTTCTGTCTGTTGCTGATGCAATGTATCCTTTGATTCTGTCTTCAATTTCTTGAATTTCTTGTTCTGTTGGTTTTGAGTCAAGAGGGAAGTCAAATGTTAATCTGTCTTCGTTGTTGTCAGAACCTAATTGTTTAATAAAGTCTCCATATTGAACTCTTAAAGACTTAAATAATAAGTGTGTGGAAGAGTGGTTTCTTTCAAGGTTAAGTCTGTTTTTCTTTAAAACAAAGATTTCAACTTCATCTTCTTTGTTTAGCTCACCTTTTATGATGTGAACGTTGTTTCTGTATTTGTCTTTAAAGATTTCAATTACTCTGTATTCTTTTCCGTTTTGAATAACAATTCCTTGGTCATGTTTTTGACCTCCGCCTGTTGCATATAAAACAGTTTGATCGAATATAACATAACTAATTTCATCTTCATTTGTTTTTTCAACTTCGTGTTCTGAATTTGCTAAAAACACTATTTTAGCCTTTGTAGAGAAGTTTTCATAACCAATAAATTTAGAAATTTCTCCAGGAACTAAAGCTAGTGAATTAACCACTTTTTTCATTCCTTCTTTTTTAGCACCTCTTGATGCTTCAGCATGTTTTTCTTTATAAATTTCAAATTGTTTAATGTCTAAAGAAACGCCTTTTTCAGCAAGAATTTCTTGAGTAAGCTCGATTGGGAAACCGAAAGTTTCAAATAACTTAAACGCTACAGCAAAATCAAATTCTTTTTTGTTGTTTTCTAACTCTTTTTCAAGTAATTTTTGCCCTTGTTCAATTGTTTGAGAGAATAAAATTTCTTCATTTTTAATAATTTCAGAAACTTTTTCCACATCAATATCATAAGGTAAAGAATCTTTAACAACACTTGTTAGTGTGTATAAAAATGTTTTATCTTTGATTCCAAGTTGCAATCCAGATCTGTACGATCTTCTGATTAGTCTTCTGATGATGTAACCTCTAGAAACGTTTGAAGGTTCAACTCCATCATTTATAGCATTAACAATTGCTCTGATGTGATCTGCAATAATTTTGAATTTAATATTGATTTTTTCTTGTTCAGGATCTTTTTTGAAGTAGTTTTCTCCATCGTATTTGTAGTCTGAAATTTTTTCAATTTCTTTAATAATAGGTTGGAAAAGGTCAGTGTCGAAGTTTGTTGGAACGTCTTGTAAAATAGAGACAAGTCTTTCAAAACCAGCACCAGTATCGATATTTTTCTGTGCAAGTTCTGTGTAATTGTTTTCTCCATCGTTATTAAATTGAGAAAATACTACGTTTCAGATTTCAATAAATCTGTCGTTTTCAATATCTTCTTTTAATAACTCAATTCCTCTTTTATCAAACTTTTCTCCACGGTCATAAAAGATTTCTGTACAAGGTCCACAAGGTCCTGAACCAACGTCTCAAAAGTTTGTATCTCTTGTTCCTTTAATTAAATGAGAAGGATCAACTCCTAAAGACAGTCATTTTTCTTTTGTTTCTTGATCTTCTTCAAAGTAAGTAAAGTAAATTTTGTCTTTGTCAAATTTTAGAACATCAAAAATAAACTCATAAGCCATCTCGATTGCTTCAGGTTTAAAATAATCACCAATAGAGAAATTTCCAAGCATTTCAAACATTGTGTGGTGTCTTGTTGTAACTCCGACGTTTTCAATGTCGTTTGTTCTTAGTGATTTTTGAGAGTTTGTTAGTCTATTTTTTGGTGGTATTTTTTTACCTGAAAAATAGTCTTTTAAAGTTGCTACTCCTGAGTTGATTCATAAAAGAGATGGATCATTTACAGGTACTAATGATTTTGTTTCAACGATTAAGTGTCCTTTTGATTCAAAGTATTTTAATCAGATATTTCTAATTTCTTTTGAAGATAACATTTTTGCTCCTAAACGTATGTAATTTGTTTGTTTTTTCTATATATTTTATTTATTGTAGCTCCTCCGATACATTGTTCACCATCGTAAAATACGATTTGTTGTCCTGGAGTTACAGCTTCAGAACCTTGAGGATAAAATACTCTAATTTCATTATTTGGCAGTAATTCAACACTAACCGGAACATCCTCTTGTCTATATCTAAATTTTGCACTTAAATTATTTGGATTAAAGTTTGTTTCGTTTAAATTTAAATTAATGGCATCAAGTTGATCTGAAATTAATCACTCTTTTTCACTTGCTGGTGCTACGAAAATTTGTTTTTTAGAAATGTCATGACCTACAACAAAATAAGGTTCTTTCATTCCTCCTAAATTAAGCCCTTTTCTTTGTCCGAGTGTGTAATACATTGCTCCAACGTGTTCCCCAACTTTTTCTTTTGTTCTAATATCTAAAATATTGCCAGGTTGTGAAGGGATGTAGTTTTGTAAAAAGTCTGTGAAGTTTCTTTCTCCAATAAAGCAAATTCCTGTAGAATCTTTCTTTTGAGCTGTTATTAAACCTAGTTCTTCTGCAATTTTTCTTACTTCTGTTTTTTCTAAATCAGCAAGTGGGAAAATTGTTTTTGCAATTTGAAAATTATTTAATTGAGCTAAGAAATATGTTTGATCTTTTGATTGATCTTTTGCTCTGTATAATTTTCCACCTTTGCTTTTTGCATAGTGTCCCATTGCAATATAATCTGCATCAAATTCTTCTAAAACATAGTTTAAAAACTTGTCAAATTTAATGTATTTGTTGCATAAAATATCAGGGTTAGGAGTTCTTCCAACCTTGTATTCTTCAATAAAATAACTAAAGACTTGATCTCAATATTCACTCACAAAATCCTTTCTGAAAATAGGAATATTAAGCTTTTTAGCTACCGCTTGAGCATCTACTCAATCTTCTTCTTGCGGACAATAATCTGAGGGAAGATTATTTCCTAAAATGTCGTTATTAACAATAGAATCTCAGTTTCTCATAAATACTCCAATGACTTCATGTCCTTGTTTTTTGAGTAAATGTGCAGCAACTGAAGAATCTACTCCCCCTGATAAACCTATAATTACTTTTGCCATAATTAAAATTATATAAAAAAAGCAAAAAATACTGATTTAATAATATAAAAATTTCACTTTTGATAATTTTTGAGATTTTTTAGCGTCTTATTTTAATTTTCTTTGTTTGAATTACAAAATTTAAAAACACACAAATTAATGTGTGTTTATAAATTAATGAAATAGTAGAAAAGCAATCAATCCACTTGAAACAACAAATCACACAAGAGCAGCATTTTTAAAGAAAGTTGTTTTTGTTCTTGTGTATTTTGAAGCCAATTTGGAATCAATTTTGATAATTGATTGAATATTTCTGTATTTATCAAGCCGTTTTTCTCCTAAATAAACTGTTAATAAAACAGCAGAAGAGAAAATGTTTGGAATAATTCAGAACAGAACTTTTTGAGAGAAAGTTAAGATTTTTAGTGAGTTTGTAACTACTAATTGATCGTTTGTAGAGAAAATTCCTTTGAAAATAACTGTTGTTAGTCAATCAGATGAACCGACTCCTCCAGGAGCTGGAGAAAGGTTGTTAGCCATGTTTAAGAGTGCTTGAGCAGACTGGAATGAGAAGTATCACTGAATAATTTCTCATGTACTTTTATTTGAAATAATTGAAGGATTAATTAAGATAATCATCGGAACTGAAAAAGCTACTAAAAATGGGAAGATTTTGTAAAAAATCATACATTCTAAAAAGAATTTTCAGTCTTTAAATAACTTTGTAAATCCTGCTTTGAATTCCTTAAATTTATTAATTAATAAATATCTTTGTCTTTCTAGATTTAAATAATGATATCTAGGATCATTTCGTTTGATAATGATTACCAAATTAATAATTCAACGTTGAAGTGTTTTAAAAGTAGAAATAAAAAGAATAATCAAAAATAAAACAACATTCAATAAGATACCGAGAACTATAAAAATAAGTGTAAATATTTTTTCTGTATTTAAATCTGTAAATAAAACATCATAAAACTCAAAAATACCAATTGGAATAAATATTAAACTTATTAATAAAACTGCAATTTGATGATAAGTCCCTGATACAGCAAGAGCTGATGCTATTTTAGGTTTATAATAACCTTTCTTTTGTAAATATCAAAACACCCCTAAATCACCACCAAATGAAAAAGGAGTAATTGATTGGATGATCGTAGTAATAAATGAAGAGATGAGTGCATGTCTATATTTTATGTGTTCATTTTGCTTTGCAAACATCCTTTTAAACATTAATGAACCAAGTAAATAATAAAAGAACATTGAGAAAATAAAAATCAGCGTTATAAAGCGTTTTTTATAGTCTTCTAAAAATATTTTATAGAAAATTTGAAAAATATCTTTTTCTGTTCCTTTTTCACCATCCACTTTATAGATTGTAAAGAATAAAAAGACAAAAATACCAATTATTATCAATAAAAAACTTGAAAATTTTAAAATATTTAAAAGTTTGTTTTTATCATTACTGTAGTTATTTTTAGTTGCAAAAGTTTTAAAGTAATTAAATATTTCTTCTTCTTTTTTAACTATTTTAACAAGCTCATTTTTTTCTGAAAATACAGAAAAAACCTGTATTTTCAACTGATTTTGCAGCTTATTGTATAAAACAATAATTGTTTGTCCGTTTTCTAAAACTAAAGAAAATTCAGTTCTTCTTTTGTTTGTGTTTAAGACTTCTCTGTTGATGTTTGTTCTTTTAATTTTATGTCCAGCAATTTCTTTTTTCTCTTTAATTTCTTTAATGAAATTTGTAAAGGAACTAAAGGAAACTTTGAATTCCTCAAAGGTATGAGATTCTCTTTGATGATTTTCATAAAATTCGTTTATTACATCAAAAACATTTTTGTTTTGAGAATCAAAATATTCAATTGCTTTAAGACTTAAAAGTGTTGAATAGATATCGCTGTGTCCTTCAATTTTGTCATCTTTTTTAGAGAGTAGGTGTATTTTGTTTGCATAAACTAAAACATCTCCATCTCTAATTTCATCTTTGTTTTCTGCAATTCACTGATTTACATCATCAAATTCAGCGCTTTGAACAATAAAATCGCCATCTTTTTTGAGTAATTCTCTTAAGTAATTTGTTTTGTGGTTCTTAAAGAAAACATGAATTTTAGTTCTTTGAGTATCTTTTAGTAATTGTGCTTTAATTTCTTTTATATAACTCAAAGCAATTGCGTTTTGTTCATTATTTAAAATTTCAAGATATTTTTGTTTTTTGTCTCTGGCAAAGATGATTTTTTCTCTTCTGTATTCATCAATAAATACAAACAAATCACTTTTATGCTTATTTTCTTTATAGACTATGGTTCTCAGTGTTCTTTCAAGTTTAATAACTTTTTTTTCTTTTTTTGAGACTTTAAAGTCATTAAAAGAAACATTAGGAGAGTAAGATAAAAGTTCTTTGTATTCATCTTTACTATCTGTGTAAAAAGAAGTTTTTTTTGCAAAAGTAGGTAGATAGTCTTTGTTAAGTTTAATATCTTCTACTTTTATTAAATTAATTGTTTCTGTAATTTTTTCTAGATGTTTATTTTGTTCAATTTTTAAGAATGTTTGTAAGTCTTTTGTGTTAAGAAATTTTTGTAGGTTTTGAGAAATTTTATTAATTCCATCTTCATAAAAACGAATTTCATAAAATTGACTTATTTTGTTTTTAACAATCGAAATTGAAAATGAAAATTTGTTGTTAAAGATAATTTCTTCAACAAATTTTTTGGAGTATTCTCCTGTTCTATTTAGCTCAAATAAAGAGATTTCAGCAATATCAGAGAGAACATTAACAAAAATTTCTTTAAAAGCATAACTAAAATCATCTTCATCACTATAAATAAAGATGTTTTGATTTTTCAGTTCGTTTTCTTCTATAAATTTCTTTAATAAAAGTGCTTTAAAATAAATAATATTTTCATTGATTTGTTCTTCGTTAATCCCTAACTCAGCCATTAGTTTTGATGAGATAATATCTACATTTTTAAATTTGTTAGTAGTTAATAAAATTGAGTCATCAATTGAAATGGTTTGAGTTTTAATTAAAGGATTTAATTCATCTCTAATTCCGGTGTCATCCATCTATTTTACTTCCCTTTGTGATCCGAAAAGATCAAATGCTTCTTCAAGTCTTTCTTCATCCATTGCTTCAGCTGTTTCTTCAACAAATTGATCAAACTCTGTAAACTTTGGTAAATCTTGTAGTGATTTTAGTTTGAAGTAGTCATAAAATCTGTTTGTAATTCCGTATAAAGTAGGTTGTCCAATTGTTGGTGAAATCCCTACTTCTTCAATAATTCCCATTAGTAATAGAGAAGCCATAACTTGATCAGAAATAACACCTCTAATTGCACTAACCATTGAACGTGTAACTGGTTGTTTGTAAGCAACAATAGCAGCAACTTCAATTGCAGCATTTGATAATTTACGTTTTCTTGTTACTGTAACAAGTTCTGAAAGAGCGTTTTTAACTTCTTCATCATCTCTTGTAGCAAACTTAAAGACATCATTAAATTCAACAACAAAGATTCCTCTTTCAATTTGGTTAAATTTTTCTAAAAAGCTTTTTAGCAGTCTTCTTGCTTCGTTTACTGTATTTAATTTAAACACATGTTGTAGTTGTTCAGAAGATAAACCTTCTTCACCTTGCATATATAATAAAGCTTCAATAATTTTATTTTTCATAGTTTGGTCCTTTTTCTATTTTGATAATTCCGAATTGTTCTTCTTGAGTTAAGATAATTTCTTCTTTTCTACTCATATCTAAAAGAGCGATTAAAGTAATAACAAAGTGTTTAATTGAAGGTACTGAGAAAATCATTTCAAAAGTAACTTTCCCGTGTTTTTGGAATAATTCTCTAATCATATTCATTTGTTCTCCAGGAGTAACACTTACACTGTCAATCTTGATTTGTCTTAATTTTTCTGCATGAAGTCTTTCGAACATCATTGTAAGAATTTGTGTAAGTTTTGTTTTTGAGGAGTTTCCATCAACTTTTGTTCTGTCAATAGGTCTTATGAAAGGATCTAAATCAGAAGGTTTTTTGATGTGAATGTTTTGACGCAGAGTTTCGTGTTCTCTAAGTAGCTCAAAGATAGGCTTGAATTGTTGGTATTCAGCAAGTAGTCTCAATAGTTTTGCTTTATCCTCTTCAATTTCTTGCTTAATAACTTCATCTTTTTCAGCAAGTAGCATTTTTGCTTTTAGTTGAATTAGTGTAGCAGCCATAACTAAATAATCAGCAGCTATTTCAAAGTGAGAATCCTTTATGTTTTGAATAACACGCAGATAGTCTGTTGCTAATTCAGCTAAGTTAATATCGAAAATATCAACGTTTTTGTCTTTAACTAAAGTTAAAAGTAAGTCCAGAGGTCCATTAAAGTTTTCGATGTTAATATCAGCGTTGTTTAATGGTTTTGCTTCTTGTTCAGCGTTTTCAATTAGTTCTGGATTTTCAATTTCATTACTTATTTCTTGATTTGTTAAATTAGTCATAATCTATTTTTTCTTTCTTTCTGGTGTTGAAACTTTGTGTTTAGTTAAAATAACGTTTTTAGTTCTGTCAGCAATCGCTTCGTTTGTTTGAGCTGAAAAAGTAGAAGGTTTAATAGTTGGATGGAAAATAACTTCAACTTTTAATTTTCCTTTTCTTTTTGAATCGAAAACTTCACCACTATTGTTAATTGTTACAGGAACAATTGGTAAAAACATTTTTCTTGCAACTCTAAAAGCACCTGCTTTAAACTCTTGAATATTTCCATCTTGAGTTCTTGTTCCTTCAGGGAAAATAACTCCATAAGTCTTATTTTCTTTTACGAAGTTTCCAAAAGCATCAATTGTTTTTAGAGATTCTCTTGGTTTAAGTCTGTCAATGAAAAATGTGTCAATTAAGTTTAAAACGCTTCTTGAAACTCAATTTTCTTGAAGTTCTGTTTTAGCAAGAAAAGTTAAAATTTTTCTTGGATCATCTTTTGTTTCAAGATTTTCTTGTAAAGCTTTAAACAGTAAAAATGAATCAGAATTTGAAACGTGGTTGGCAATTATTAAGCAACCCCCTTTGTTTGGAATGTTTTCTTTTCCTTGTATTTCAATTTCTACATTATGCATTTTAAGTGCTTTAATTGCGTATTTTAGAATTAAATTGTTTCTAAATTGTGGTGTTAATTCGATTTTTCCTTTTTTGTACTTTTTAGCCATTCTTTTTAGCTTCAATAAACGAACTAATCAAACTGGACTAAGAACTATTCTTTTCAGTGTTATTGGCATCTTTAATCTCCTTTTTGATTACAAAAGCAATTACAGTGTCATTTTCTTGCGATGTTGAAATTTCAAAATTTTTAAAGGTATAAATTCTTTCTTTTTTTTCTATTTCAATTTTGCTAAATTCATAGAAAGAATTGTCAGCTTTAAAAATCGCTTCCTTGATTGCTCATCTTTTTGCAAGAAACTCTTCTTTATGCTCTGTTTTTTTGTATTCTCTAATTTCTTTTTCTGTAAGGATTTTTTCAATAAATCTATCTGTTTTTCCTTTGAAACGAGAAATTGAGGTAATATCTACTCCTATCATAACTATTTTTAAATTATATACTTTTTTTAGTAAAAAAGTTAAAAAATACATATATACAGTTAATATTTTTGTAATTAAAGTTTGCAATTTTTATTGACAAAAAGGCCATTTATTAACATAGCAAAATCAAAAAAACGCGGAATTTTTTAGGAACAAATACAGAAGTTTTCCCAAATTTTTCCTTTTTAGGCCGCTTTTTGCGATTTTTTTCTATTCTTATATGTGCAAAGTAAAAATAGAGGAATGATACTGGAGAATATAATGAATAAGACGATTAAGTTTTATGAAGACAATGATATCGGGGTTTTTCACAAGAAAAATCTTGATGTTCAGTTTTCAAAAGTTAGCTCAAATAACGAGCTAAAAAATGCTGTTATTTCTAAAAAAAGCACCGTGGACTATTATGGAGTTCATAAAGGTATTTTTGTGTGCTTTGAGGCCAAAAGTACAAACGAAACAAACTTGCCTTGACAAAACATTAAAGAACACCAATTTAATTACTTAAAAAAAATACACAAACACGGAGGCTTGGCATTTTTCATTATATTGTTTAAAAATTTAGAGCGGTTTTTTATATTACCTATACAAAAACTGGACGAATACAAAAATGAAGGGAGTTTAAGTTTAAATTTTATCGAGCAAAATTCGATTGAAATGGAACTAATGTTTCCAGGGATTATTGATTTTGTTTCTGTAATCGATAGTTTATTTTAAATTATCGTTGTCAAATAATAGATCTTTAAATTGCTTGGATGCCTTGAATTTAGGCACTCTTCTTGGAGGAACTTTGTATACCTCTCTTGTTTGTCAATGAGTTGTTTCTCTTTCTCTTTTTATAACAGAGTCAAAAGAACCAAATCCAGCAATTAACACTTTTTTGTTTTTAGCAACCTGAGAAGAAATGGTTTCTAAAAACATATTTACACAGGTTTCTACTGTTTTATAATCTAAATTTGTTTTGTTTGAAATTTTTTGGAGAATATCTTTTTTATTCATTGTTATCTTCCTTCGTTTTTATTTCTTAGAATAAGCTTGATTGGAGTTCCTTTGAAATTAAAGTATTGTCTAAGTTGATTTTCAATATATCTCATGTATGTAAAGTGAGCATAATCTTTGTTATTAACAAATAAAAGGAAAGTAGGAACTTTGGCTTCAACTTGTTTAATGAAGGAAATTTCAAGTCTTTTACCTTTTAATGAAGGGGCAGGTTGAGAAATTTGAATTTCAACAAGAACTTCATTTAAAAGGTTTGCAGGGATTTTTCTTTCAAGATTTTCTTTAACACTCAGAATTTCTTCTTTTAATTTTGAAAGTCTATCTGAATTAATTGCGGAAATAAAAACAATTGGAGCTCAATCTAAAAATTTATAGTTTTTTCTCATTTGTTTTTCAAAGTTAACCATTGTGTTTGTATCTTTAGAGATTAAGTCTCATTTGTTTACAACTAATATTATTGGTTTATTTTCTTCAAAAGCATATCCTGCTAAACGAGAATCGAAGTGACTTAATTCTTGTGTTGCATCAATAACAATAAGTGATAAATCAGATTCTTCTAAAGAACTCATCGCTCTCATTAGTGCGTAGTGATCTACTGATTCAACAAGCTTAGATTTTTTAGAAATACCAGCTGTATCAATTATTGTGAAGTTTTGATCACCAATAGTTAAATCAGAACTAATAGAATCTCTTGTAGTTCCTGCAATAGGAGAAACTATTGATCTATTTTGTTGTAAAAGAGCATTTAATAAAGAGGATTTACCTGCATTAGGTTTTCCAATGATAGAGAGTTTAAAATTGCTATCGCTTTCTTGGTCAGAAAAATCTAGATGATTTAAAACTTCATCTAAAAGATCTCCAACTCCTTCACTGTGCATTGCAGAAATAGGGAAATAATTTTCAAATCCTAATTTGTAAATTGAGTAATCAAAATCTTTATTTCCTTCTAATTTATTACATGCAACAATGATTGGTTTACCACTTTTTCTTAGTAAATTAACTACATAAAAATCATCTTTATCTATCTCTACACGACCATCAAGAATCAACACTATTACTTTAGCTTCTTCAATCGCAATTTGTGCTTGTGTTCTTATTTGTGTTTGAAAGTCTTTTTCTTCAACTTCAATTCCACCTGTATCAATAACTTTAAATTTCTTTCCAGATCACTCAACTTCTTCATATAAACGATCACGAGTAACACCAGGTTGATCATAAACAATTGAAACTCTTTTTCCAATCAATTTATTAAATAACGTTGATTTTCCAACATTTGGTTTTCCAATAATTGCAACTACATTATTTTGCATTTTTCATTCTTTCTTCAACTAATTCAGATATTTCAGCAACAACCTCTTCAACTGTTTTAAAGCTTGTATCAACCCTTATTGCATCTTCTGTTTGATGTAAAGGATCTACAGCTCTGTTCATATCTTGTTGATCTCTTAATTCTATTTCTTCAAGGATTTTTTCAAAATTACACTCAAAACCTAATTCTTCATTTTGTTTAACTCTTCTTTGTGCTCTAACTGCTGGGTCAGCTCATAAAAAGATTTTTAGTTCTGCATGAGGTAAAACAACAAAAGTCGTGTCTCTTCCATCCATAATTACACCTTTGTGTGTTTTTGAGTAATTTTGTAAGAATTTAACTACTTGGACTCTGATTTCTTTGTATCTTGCAATTAAACTTGCACCTCAAGAAATTTCATCTTTTCTTAAATCTCTTGCAACATTTTCGTTGTCTAAAAGAACATTTCCCTCTTTATCAAGTGAAATATGTTCTATGTTTCAGTGACTTAAAACAAATTGCTCGTCTGCAATACTGTCATAATTTTCTTTACCGTATCTTTTGTAAAAATACAGAGCAATCGCTCTATAAAAAGAACCTGTGTTAATAAAATTTAGGCTGTATTTTTTTGCAAGAATTTCAGCAACTGTTGATTTTCCTACTCCAGATGGTCCGTCAATGGCAATATTAATTTTTTTCATTTTTCTCCTTCTCATAAATTTCTATTTTTTGAATTTCCTCTATTTCTTCATCGAATTGGTTGATACTAAAATTATATTTATCTATAAAACTGAAATCCTCATTTTTTATTTGTTCCAACTTATTTATTTGATCTAAAAGTTGATCTTCAAAATCAGTTGATAATTCTTGAAAAATGAAATTTCTAGTGTTTGTATTTTTAATTTCTAAATCATTTATTTTGTCTTCAATAGGAAAATTTTTGATGTTTGTTTGTAGTTTTTGTAAAATCGTTTTTACTTCTTTATCTTCATTTATGATAGAGTTGAAAAAATAAGAATTTCCATATATTTCTTTTCTGTATTCATCTCATTTTTCAATTCTAGAAGCAAACTCTTTTTTCATATTTTTAATTATATAGTAAATTTAAAAAAATCCCTTTATTTAGGGATTAAATTTTAAAAATTAGTTTTTGTTAAATAAATAAATTGCTTTTTGTTCTAAAGAATCCAATGTTTTTTGTGCATCTTTTTCATTTTTGTTAATTGAGAAAATATAAAGCTTGATTTTTGGTTCAGTTCCAGAAGGTCTTAAAGCAATTCATGAATTGTTTTTAAACATGATTTGAATCATATTTTCTGGCTCAATATCTTTATAACCTCTTCTATAATCAATTACACTTTCTGTTTCTAAATCAAATTTAATGGCTTTAAATTCTTCAAGGTATTTTGCTAATTTTTCTTTGTCTGAAGTATCAAAAGACACAGAAATTACTTTACTTTTTACAAAACCATATTTTTTATAAATATCATTTAAGTATTTTACAAAGGAAATTGCTTTATTTTCAGAAAGCATTTTGTAAATTGCAACAATTGATTGGAAAGCATCTTTATCATAAGACACATTATAATCAATCAATGATCCATAGCTCTCTTCAAAAGCAAACACTTTTAAGTCTTTTGTTTTCTTTTTGTATAAATCAATTTTAGGTCCAACTCATTTAAAACCTGTAGGAATAATTTCAACATCAATGTTATTCTTTTGAGCAATAATTGCTGGCAAGTTAGTTGAAACAAAGGAATAAACTAAAAGATTTGATTTTGCACTGAAGTAATTATTTGAAACTAAATAATCAAAAATTATTGTAGCAAGCTCATTTCCAGTGAAATAATAGAAAGAATTATCATCTAGTTTTTCAACTAGTCCAACACGATCAGCATCTGGATCACTTACAATTCCGTATTTAATGTTTTCTTTTTTCATCAATGCAACTAAATTATCATAAGCACTTTTAACTTCTGGATTAGGATTGTGTGCAAAAGCAAAGAATTTACCATTTTTCATTTCTTCTTTAACATAAAGACTGTTTATGTTAGCTTTTTTATTAAATAAAGGGATAATCTCTGTTCCTGTACCATGAAGTGGTGAATAAGCAACTTTGAAATCTTCTTTTTTGTTAGTTCCATAAAATTCTAATAAGCAATCAACATAGTTTTCAAAGTAGTTATCAATGTTGATAACTTTTTTGTTATCAAAAACGATGTTTCTGTTTTTGATATTTTTTTCTTTATATTTTGAGTAATCTTTGAAAAATGGAACCAACTCTTTTACTTCTAAAGGAAGAATTTGAGCACCTGTTGAGTTATAAACTTTGATTCCATTGTACTCTTTTGGATTGTGAGAAGCAGTGACATTAATAGCACCTCTTGCTCCTAGTTTTTTAACTAAATAACTTACAAAAGGCGTAGCCATTGGTTTTTTAGAACTATAAACCTTAATTCCAAACTTTTTAGAAAGAATTCAAGCTGCTAATTTCACAAACTTAAAAGAAAGATTTCTGTTGTCTCTTCCGATGACAATTCCTTCTTTTTGTATGTCTTTAAAGTTCTTAATTAAATATCTTCCATATCCCTCAAAAATTCTGTAGGCATGAAAAATATTAAGATTTTTTTCAGAGTCTCCAATAACTCCTCTAATTCCTGCAGTTCCAAATTCTAACATTTTAGTTCTCCTTTTTAAATAGTGATTCGTATTTTTGTTTTGATGGATTAATTGTTAAATAAGAACCAGAAACTAAAAGATCTGCCCCAGCTTCAAAGGCTCTATAACCTGTTAAATTATTGATTCCACCATCAACTTGAATTACTATATTAAGATTATTTTGATCAATAAATTCTCTTGCATTCTTAATTTTTTCTAAAGAATTCTCTATGAATTTCTGTCCTCCAGCACCAGGCTCAACAGACATTATTAAAAGTAAATCAAAGTCTTTAAGAACGTCTTTAATCTCTTCAAAATCTGTGTTAGGCTTAATTGAAATTCCTAATTTAATTTTGCCTTTATTTTCTTTTATAAAGGATTCAAGGGCATTTTTGTTTTCAAACACCTCATAATGAACAGTTGCATAATCTACAACTCCGATCATTTGATCAACGATTTCTTGAGGATTATAAGCCATGATATGAATGTCCATTGTGTGCTTTTGTGTGTTATTTTTTATGTTAATAATTTCTTCAAGCTCGATTGCTCTGTTTGGCACGAATTTTGCATCCATGTAATCATAATGGATTCACTCAACACCAAGATCAAACATTTCTTTTGCTGATTTAATTCTGTTATCTTTATCAATACTTAAAAGTGATGGACTAATTTTTTGCATTTTTCTCTCCTAATTTTTCTTTTAAAATCGATATGTAATTTTCATATCTCACTATTGAAATTATATTCCTTTTTACCATTTCTTTTATATTACAATCTTCATTTTTTTCTTGGTAGTGAAAACAACTTCTAAATTTACATCCTGAAGCATATTTATCAAAGATATTAAAAGCTCTGGATAAATCATATTTATCGATTTCAATTTCCAGCGAGCTAAAACCTGGAGTATCAATTAATTGTCCCCCATTTCATTCAACAATTTGAGTTACTCTTGTTGTGTGTTTTCCTCTGTTGAGTGATTTTGAAATCTCTTGTGTTTCAAAATCACTGTTTGATAGTTTATTGATTGTTGTTGTTTTTCCAACTCCGCTTTGACCTAAAAAAACACTTAATTTATTTTTGAAAACTTCTTTGAGTTTTTCAAGATCATCGCTTGTGTGATCTTTGTGATTTAAAAAGAAAATTTCATAGCCCATTTTGACATAATCTGCCACAATATCCCTGTAATTTGGTTCTAAATCAACTTTTGTAATACAGATAATTGGCTTGATTCTTTTGGACTCAATAATCATTAAATACTTATCCAAAAGAAGTGGTGAGAAGTTAGGTTCTTTGATTGACATCACAACCAAAACCTGATCAACATTAGCTATTTTAGGTCTTACAAAAGAATTTTTTCTTTCTAAAACTTCAAGCACGAGTCCTTGTTGATCAAAAAGAACTCAATCACCAACTACAGGACTTTGATTAGCGTTTCTAAGTTTTCCACTACCTCTAAGTCTGTGTTCTTTGTTGTCTTGGTCTAAAACATCATAAAAACCTGAAATTACCCTTAAAACTTGTCCTTTCACTAAAACACCCCTTTAAAAGCTAAAATTGCTAAAACTAAAACAAGTGCTACAACTAAAAAAGCACAAACAACAATTATAGTCCCTGTTTTTCCTGAAATAACATCAACAAAGCTTTTTTTCTTTTTCTTTGAAAAATCAACTTCAGGTTCATTGAGTCTTTTCGGTGAGTTTGCTGTAGTTAAATCTTTATAAAAGTCTTCTAAAGTTTTATATCTGTTTCTTGGATCTTTTGCAACAGCTTTTTTAATAACATTTATTAGTCCCTGAGGAACATTTTCTCTTAATGATCTGATGTTTGGAATTTCGGAGGATTGCTGCATTTCTTTGATTCTAACCATTCCACTCATTGAGTTTTTGTCATTAAAAGGAACTGAACCAATTACCATTTGATAAAGCAGAATTCCAATAGCATAAATATCAGCTCTTTGGTTTTTGTGTAATTCTTCTTCTGCATCTAAAGAAGATTTTGAAAAGAGTTCTGGAGCCATGTATTGCACACTTCCAATTACGCTAGTTTCTTTTGTTAAATCTGGAGTTTCTAAATCTTTAGCAATCCCTAAATCGATTATTTTAATCTCTTTTAGGCTGTTGATCATAATGTTTGTGTCTTTAAGATCTCTGTGTGCTGTTTTTTGTGTATGAATCGCTTTAACTCCTGCAATTATTTGACAACCTAAAGAAATAACTTCGCTAATGGTAAAAGAACCAACACTTTCTAGTGCTGATTTTAAGACTGTACCATCAATAAATTCAAGAGCAATTCAGTATTCTTCTTCTTGTGTATCCAAACAGTAATCAAAGACTTTCATAACATTTCTTGAGTTAATTTTTTTTGTTAATCTTATTTCATTTTCAAGTCTTTTAAGTGCTTTTTCATCTTTTGATAATTTAGAATTCATCACCTTTATAGCAACTTTTTGTCCATTTTCTTTGTTTTTAGCTAAATAGATTGCTGACATTCCACCGGCACCTATTTGACTTAAAATTTCATATTTTTGCGCTAAGTTTTTATAATTTTCTATGATTTTCATTTTATTCAACTTCCAAAATTGCAATTGTCATGTTGTCTGATGAATTGTTGTTGTAAGCAGTTTGAATTAGTTGCTGTGCTTTTTGTACTAAATTAGAATCTTTTTGAAAAAGAATATTTTCCATTATTGGCTTTTGAACATAATCATGAATTCCATCAGAACTTAAAAATATGTATTTAATATTATTAACATTTTCGTATTTACTAAAAACAGGTTCATATGTTTTTTTAGGTCCTAAAGAAGAAGTTAAATAGTGTGCGCTCGGCATTCCGCTCGCTTCATCATAAGTCATATTTTGTTTGTTTATAAAGAAATTAAGCATGTTTTGGTCTTCTGTAATTTGATAGAAATAATCACTGTATAAATAAGCTCTAGAATCGCCAACATTACAGAAAAATAGGCTATTTTCGTCTTTTATAAATAAAGCACTCACAAAGGTTGTTCCCATATCAAAAAGGGCATAATCCTTAAGAGCAAACTCCTTCATTCTGCCGTTTGCTTCAGAAAGTCCATCCATAAATCATCTTCTCAAATCAGCATCATCTTCAGGAATTTGGTCATCTTCAAATTTTTCTTTAAAGGTTTCTACAGTTATTTTAGAAGCGTACTCGCCACCTTCATGTCCACCCATTCCGTCGCAAAGAATTAATAAAATTGCCCGTTCATTTTCTAGAACGATCGCATTATCTTCATTATTTTTTCTTCTTCCTTTTTCAGAAATAACTAAAGTACTAATTTTCACCTAAAGCTCCCAAAATAATCTCTTTAATTTCTTTTGCAGCTTGCTCAGGAGTTTCATTAATAACTACATATTTGAATTTTTCTATTTCCATCATTTCTTGTTCCGCTTTTGCAATCCGGATGTAAATTTCTTCAATGTCTTCAGTTCCTCTGTTTAAAATTCTTCTTTTTAATTCTTCCATTGAAGGAGGTGCTAAAAAGATTGAAATTACAGAATCTTCCATATTTCTGTCTTTGTAGTATTGCATAACGTTTAGAGCACCAATTGTTTCAACTTCTAAAAAAGGTAAAAAACCTGCATTGTGAATGTTTACAATTTCAGACTGCAATGTTCCATAACGATTGTTAAAGTGTTCGTTTCATTCAATAAACTCTTGGTTGTCAATTCTTTTTTGGAAGTCTTCTTTAGTAATAAAATAGTAGTGAATTCCGTCTTTTTCACCTTCGCGAATCTTTCTTGTAGTTGCAGAAACAGAAAACTTAAGGTTAAGTTGTTTATCATCAAAAAGAATTTTTTCAATTGTTCCCTTTCCAACTCCTGAAGGGCCAGCTAAAATAACTAATTTGTTTGCCATAGTTTTACCTTTCTAAAAAATAAATAATTGTTTTTCCGTACTTTTTAATTTTTGTAACATTAAAGAAATTACTGAAATCTAGTTTTTGATCGTTTGTTTCAATAATTATTTTTCCAGTTTGTTGAAGAATATCATGAGCCTTAATTAATTCAAGAGCTTCAAAAATCAATTCCTTATTTTCATAAGGTGGATCGATAAATACAAAATCAAATTTTTTGTTTGTATTCATTCTAATTAAATCTACAGCAGCAACATTAAAGAGTTTTAAATTATCAACCTTGATTTTTTCTATTTCTTGTTTAATAAAAGAATAGATTTTTCTGTTTTTTTCAGAGGCATAAACTTCTTTAGCTCCGCGAGAAATAAATTCAAGAGAAATTGCTCCTGAACCAGCAAATAAATCAAGCACACTTGAGCCTTCGATTTCAAATTGGATTGACGAAAAAACAGCTTCTCTTGTTTTATCTGTTGTTGGGCGAACTATTTTTAAATCGGGTTGTTCGATTCTTCTTCCTCTTAATGATCCTGCAATTATTCTTAACATATTAAAAAATAATACCACAACTATGCAACATTTTCTTTAAGAAAATGCTTAATTTCTTCAAAAAGTGTATAATTTGCGTCATCTGTAGCAAAAGTTATGTAATTTTCGACATCAAAACCCAAATAAAAGAACCCTTTTAGCTCATTGATGTTTCTGCCTGGAAAATTTTGAGTATGCAACTTACAGGTGAAACCTCCGTTGAAAATTTGAAAATCACGCAGATCTTTTGTTGTTCCACAGACTACACAATTTTTAAAGTTTTGTTTATATCCAAGACTTTCAAGCAGCTGATATAAAACAAAAGTTTTTGCTTTTCTGATGTTTTCAAAAGTCGCTTTTTCAATCATATATTTAAAACTTTCAAAGGTTTTTTGAGTGATTTTTTCAGCTTTTGAAATTCAAAAAGAAACTTCAGAAACTTGATTTATCATCTGCATTGTTTTTGTGTAATCAACTTGTGAAATAATGTGTCCCTTTTTTAGTTTTGAGACTTTATCAGAATATCTGGAAACAAAAATCTCGTATTCTCCATAAGTAAAAGGGAGAATTGCGGCTCGATTTTTGCTAATCGGTTTTCTCACACCTTGAGCTAAAAAAGTAATAAAATGACGTTTAAAATTTTCTGTAACTATTGTAACAATTTGATCAAATTCACCATAGTCGTAAGCTTTAATAACTATTCCTCTAATTATTGTTTCCATTTTTAGACTCGAATCATCTTTTTGTATAAGCTGGATCATCAATGTGTTTTGCCCAGTCAACTTTTAGATACACAAACTCAAAAACAAAGAATTTAACAATGTCTGCAATAAAGAAAATTCAGTATGTTTGGTAAAGTTGAATTCCTTTAGGTTGAGGAACAATTACAAAGGTAATAAAGACTAATCATAGAAGAGCAAATAGTTCCATAGAGAACTCTAAAAAGGCTGTTAAATTAGTTTTTCCACCTGAAGCAATTAATCTACTTGAAGTTGCAAATCACACTCAAATAGGGTTAAATACAGCAATAACAATTAAAGTTTGTTGTAGTTGTTTTAAATAGAAGATTTGAGCTGCTTTATCACCGTTTCCAACCTCTGTAGCAAAGAATGACATTTGAGGCACAAAAATGATGATTATTGCAAGTATAGAAGATAAACTTAGTGCAACTACTGTGTGGAAACCTTTTAGCTCATTAGCATTCTTTTTAGCTGTTTCGTATTCTTTTTGTCCTAAATATTTTCCAACAAACACAGAAACATTAGAACTTAAGGCGCTGAATACAGCTAAAAAGGTTTCTCCAATTGCCCCTGCAAGTCCTAAAACAGCTGCAGCACCTATTGCTCAATCTATATTCCCCATTGTACCTTGTGGGTAGTTTTTGTTAAATAAAATATTTCTTAAAACAATTAAAATAACATTAGCAGAAAGCATTGCTGCACTGTGTAATCTTGTTAAAATCTTAATTCAAGTATCTTTTGAAATTTTAAACAAACTAAAAGGATTAATCAGTGTTTTTCTAACTTTTAGTCAAACAAAGAAAGTATCTCCAAAAATACCAAAAATCCTTGCAGCTATTGAAGCATACGCCGCTCCTTTAACTCCTAATTTAAACACATAAATTAAAAGGATGTTTAATAAAATATTAATTAATAAAGAACCTACAGAAGAAATTAATGCTTGTCTTCCATAACCGGTTTCTCCTAATAAAGAACTCATTGGTGAAGTTCATGAAAAAATAATTCAAGTAATTACAATTAATCTTAAATAATCAACAGCTTGTTGTAGTGTCTGTGGATCTTGAGTGTTTTGATAAAAAACAGAGATCATTTTTTCTGTAAAAATAAGCGAAAATACAGAAAAAATAGTGGTTACAACTAAAGTTAGCAATACACGAGCACGCATTACTTCTTTGACTTTTTCATAGTTTTTAGTTCCGTAATACTGGCCAACTAAAACAGAACAAATAATAGAAATTCCACCCATAACACCTGAAACAATTCCTGTTCATGAGTTAGCATAAGATAAAGAATCAACACCATGTTTGACTGTTGCGACCATGAAATTATCAATAAATCCGTTTAGAGAAAACAAAATACCACTCAGAATAATCGGAATGGAGAATTTTAGGTATAGTTTTCATCTTTGTTTGTTTTGAGGAAAATGCTCTTTTAAAAAAACAAAGAAATTCTTCTTTTCTTTTGTTTTCATTGCTTAATATTTTAACACAATAAACGTTTTTTAGTGTCTATAAACTCAAACATCTGCAATAAAAATTCTTTGTTAAATTTTCTTTTTGATTGTATAATTAAAAATATGAAAAGAAAAAAAGTAAAAATAGTTAAACTTCCAGATACAGTTTTAAGAGAAAAATCACAAGATGTTCCTTGACCTTTAAGTGAAGAAGATATTAAATTAGCAGAACAAATGATCGATCACATTGATTATTCTCAAGAAGAAGGACAAACAATGTACAGACCCGGAGTTGGTGTTGCAGCTGTTCAATATGGAATTCTAAAAAATATGTTTTATGTTAATGTAAACAACGGAAAAGATGACATTATTTTTAGAGATGTAATTATCAATCCTAAAGTTCTAGCAATGTCTGAAGCAGAAGTTGCTCTTCATCATGGAGAAGGTTGTTTAAGTGTCTCTGAAAAATGACCAAATCAAGAAGGTTTTGTAAAAAGAAAAAAAACAATCAAAGTGCAAGGTTATTCTTATTTTGATAAAAAAGAAAAAACTTGAACAGTTGGTGGATATGTGGCAATTGTATTCCAACACGAATTAGATCACTTGCAAGGGAAGTTATTTATTGACAGAATCGACCAAAAAAACCCTTGAAAAAAAGATCCAAAACTTGAGACATATTAAAAATGGCTTGCGCCATTTTTTTATTCAAATTCTTTAAGTCATTTATCTTTTGATTTGTCGTTGATGTTTTGGAATATTTCTGAAAAGGCTTTTCTTTCGTCTTTAGACATTTCTGGGATGTAAAGATTAATTCTAATCTTGAAGTCTCCTTTGTGTTTAGATTTGAAAGAAGGGTTTGAAGTTCCTTTACCTTTAAGAGTAATAATGTCTCCTGTTTTGTATGTTTTTAGTAACTTAATTGTTTCTAGACCATAAGGAGTTGGTACTTTGATTTCGTTTTCTAAAATAACATCAACAATTGAAACAGGAACTACAAGGTTAATATCATTTCCTGTTCTGATGTAATGTTTGTGTTCTTTGACATGGATTTCAATGTAGAGATCTCCACTTGGACCTCCATTTTTACCCATTGCTCCATAACCTGGAAGAGTAATTCTTTGCCCTGTTGCAATTCCTTCTGGAATTGTAATAGTAACTGTTTTTTCTTCTTTTGTAGCACCATTTCCACTACATTTATGACATTTTTTCTTAATTTGTTTTCCAGTTCCTTGACATCTTGAACACTCCACAGTTTGATTTATTGAACCAAAAAATGATTTAACAGTTTGATTTACATAACCAGAACCATGACAATCAACACACTCAATGATATCTTGTGGAGTTTCCGCTCCTGAACCTTTACAGTGATCACAAGTTACAAATTTATCAATTTTTCTTTTTAGTTCTGTTCCTAAAATAGAATCAATGAAAGAAATTTGGAATGTAGTAACATAATCAGCACCTCTCATTGGTCCTGTATTTCTTTTCTTTCTTCTACCTCCTGAAGAAAAGAAGTTTTCAAAAATATCGCTAAATCCAAAATCTCCAAATCCTCCAAAGCCACCAAAACCACCTTGATTCATCCCTTGATTTGGATCAAAAGCAGCATGACCAAATTGATCATATTGTTGTCTTTTTTGTGCATCAGATAAGATTTCGTAAGCTTCTTGAACTTCTTTAAATTTTTCTTCTGCTCCCGCTTCTTTGTTTCTGTCTGGGTGGTATTGACGAGCTAATTTTCTATATGCATCCTTTATCTCTTTTTCAGTTGCATTTTTTGAAATTCCTAGTACTTCATAATAATCTCTTTTATTCATAAAAAAAATTTTAGCACAAAAAGGTCTAGAGTGCTAAAATTTTTTTAATTAATTATCTACATCTGGTTTGTCAACATCTAAATCAACAAAAACAAGAGTATGATCACTGATTTTACGAACTCACTTAATTAAAGGAGAACTTTCAGATAGTTTTGTTTTGGTTTCTTGATTGATTTTATTTTTTCATTCTTGCTCGTTTAAAACGCCTTGCTCAAATACTTTAAAAATATCGTATTTTTGAGCATTTGAAGTTTTTAAGTCGCCTTTATAAAAAATCTTGTCATAAGGTTGGGATCAAGGATTATTTTCATTTGTTCCTAAACTTGTTTTGTCTTCTTGATCTAAAAGACTTGAATAGCCGCTTTTTATTAAAGGATCAAATGCTTTAGGTCCGTTTGGAGATTTAATATTAGTATCACCCATAAAGAATAAATCATTGTTATTTCCGTCTTTTTGATCAAATCAATCCATAACAGCTTTTGTTTCTAAAGCATCATTAATCTCAAACTCGCCTTGAGCTTTAAAACCGTTTCTTGCACTTTCCTCTCCTGCCTTCTTTTTAGCTCCAGGAGAATCAAAGTGTGCAAAAACTACACTAAAATCGTTTTTATAAGAATTTTTTACTCTAAATTTTGCACCATAAGGAGGTCTTGAGTAAACGTGCTTTTTAGCTTTGTTTGTGTGTGAAACTACTTCTGGGTTTGGATAAGCCATTCCTAAATCATAAGGATTTTGTGTAGCAGTATAACCAGCTAAAGGGACTTGCTCAAGAAGTTTACTTTTATAAATAATTCCTATTCTTTCTTTTTGAGACTCTCTTCCTTTTCCAAAGTTATTTTCACTTAAAATAAATCTTCATAATCCATTTGGATCATATTCTTGAAGTTTTTTAATTATATTTTCAACACCAGCATAAGAATTTTCACCTTGAATCTCTGTTAGACCAACTAAAGAAAGTTTATTATAGTGAATTATTTTTGCAAGTGCTTCTGTTTTTGCATCAATATTTCCAGCTTGATTTAAAACATTTCAGTGTCCGATTCTAATCTTCGAAAATTCTTCAGTTTTTTGGTCTTGCCCCTGTGCTGGATTGTCTTTTGAGTCATCTATTTTGGATGAATCGTCTTTTGGTGGTTCTGTAATTTCTTTGTTGTCTTTGATTTCCGAATTCCCCGAATCCTTTGGAGGTTGTGATGGTTGTTTATTGTCTCCTTTTTCAGGATCATTTGGTTTTTGAGGAATTGGTTGATTTATAGGATCTTGTGTTCTTGGTTGATTTGGTTGTTTATTTCCTTTATCATCTATGTTATTAGAGGGTGGTGGTGTCTGTTCAGGATTGTCATTTTGAGCTGATTTTTGTGTCTGGCAAGACATAAAAATAGTTGGCAAAATAGGAGCAATTGCTAAGACTTTTAGTAACTTTTTGATGATAGCCTCCACGACTAAAGGATGCTTAAGTCAATTTTAAAACTTGCTATAAATTCCTTTTTTTCTGTAAATAAATCATATTCAAATGATTTGTAATTTTCATCCTTTGTGTCGATTTTTTTTAGTAAATAAATGAAATTGATTCAGTTTTGCCCAACATTAAAAGGACAAATATTTTCTTTATTTAGTTCCAAATTAATGCTTGCATGACTTTGAAAAATATTAACTTTATTTTCAGAAAACTCAATTCTGATTTGAATTTTGTTATTTGGATCTTGAAAAATAAAAGCATCAAATTCTTCTCATTTGTCTTTTTCAAAAGCTGAATTAAAGTTAATTATTACAGGTTCTTCACCTGCTTTAGTCATAGTTGACTTAAAATTTAACATCATTTTTTTAGTCTTTCTTTGATTAATTCTTCTCCGAATAATCAAATTGCTTTAGCTAATTCTGGACCGTGTTCTCTGTATGTTGTTGCAAGTCTAATTGGCATAAATAGATTTTTACCTTTTAGCCCTGTTTCTTGTTGTGTTTGTTCGATTGCACTTTGGATTGAACTGAAACTAAATTCATTTTGTTTGAAAATGTGTTTTGTAAACACTTTTAATAACTCATCTTGAGCAGCATCAATTTCAACTTTAGCTGAATTGTTTGCATTTAAATAAATTTCTAAATCATTTCTTAATTCAGAAATTGTAACTGAGTTTTGTTTGTAAGTATCTACAAAGATTTCTAATCAATCATTTGTTTTATCTGTTTTAACATTTAATTTTTCAATTAAAAGGGAATTTTCTGTATTTTTAAGATATTGTTTTGAGAATCACTCCATTTTTTTAATATCAAATTTTGATGGAGATTTTGAAAGTCTGTTTTCATCAAACTTCTCAATAATTTCTTCATGAGACATTACTTCTGATGAATCTGCTGCTGTTCAACCTAAAAGAGTTAAAAAGTTAAAAATAGCTTGTGGTACATAACCTTCGTTTTTGTAATCTTCAATAAATTGTTTTACTGAATTATCTCTTTTTGAAAGTTTTTTACCTTCCATGTTTGTGATGATTGTTAAGTGACCAAATTCTGGTGTTTCTCAACCAAAAGCTTCATAAACTGCTAATTGTTTAGGTGTGTTTGTGATGTGTTCTTCACCTCTTAAAACATGAGAAATTTCCATATCATGATCATCAACTACAACAGCAAAGTTATATGTTGGATAACCATCTGATTTTTTAATAACTCAGTCACCTATATCATTAGAGTTAACACTTATTTCTCCTCTAACAATGTCGTTTCATTTGTATTCTGAATTTGGTTTTAAAGCTAATCTTACTGAATATTCGTTATTTTTAAATCTTTTTTCTTTTTCTTCTTCTGAAATTTTTAGTCAATTTCTATCGTATCTAAAACTAAAAATTCCTTTCTTTTCTTGCTCTTCTTTTTGTTGTTGAATCTCTTCTGAAGTATCGTAAGCTATATAAGCTTTGTTTTCTTTAATTAAAAAATCTACTAGTTCATTGTAGCGATCTAGTTTTTCACTTTGTCTGTATTTTCCGTATTTTGGATTTGGATTAATTGGTGATTCGTCAGGAATTATTCCTAATCAAGCTAGGTTGTCTAACTGAGATCTTTCTCCGCCTTCAACATTTCTTGAAATATCTGTATCTTCAATTCTTAATACAAAATCACCTTTATAATGCTTTGCAAAAAGATATGAAAATAAGGCTGTTCTAGCTCCTCCGATGTGTAAATAACCCGTTGGACTTGGTGCATATCTTGTTCTAATCTTTTTCATTTTACTCCTTCATTATCGCTATATAATTATATATGATTTAGTTCGTTTTCAGTGCGTATAGAACTAAAAAAGCTATTTTTCAATTTAAAATAGCACTTTTAATTAATTTTGATTTTATAATTTTATTAAATTATAAACACATAGCAACAAATTCAGGTGAGAAAATGGAAGATAATATTTTAGAGATAAAAAAGTTTGATCCTAAATTAAAACAGGAACTACTAGACATTAGAAAAGAAGACGAGTGATTTTACATAAATCAAGCACCTATTGAACTAATTAGATCAAAAGGTGTTAAATATAATAAAGCACTACACAAAAATGCAAAAGGAATCTACGCCTTTATAATCAAAAATACCTTTTACATTGGTAAAACAAACAGTAAAACAGGCTTTTATGAAAGATTCTATAGACACAGAAGTTCAATAAATGAATTTCATAAGGATGTTGAAATATCAGGAAGTTGATTTGAAACTTTTAAAACTGACAAATGAGCTGGAAAACACACGTATTCTAAAATGACAAGTGCAATTATTATCTTTGATGCTGATGTTGAAATTTACATATTAGAACACTCTCAAGAAAAGTACGATCCTTACTTTTTGGATTCTTTAGAAATGAAATGAATTCAAAAAACAAGTGCAATCATGCACGGAATAAATCAATTTAGAATTATTCAACTCTACTATTGAGCAAGAACTGTTGGTTCAGAATTTCTTGATAAACAGGAAAATAAGGATCTTTATGATTTAGCAGCTAAAGAACTTGAAGAAGCTGATAATAAAGTAGCAACAAATCCTAATTCTTTTTGACTAACTTTTAATTTAAGTAATGCTAAAAGTTTTAAAATGGGATTTGATAATTTATTTGGTATTGAAAACAACGAAAGTTTATTACCAAAATATTTAGAAAAAGAAAGAAAAGAACTAGCAAAAATAATTAAAAGTATGAAGGCGAACAATTCATCTAATGTTAAATCATCGATTTATAAAAGAGATTCTAAAAAAATAAATATTTTAGAAAATAAAGCAACAGAAGCATCACATAAAATAAACTCCAAACAGAGAAAAAGTGAAGTTAATGTTGCCAATAACCACCAATCAGACTACCGTAAAAGCGATTCAGATAATAAAGACAACAAACAAGCGCAAAGCAATCAAACACAAAAAGATAAGAGCTTTTTCAAAATATTTTTTTCTTTTTTCCTTTTATTGGTAATAATTTTGATAATTTTCTTTATTACTCAAGTAAGCAACCTTCACTAAAAACACACAAACAAAGAGCAAAAATTAAATATTATTATATAATTTAAAATACATTTAAAAAGGGAGAAAAAGATGAAATTTATAGATGAAGTCAAAATAAAGGTGCAAGCTGGAAAAGGTGGAAACGGAATGATTGCCTTTAGACGTGAAGCACACGTTGATAGAGGAGGCCCAGACGGTGGAGACGGAGGAAATGGTGGTTCTATTTACTTTGTCGGTGATTCTGGAATGAACACTCTTTTAACCCTTTATTTAAGAAGAATAATTAAAGGAAATGACGGGGAAAACGGAAGAAGAAAGAATCAATACGGAGCTGCTGGTGAAGATATTTACATCAAAGTGCCTATTGGAACTCTTGTGTATGATGGAAATAAATTATTACACGACATTATCTCTGAAGAACCTTATTTAATTGCTAAAGGTGGAAAGGGCGGTAGAGGAAATACTAAATTTAAATCTTCTAAAAATACAGCACCTAAAATTAGTGAAAACGGGGATTTTGGTGAAAAATTTAATTTAACACTTAATCTAAAAGTGCTTGCTGATGTTGGTTTTTTAGGAAAACCTTCAGCTGGAAAATCCACTGTTCTTTCTAAAATTTCAAACGCAAAACCAAAAATTGCTGAATACCACTTTACAACATTAGTTCCTCAATTAGGGCTTGTTAAAGTTTTTGAAGATTCCTTTGTTGCAGCCGACCTTCCAGGTCTAATTCAGGGGGCTTCACAAGGAAAAGGATTAGGAACACAGTTCTTAAAACACATTGAAAGATGTAGAGTTATTGCTCACATTGTTGACTTTGGAGATCCTTTAAAAAATCCAATTGAAGACTTTATTCAAATTAATGAAGAACTCAAAAGCTACAATTTACAACTTGAAAACAGAAAACAAATTGTAGTTGCAAACAAATGCGATTTAGAGATCTTCCAAGAAAATCTTTCTAAGTTTAAAAAAGAGTTTTCTGATTTAGAAGTTGTGGAAATAAGTGCTTTAGAAGAAAAGAATATTGATCTACTGAAAATTAAGCTATTTGAAGCTGTTAAAAAGGAAAAAACCCCTATTTTCGAAAAAACTTTCTCTGAAGTTACTATTACTTTAGAAAAATTCCACGAAGTTAAAAAGGTACATGCGGGACTTTATGAAGTAACCGGAACTGAAGTAGAAGATATCTACAACAAAATTCCAATTGTTTCACACGACAACTTAATGAGATTTAACCAAAAATTAAGAGATCTTGGTGTTTGAAATGAACTGATGGAACTTGGAATTATGCCAGGAGATACAGTTAGAATTTTTGATTATGAATTTGTTTGAGAAGACGAACAATAATTTAAGAAAGGAGACAAATGAATAACTTATATACTTTTGCACAAGAAAGCTCTTCATCAAAAGAACAAAATGGTTTTATAACCTTTATGGAAAACGTTGCAAGCTTCTTTGCAAAGCTGCAAGGAGCAGATATTTGAGTACCTATTTTATTTGTGGCACTTATTGCAATATCATTCTTAATTGGTTTTATTTTTAAACTTAAGTGAACCATTTTCAAGCTTGCTGCAATCATCTTAACGATAATTGGATCAGTGATTTTCAGTGTTTCAATTAGCAATTATTTAGGAAACAGAGAAGGGCTAAAAGCAGTTGTTTCACTTGCTACAACACTTTTTGCTTTAATACTTTATTTATCACTCAGAGCTTTCTTTTTTGTAATAAATTCAATTATTGCAACATTAGGAAAAATCTTTAAGTTTGGTAAAAAGAAAAACAAAATCAAAAAGGTTGTTTGAAGAAGTATTACAGGAGCAACAAACGCTGTATTAACAATCCCTGGAATACTTTTATTTTCTAACGTTTTATTAATAGGTTCAAAACAAACAGAAGGTGGAGGTTTCGCTTCATTTAGTAAAATTGGAGTTGGACTACTTACAGGATTTAAAGGACAAAACATTGCTGGTCTTTTAGGTGGTTTCCCTGATTTAAGTCAATTATTACAAAACTACGAGAAAATCACAAATATCATCAACAAAAAACCTTCAGAGTGAACTAAAGAAGAAAGAGAACTTGCTCAAAAACTTGCAACTGGAGTTGCTTCATTGCTAAATGACAACAGAGTAAGAGGAGTAATTATTGAAGAAGCTAAAAAACTAAAACTTAATGAAAGTGCTAAACAACCGCTTAGTGATCTATTTACTTTAGCTACAGTAAGAGTTCAATTCGAAAAACCAGAATACAACTTAGCAAACGAACAAGACAAAAAAGAAATTGCAACTAAATACTTTGCAGAAAACATTGCAAGAACATACAATGAATTAAAAACAACAAAACCTACTTTAGATGATGATGTTCAGTTAGCAACTTGACTATATACACCATTAAACGAAAAAGCTAGAGAAGAATTTAATTTATTTGTTTCTTCAGCAATTACAGATCAACAATTAAGATCAAAAATTGATGTTGATAAATCAGTTGCTGTAATCATGGATTATCTAAAAGAAAAAGAATTAGCCAAAACACAAACCAAATAAACAAAAATCCCATAAAGGGATTTTTATTTTATTCAGGGCCATAAATTATCAGTGTTCGTCTACCATCGAGTCTTTTTTTAGTGCTAAAGTCAACTGCATTTGAAGTAATTTCCAATAAATTAGATTCAAAATAATCCGGATTAGTAACTTCTTCTTTTGATTCACTTAAGTTATAAAGTGTATTAAATTCTACTTCTGAATCTATTGAAAAAGTTTTATCTAACTCGATTAAATATGAGTTTTTGATTTCATCTTTAAAAATTGCTAAATCGGAATTTTCTTCATGCGTTGTAAATTTGTTTTTTGTACCTTTTTCAAAACGACCAATTTTGTTTTCTTTATCTTTTGGCAAGTCTTTTTTGATTTTGAAATCAAATAAACGATTGAAGGAGATTTTGTTCTCTACATATCTAATAAATAACTCGCTGTAATCTGCATTATTTCCTGCAATAAACTCTTCTCTTGGCGATTCTTGAAATGCACCTCTTGAGATTCCTCTTTTAATTAAGAGTAGTTTTTTAGTTTTGAAGTATTCTTCATTGTATTTTTTGAGTAATTCTTCTTTTTCTTTTTCAAATTTAGATTTGAAGTTTTTTTCTCAAGCATCAATTAATTTATCGTACTCTTGTTTTATTTGAGGATCTGAAAAATCTTCATTTTTAAATGCTTCTGTTATTTTTCTATATTCTTTATAATCAAAATCAATCATTGATTTATCATAACCAAAAAGAGAAACAGCAGTTTTTGGTGTCTCTTCGCTGAATTTAATAATTTCTTTTAGTTCATTTAAAGTAAGAATTTCTATGTAATTTGTGTGTCCTTGTCAAACTAAAAAGCTTGTTCTAAAATCTTCTTTTTTCAATTTAATGTCATAATCACGATTGTCGCGATAAAAATCTTCATCTCTTTTTTCATAAATTGTTTGAGAAGGAGTTGGTTCAATAGGAGATCTATCATACGGCGGGGTTGGTAGCGGAATAATATCCTTTGGAGGTTCTTTTTTGTCCTTTATATATACAAAAGGTAAACAAGAAGTTAATATAGTTGGAGAAAGAATAATAGTAGCTGTTGTTAATAATTTTTTATGGATTTTCATATTTTTGCCTCCGTTTTTGATTTTGTTGCTATTGTTTTTTTATATAAGGTGAATTAATACTTAATTATTCTCTTTGCATAAATTCACTATTTTTAATCTAATATCAAAATAACAAAATTTGTGTTCTTTTTCATTTTTTGCTCTTTAAAGTTCTTTATTTGTTTAAAGTAAAGTATTTATCATTAAGAAAATATAATTAATTAAGGTAGTACAGAAATACACACAATGCATTCTTAAGATTTTTATTTAAGTTTATAAATAATTGTATATAACTTCTCCCTAACTTAAAACTCATTATTTGCAGTGGTTTTGTTATTTTTTATCTCATTCAGGAGGAACTACAGATCTGTCAGGGTCCGCAAATATTTGAACACTTCTCGGACTAAGCAATCATAAATCTTCTTTTGTTAATTTGCTAGGATAATATCCTTCATAATAATATTTTAATTTAGTGAATTCTTGTTTAGAATAAAAATCTATTGCATTACTAAAATAATTGTAATCATTTAATCCTCATTCATAATCTGAATTTTCAACATTTCATTTAAAACCATAAAGAATATTAAAAGAATAATTTGCCTTTTCATCAATTTCAAAGTTTTTATCTAATTCAACTGCAAAAGAATTTGTATTATTAATTCTAAAAATATAGTTTTCTCCAGGTTTGTCAAGAGCAGTTACTTTACCAAAGAAATAATTATCATTTAATTTTGCTGGATTTTTACTTTTGTGCAAAGCATAATCATACAACTTATTAAAACTAATAATTTTCTTTTTGTCGAAAGTATAAGTTCTAATGAAAAAACGAGAATAAGCTTTATTGTTACCTTCATAAAATTGTTTTAAAGCTGGTTTTGTGTCAAAGAATCATCTTTCTAAAAAATCATAATATTGAGATGTACTCACCCCTCTATTAATTAGAAGAATTTTTTTATCTTTAAAGTAAGAATTATCAAACTTTTTTATCAAGCGTTTTTTTTCTTCTTCTCATCTCTTTTTATTTTCTTCTAATTTGGTTTTATCTAGAGGAACAGGTTCTCTTTTTAGGTAAATTAATGTTTCTTCATTTCAAAGTTTTTCATAAGTCTTTTTAGATTTATCAGTATATTCAATAATTTCTTTAAGTTCATCTGTTGAAGAAATAACTTTAGGTTTATCCATATCTTCTCAAACTAAAAGACTATTAAATGTTGTTGTTTTGTCTAATTCCACATCATTTTTGTCAGAATCATAAAAACTTTTATTTTGATAATAAAGTCTTTCATTTTTATAATATTTTTTCTGTTCTTGTTCCTTTTGTTTACAAGCGAGTGTTAGAAATGGAGATGATAATACACATGCAGAAACTAAAGATAAAGAAATTATTTTTTTACTTTTTTTCATATTTTTTTTGCCTCCGTTTTTTGATTATATCAAATAAATTATACTACTAAATTGATGATAATTGAACTAAAATGCCTTAAAATGAATTTATTAGTTTAAAAAAATGTTAAATTTTGGTCTTTTTTTAACTTTTTGAGATTATCAAAAAAGAGAATAAAAAAAATGAAGTTTTAATAAACTTCACTTATTATTTAATTCTTTCAAAAAGGACATTTCCTTTTTGAACTACAACTTCATCGAATTTAGATCAATTTTCAAGATCTTCCATTGATAATTCTTTAATGCCTAATTGGGAAATTACTTCTTTTGATTTGTCTTTTAAGATTGGTGACATCATTGTTGCCACTGCATAAATTCCGTTTAGTAATGTATTTAAAACCACTTCTAAACGTTCTTTGTTTTCTTTTAGTGTTCAAGGAAGCGTTAGATCTACATAACCATTTAGTTGTTTTGAAAGCTGAACTACAGCTTTGTAAGCTCTATCAACTCTGAAATCATTCATTTCTGAAATAAAAGTTGCTTTTGTTTCAGAAATAGCTTTATAAATATCTTTTTCAAAATCGCTTAATTTTGATTCATGATATTTAACAGATGACTCAAATGATTGTTTAATCATTGAAATAGTTCTTGAAAGCAGGTTTCCAAAGTTGTTTGCTAAGTTTGAGTTATAAACTGCTTTAAAGTTTTCAAAATCAAAGTTTGCATCTTGTCCTACTATTATTTGTGTTGTTAAATAGTATTTAACAACTTCTGGATCGAAGTTATTTAATAACTCAATTGGATCAACAACATTATTTAGACTCTTAGACATTTTTCTACCTTGAGCATCCCTAATTAGTCCGTGTGAAAGGATTGTTGTTGGTAATTTAATATCAAGAGCTTTAAGCATTATTGGTCAGTAAATACAGTGAAAACGTGTAATTTCTTTACCAACAACATGGACAATTTCGTCTCCATTTTCTCAGTATTTTAAGTAGTCTTCGTTTTGTTCTAAAGAATAACCTAAAGCTGATACATAATTAAATAAAGCATCTAATCAAACATAAATAACGTGTTTTGGATCTTTTCTTAAAGGAATTCCTCAACTAAAAGAAATTCTTGTTACAGATAAATCTTCAAGTCCTTTATCTAAGAAGTTGTTTTCAAGTTCTCTGATTATTTGTTCTGGAAAAACAAATTTTGGATTTGTTTTTCAGTAATCCAATAATCATTCTTGAAATAAAGACATTTTGAAAAAGTATGATTCTTCTTCGATTTCAACTAATTCATCTTCGCTGACAGGGTGGTAATATTTACCGTTTTTTTCTACAGCTTGTGTTGGTGTTAAAAATTCTTCAGCACTTACTGAATAAAGACCTTTGTATAATCCTTTGTAAATTATTCCTTTTTCAAGCAACTTATCAAAAACATTAAGAACTACTTCTTTGTGTTTTAGTGAGGTTGTACGGGAAAAATAGTCATAATCGATCTTTGAAAGATTTCAAAGGTCTTTGAATTTAGCAACTTGCATATCAACAAATTCTTGTGTATTCATTTTAGCTTGCTCAGCTTTTTGTTGTATTTTTAGACCATGTTCATCTGACCCTGTTAAAAATTTAACATCATATCCCATTAGTTTTTTGTAGTTAGCAATCACTCATGCTAATGATGTTGTGTATAAATGACCTATGTGTAAATTACCTGATGGATAATAAATAGGTGTTGTTATAAAGAAAGTTTTTTTATTTTTCATATTATCTCTCCACTTTTATAGGTTTATATAATTCTTTTACTTCTTCTCTGTATTGATGTGTGTTTTTATCAAGTACATGTAAGTAAATATTTTTTTCAAATTCTGTTCCCCAGCCAGTTGCAAAACGAGCTTCAATTAAAACCAAGTTCGATTTAGCATCTTCTCTAGGATATATAAATTTTACTCTTTTTGGCTCAAAATTGTATTTTCTCATTAAAGTTACACAATCTATGAAGCGTTCTGTTGGTAAAACAAGGCTTAAATAACCTTTTTGCTTAATTATTTTAGATGATCCCATTATTAATTGCTCTAAAGTTAGCTTAATTTCATGAGTAGCAATTAATAACTCTTCTGTAGTTGCTGTTCTTGGGATATTTGTATTGACTTTGTAAAAAGGTGGGTTGCAAACAATTGCATCATATTTTAGAGCTTGCTTTTTGTTGTGTTCTTTGTAAAAATCATTGAAGTCTTTTAATAAAAGACTGATTTGATTTTGTTTGTTATTGAGTTCAACATTCATTTTAGCAAGCTCAAGTGCTCTAGGTTGGATTTCAATTGCATCAATTTTTAGTTCAGGATCTCTTTCTGAAATAAAAATTGATAAAGCTCCATTGTTTGTTCCGATTTCCAAAAGACTGTTTACTTTTCTGTTTAAAGAAACAAAGTTTCCTAAAAGAATTGTATCAACTGAATAATTAAACATTTCTTTATCTTGATAAACATAAAGATCTGAATCATAACCTAATGAGTTTTTTACTATTTTTCTATTTTTCATTTTTAAATTCTATTAGTCTAGGGTTGTGAGAATATTTTCTTCCTTCTTTTGCAAGAAGTTTTCCATTTATTTTTGTTGCATCAGCGCTGAAAGTGTTGTTGATTGTAAGCATAAATTCACCAACTCCATAAGAATCAACAGGGGTGTTTTCTGCTTCAAATTTTTTGATTTTTTCAGGCGTAAATCCTGAAGAAACAATGATTTTAACGTGCTGTCCACCATTTTCATCAAGTGCTTTTCTTAGTCTTTTGATTTGGTTTGGTGTCACACCTCATTCGTTTTCATCTTCTTTAAACATTTTATCTCTTACAGCTTTAGAAGTATCAACTCTAACTCCGTATAATTTGTCTTTAAATTCAGCTAAAACTTTTAGTGAATCATCTATAACATTGTTGTGAAAATCAACAAGAGCAATTAAAGGTTCATTTGGGAAAAGCTCATAGTATAACTTCATAACCTTAACTAAATCTCCTTCAAAGTTTTGGATTAAAGCATGTGGAATAGAACCAAAAACTACTTCTTCATTTCCTCTTGCTCCTGCATTTGTTGAGTGTGCTTTAATTCCAGCAAGTTCAACAGCAATTCCGTCTCTTTCTTGGTTTGAGTAGTGATCTGAACGATCTCCCATAAAGACAATTTCTTTTCCATTCGCTGCATCTAAACATCTTTTGGCATTTGTTGCAATTGATGTACTTCTTGCTAAAACTCCATCGATAATTCCTTCATAAACTCCGAAGTCTTTATATTTTCCTTCAAGTTCTAAAACAACTTCTCTGTTTTGAATGATTGAACCTTCTGGCAAGTATCTAATTGTGTATTTTGATGTGTCTGTTTGTGTTTTTAAAATTTCTAAAGCTTCATTCATTCCACCTAAAATGGAATCGTCGTGTCTTTGAAAAAATTGCAGTGTAACTATTGAATCTGGGTTAAAAGTTTCAATTATTTTTTCTGCTTTGAAAAAATAATTAGCTGCATAGTAATCTAATTTTTTATTCATGTTTTCCTCTTTAAAAGAATATTAATAAGTTTCACTGAAATTTAAGATTAAAATAACATTTCGTAATATCTATATTCAGACTTTACTGTCGGCTCAGGAATTCCACCTGCTCATGCTCTTAAGAGTACGATGGCTTTTACATCCGGTAGGGAAACAAACCCTGTCAGGAAACTACAAACAAATGTTTGCTCTAAAATTTTACTAAATTATTTTTATATTTTGTAAAAAAATAAAAAAACGCCCAAAGGCGTCCACAAGGGCTTGCGAATTTACAATTCGCTTAATCTCAATGATAAGTAACCTTGTGATTTCATAGCGTTCATATTAAACCTACATTATTATTATACAGCATTTTTTGTAGGATGCTCAAAAATAAACAAATTTGGCAGCATAATTTCTTGATTCTTGTTAATCTTTCTAAACATATAGTTAGCTAAAATATCAGCCATTCTAATATATGAGTTATTTTTGGAATCACAGTATTGCACAGTGATATTCCCTTTTTTATCAAACAAAGGAGGAGTGAATCAAGACTTTGAAGATTGACTAAAAATCCCTGAGAAAAAATCATTTTCAATAGTTTCTTTAAGATCATAAATTCCATTTGTTGATGTTGTGTGTTGATCTACAAAAAAATAGAAATTATATTGACCTGTTTGTGAGATTTCCTTTTTAAAAATCAATTCCTCAAAATAACTTCTTAAACCAGATTTAAAAGCAAAATCTAAATATCTTCTTTTAGATTTTTTGTTGCTCATAATTGAGTCATAAATCATTTCAACATTTACCTTTACACAGATTTTATCTACATCTTTAAGTAAAGACATAATTTGAAGTTGTTGGTTTTCTCTTAATAAACTTCCTTTTAGTTCTGTTGTATCTTCGTCGCTGAAAATAATCTTTTTAAATCTCTTTTCTCTATCTTTGAATAAAGTCTTGATTTTTGATCTCTGATTTAGATCTTTAAAAACTATTAAAGAAAAAATGAAATACTTATTTTTAGTATCTAAAACACCCGATTCATCGCTGTATATAAAAAAATTCATAGTCCTCCTTAAATGATTATACAACCCTTTTATTTTCTTAAATTCAAATAGGAAAAATTTAGGAAAACACACAGAAATTTTCCTAAATTTTTCCACTCAAATAAATCCAAAAACAGAAATTGGTGCAATTTTACTCCTAAAATTATTTTTTAGTTAATGTTTTTGGATATATATTTAAAAATTGCGTTTTTTTGAAAGAAATTATTTATATTTAGTTTTCTTTTATTTGTTAGTTGGTATTTTGATAAAATTAATACTATGAAAAAAACAACATTGAGAAATATTACAATAATTGGAGCAGTAGCTGCTTTTAGTATTCCTTTAATTGCAGTAGGTAGTTATCATTTTGCACAACAAAAAGATACAATCCATGAAATTCTGAAAAAAAATGAAGATGATAATAAAAATAATATTCTAGATGGATTTATTGGCGTTAAAGTAAGAAATGAAAATAACCCAAACAACTTCTTTCCTTCACAAGCAATTTCAGAAGAAAACAAAATTAACTTTAGAAGTTATTTATCTTATAGCATTAGCCCAGAAACTAATTTACAGAAAATATTAGAAAAAAGAGATGTAACTGTTGAGCCAATTGAAAATACAGCAAATGACTATTATGGAACTTTAGGAATTAGAATTAAAGGCTTTCAAAAAGGAACACAAACTCTTTTAGAAACAAGAGAGTTTATTGCTTCTGGTTTTAAATCTACTTCTGTTGGTGATATTAGATTTAAAAATAGAACTAAAAACAACTTTGATATCCTCCAATTTACTAAAAAAGCAAACTTAGATCAAATTGAATTAAACAAACTAAATAGTGAAAACTTCTTTAGTTATTTTAATCCTTCAGAAAACTTTGAATTTAAAGACAATAAGGTTTTATTAAAAGAAAATGAGAACTATGAACTTAAAGTAGATGTGGATACTAAAAACTACAATAAACAAGATAATTCATTAACTATTTTTGCAAGATTATCTCACTCTGCTTATCCTGATTTTTATGTTTCTAAAAAGTTTGAACTAAAAAATCTTGATTTCAAAAATAGTGCTAATATACAGCAAAATCCTTTATATTCAGCAAATATTAAACTCGAAGTAGATAATGCTTACAAAACAATTTTCCCAAGTTCACTAGCTACTTCTACACAACAAAATCTTAAAACAATTTTTCGCGTAAGTGGTTTAGAAGCTGATGATTATCAAATCGAAATTATTAAAGAATCACTTGATGATCAAACAGGAAATATTGATATTAAATTAATTGATAAAGATAAAAACACAAGAATTTTTAGTTTTAAACTCTTTTCTTTCGATGACATAAGTGAAAATATTTATACATTAACTCACATAAACAAAGAATACATCGAAAAAGCTTTTAATGTTCAAACAAACAAAGAAGAAGTTGTTAAACCTCTAAATTCAGATTCAGATTCAACACTGCGTTATAAATCAATTGGAAAAGAGTTGTCAGCTTACTTAAATACTTCTTCTTTCTGAAATCACATTTATGCATCAAATCAACAAAATATTAATAATTATCAATATTATGATCTAAAGAACTTTAAGATCATTGATAATAAACTAACTTTTGTTCTACACACCTGATCAGGTCAAGAATTTAATTTATATATTAAGTTTTCTCAAGAAGCTTCAGACACAAACAACATCACTCTTGATGCCCCAAGAAAAGATGGAAGCAATGAGCTTGCGGCTTCTAAAACATCTCAAGAAATTTTAGAAGACATCAAAAAAAGAACTCTTTCAATTCAATATTCATACTATGTTGATAAAGATTCTGTAAGAATTATCAGCGGGACTGCATGAATTTTTGATAGAGAACTTGATGAAAATGGAAAAGGCACAAATACTTACTATATAGCAACTAACATGCACGTTGTTTCTGATCTAATTAATAACTACGACAAAGTAAATTCATTTGCTTATACTTACTCAAACAAATACGATCAACTACCTTCTATACAGTCTAGAACAGCTGATGGAACTTCATACAACGAAGTATTTAGAAGATTCGATCGTCCTATTAAAACTGCAGATCCTTTTAGTAATGTAAATAATTCTCGTTATATAACTAAAGAATCTATTGAGTTCTGAAAAAATCTTGAAGTAATTCCTTTAGGACTCGATTCTCCATCTAAAGATAAAATTCTTGATTTTGCTTTAATTAAAGTAACTTTCCCAGATGACAAAATCGTACAAACAAATCCTTTCTTTTCATTCTTTAGTCCTCAAACTAAGAAAATTCAAAACATCCCAGATCAAGTAAATTACTATAACGAACATAAATTAGACTTCTTTATTAGTGACAAAATTAAGTTCCCTAAAAATGAAAGCGATCCTTTAAACTACATGCCACTACCTACTGAGTTGCACCTTGGAGGATATTTAGGGGGAGATACTTGAGTAGAAGTTTCAAGAACTCCTTATGTAGGTTATAAAAAACTAACAAAAGATGGTGCATATAATAATAAAATTTACAAACCTATTGATACTTTAATTAATTTACCAAACATCAGAAGTGGTAAAGGGATGTCGGGTTCACTTGTTTTAAATCAATATGGTCAAGTGTTCGGAATTTTCTGAGGTGGTTTCTTTGATGATGATTTCGATAAACAAGGTTTAAGCACAGGAACAGGAATTGTTGATCCTATCTCTGTTAAATTAGGAGAAGGAACAACTTCACTCTTAAGAAAATGACTTGATGAAACAAAAGACAAAAAAACAGACTTAGATGCCTTTGAAAACAAGATTAAATTCTAAAAAATATGCTATAATAATTACGTTCATATAAAAAAAGAATAAAAAATATGAAAAATTATTTTAAGTTTCTTAAAATTAGTGTATAATTTATAAGAAACTTAAACGGGGGGGTAGCGAAGCGGCCAAACGCGGGTGGCTGTAACCCACTTTCTTAGGATTCGGGGGTTCGAATCCCTCCCCCCCCACCATTTTGCCCCATGGCCAAGCGGTAAGGCAGCGGTTTTTGGTGCCGCGATGCGTTAGTTCGAATCTAACTGGGGCAGCCAATCACGAAAGTGACCTAAAGTGCTTAGGCACTTTTTTTATTCAATAAAAAAACCTGTATCAGTGTGATACAGGGATTTTTTTAAAATTTGAAAAAGAATAATCAATCGCTCTTTTTCTTGGTTCGGTTATCTCCAATTCAAACCTGACATATTTTTCTGAATATGAATAACATAGGAGAAACGAAGTATATGGAATCGAATAGTAGAAAAGCTGTAAATAAGGCGTCTTGTTTTGCGATTGGAAATCATGTTCCTATTGAAGCAAACATGAAAAAACCACTAAGAACAAAGGCAAAAATTAGAATTAAATAAAGAAAAGAAAATGTGACTTTAATTAACAAAATTTGTTTTTGACTAAGTTGTTTTGTATTTTTGACTTTATCCTTGTTTACAAAATAGAAAACATATTCATAAGTTTTTCTATCAAGAGGTGGTTCAGCTTTTTTTCTCGTTGCTAAAAATAATAAAAATATGGGTTGAATTGTAATTGAAGTTATTGCTAATAGACCAAATCCGAAAATCATGAAGGTATTTAAACTCATTCAAATTTTTTGAGTTATTCCAATAACTAGAAAAGAAAAACCTATTATTAAATATAAACTAAGTAGAGATATAAAAAGGAATTTTATTCTTTTGTTTTCTTTGGTGATGACCATAAACTAAAATACAGGTATTTTCTTTATTTTTGGAATTTGTAGTCGTTAGGAATTTCTGTGATATTTTCAAATAAGTTTGTTTTTACATTGTTTCCATATTTTTCTTTTAGAGCTTCTCTGAAAGAAGATTTTTGATTTTTACCACCACCATAAATTAAGTCATATTGTGGTAATTCATAATTTCCATATAATCCATTATAGCTTTTTCCTTCAGATCTAAATGCTGTTGATAAACCGATACGACCAGCAGCAGTTGCTGCATGGAAAATTGAAACAATTTCGTTATTTTGATTTCTTACAGAAGAACCTGAAGAACCTCCATTTGGCACATAACTTTTTGGCGCATAGTCAAGTGTCATTGGTAAGTATTTTTCTTTGTTAAAGGTTGTAAATACTCCATCTCCAACAAAGTTAGCTGTTAAGAAACTATCGATAACTCCTCTTTTATCTTTGAATGTTCTATAACCTATTTGATTACTTAAATAAGTTCCTTTATCTAGAACTTCTTTTGAAAATTCATATTTAGATTTGTTTTCTTCTTTGTTTCATTTATTGTATAAATAACCTTCTTGGTTTACTCATAAAGAGAAAGTTTCCTTAGCTGATTCATTAATATGATATGCTTGATCTGATGTTAATCCTTCAGTTAAAAAGTAATCTGTTGGACCACTTCCAGGATATCCTAAAGCATATAAACTATCTCCATTAAATTTGTAGTTTTCACTCTTATAACTAAATAGTTTTGGAGCTACTTTTTCATAGTTTTGTAAATAAGAAGTTTTTAAGAATTTAATATGATCTTCTTTTCTGTTTGCATAGTCATTTGTGATGAATTGAGCTATTTGCTCTTTTGTTCTGTTTTCTGTATCAGGATATTCCTCATAACTTGAACTCTTACTTTTTTTTCTATGAGCTACAAAAATAGAATCATAACCATTTTGTTTTTTGATTTTTTCTCTATTAGCTTGCAGTTTATCAAAATCAATTTCAATTACAGCAAAATCAGCAAACTCTTCAATTCCTTTAACGTCTTTTTTTCTTGCTTCTGCAACATAATCTTCTGGTTTAGTATTTAAAAAGTCTGTTGCTTTATAAACAATACTAATTGCACCAGAATCAAGCGCAGGTTTGTGGAATCATAGTAAATTAAATCTTTCATCATCTCTAACGAGATCAAAAGTTTTATCAAGATCTTTATCTTTGTTAATGATGTTTAATTGCACTGTTTTAAGTTGTCTATTTAAGTTATCAGCAACGTGTAAGTTAGTTCCAAAATATCATTTAGTTGGATAACTATTTGAATGAGCTGGTTTTTGGTAGTCAAGAATTCAAATAGTTCCTCCGGAAGTTCTCCCTACAGTTTGTCCATTTTTATCTTTTTCATCATAACTAATTTCCATTTGGAGAGTTTGTTTAGCTATTTTTTTGTACATATCGTTTGGTAGTGTTCTTGCTAATCCTTCAAATCTATAGAAATCGTGTCCTATAGCATCTGTAGTATTCCCTCCTTTACCAATTTCTTCACCTAATCAAGGGAAAAATCCTTTATTTTCACCTTTTTGTAATAAAGGAATATTAGAACCTTTTATATAAGAGTTTTCAAAAGTATCAAGTTTTAGAGCTGCCGCTTTTTCATTGTATGCTTTTTTGTCATCTTCAGAAACATTATTTAATTCAGTTCTATATTTTTCTAAATTTGTACCTTTTGTATTTGCATAGTGTGATTTTAAGCCTCTGATAACGATTCTATTATCAAATTCGAATTTTTGCTCATCTGTTAGTGTTTTGTATCTAAAGTAGTTAAATTCCATTTTGTCTGCTTTTAATACATCTTTTTGGTAATCATCATAGACAACAGATTTATCTGCTTCAAATCCTTTATTATTTCTTCTAAAATCTGTGTAAATAAGTCTTAATTTTTTGGATTTGCTTTGATCGCTTTTGTGTTTTAAATTTGCAGTTAAAACAAGAGAACCGAATCAGTTTGTGATATTAATTCCTTTTTGATCAAGAACAGCATCCATTTCAACGTTTTCAAGTGTGTAATCTTTTTCAAGTTTAGAATCCAGCTTTAATTGAATATCTTCTTTTTTGATTTCTGTAGGATAAATCTCTTCTTTTTTCTTTGTTGAATCAGCAGAGAATTTAACAAGATCAATTTTGTAATCATCTGATGTGTTTACAACTACTGTAAAATCACCATCAACAAAAGAACCGTGATAGTTATATTTTTGATCTACTTCATTATAAATTTTGTCAAATTCAGTTTCTTTTTTATCTGATTTGTCTTTAGAGTCTCCGCCACCGTGTTGTCCGCCGCCAGGTTGTCCTCCAGGATTTGAACCATTATCTTTATTACAAGCTACTAATAAAAAAGGTGTAGCAACTAATGGACTAGCTAAAGCCAGTAATTTATTAAATCTTATCTTCTTCATATTTTAATTATATTCCTTTATAAAATGAATTTAACAAATTAAATTTTTAAGACGATTTTTTAGCAAAAAACAGGGTCAATTCTTTATTTTTGGTTTTTCGAAGTTGATTTATTTTAAATTTTGGCACTCTTTATGCTTGAGTGCCAAAAAATGTGCTATAATATCTTCAGATAAATAAAATTAGGAGGTTATTATGAATTTTCAATTTAACGAAAACAAAAAACCATTAGAAGAGTTTGGAAGAAATTTAAATGAGCTAGCCCTTCAAAATAAATTAGATCCAGTTATCAATAGAGATGACGAGATCAGAAGAATTATTACAATATTATCTAGAAAAACTAAAAACAATCCAGTTCTTGTAGGAGAGCCTGGAGTTGGTAAAACAGCAATTATTGAAGGACTTGCAAGAAAAATTGTTGAAGGTCAAGTTCCTGAAGATCTAAAAAACAAGCAAGTTTGAGAAATCGATCTTTCTGCAATTATTGCAGGAGCTTCATACCAAGGACAATTTGAAGACAGACTAAAAAAACTGCTTAAACAAGTTGAAGAATCAAATGGTGAAATAATTATTTTTATTGATGAGATTCATATGCTAATTGGAGCTGGTAAAAACGGAAATTCAGCAATGGATGCTGCAAACATTATTAAACCTTTAATGGCAAGGGGGCAAATTAAGTTAATTGGAGCAACAACTCTTGAAGAATATAAACTTTACATCGAAACTGATGCAGCTTTAGAAAGAAGAATGCAAAAAATTGATGTAAGCGAACCTTCTGTAGAAGGAACTATTCAAATCTTAAGAGGTATCAAAGAAAGAATGGAAAACTTCCATAATGTTAAAATAGATGATGATGCTCTTATTTCTGCTGCAAAACTTTCAGCAAGATACATAAATGATCGTTTTTTACCTGATAAAGCAATTGATTTAATTGATGAAGCGAGTGCAAATGCAAAAGTTGAAATGAATTATGTGCCAGAAATCATCGAAAAACTTAACAAAGAACTTTCAGCTCTTGAGATTGAAAAATTCTCTTTAAATGCTCAAAAAAATGAAGCAAACAAAGAGAAAATAAAGGAAATTGACGCAAACATAAAACTAATTAGAGAAAACATTTCAAAGCACCAAGAACTCTTTGAAAAAGAAAAACAAAAAGTAAAAGAAATAGCGCAATTAAGATCTAAAAGAGATGATTTAAAAAATAAATTACAAATTCTACAATCAGAAGCAGAATTTGAAAAAGCTGCTAAAATTATGCATTTAGACATCCCACAAGTTGAAGCAAAAATTAGTCAGCTCGAAAACGAAAATACAACTTCTTCCCTTTTTATCGGTGATAAAGTTACAGAAAGTGACATCGCCAGAGTTGTTTCTAAATGAACTAAAATTCCTTTAGAAAAACTTGTTGAAAAAGAAAAAGATAAGGTACTAAATTTAAATAAACATCTTCAAGAAAGAATAAAAGGACAAGATGAAGCTGTTGAGTTAGTTTACAACGCTGTATTAAGATCTAAAGCAAATATTAATGATCCTTCAAAACCTTTAGCTTCATTTATTTTTGCAGGACCTACAGGGGTTGGAAAAACAGAATTAGCAAGATCGCTTGCACTAAATCTGTTTGATTCAGAAAAGCAGCTTATTAGATTAGATATGTCTGAGTATATGGAAAAACATTCGGTTTCTAAATTAATTGGTTCTCCTCCAGGTTATGTTGGTTATGAACAAGGTGGGCAACTTACAGAAAAAATTCGTCAAAACCCTTATTCTATAGTGCTTTTTGATGAAATTGAAAAAGCACACAGTGATGTTGTTAACATTCTTTTACAAATATTAGATAATGGTTATTTAAGCGATTCAAAAGGAAGAAAGATTAACTTTAGAAACACTATTATTATAATGACAACAAACATTGGAGCTAATGAGATCTTAAACAACCCTAAATTCTCTATTGATGATCTTAAACAAGAATTGCTAAACTTCTTTAGACCAGAGTTTATTAATAGAGTTGATGAAATAATTAAGTTTAATCACTTAGACAAAAAAGAAATTAAAAAAATAATCAATATTGAGTTATCAAGATTGATTCAAAGAGTTTATGAAACAAGTTTTATTACAATAAAATACAGCGATTCAATAGTTGATTATATTGCTAATAAAATCAGCGATTCTCAATTTGGAGCAAGACCTATTAAACACTTTATTAAAAGGGAAATCGAGACCTTTTTAGCAACTAAAATTATTAATCAAGAAATAAAAGCTCAAGATAATATAGAACTTATAGTTACTGAAAACAAAGTTGATTTTAGAAAAAATTAATAAAAAAAATGGCAGAGGTGACAGGACTCGAACCCATAACACACGGGGTTGAAGCCCGTTGTTCTACCATTGAACTACACCTCTACTCGGTAAATATAAAGATATTATACTACAACATTGTTTTTTTAGCAAGAAAATTCAAAAAACGAAAACAAAAACACCTGTATTTAGGTGTTTTTTGTGTTTCTATTTTTTACACTCACTTGAAAACATTAAATAAAAACTTGGAAAAATAAAGATTATTGCAAATAACAGAGATAAAGAAGTTATTTTGTAATAAGGATTTAAAAATCATTTATAACCTAAATAAACACATGTTATCAAAACAATAAAATAAACTAAGGATAAGTTTATTTTATTTCATTTGTGATCTATTGCTTTGCAAAAATCTTCTCTAAATCTTGGGTCTTTTAAGAAATGTCTTTTTAGTTTGTGATCTCTGATGTATTTTATTAAATAAAATAAAGGAACTAATATTGAAAGAAATATTAAAGCACCTAGATTTAGACCTCAATTAAGAAGTGCAATTTTGTTTTCTTGAATTAAAAAGGATAACTCAATAATTGTGCCAATGATTGATAAGGCAAATAATATTAAAAAGAAATTTCTAGCTATTTTCAGTTTCATTTTGTTTTGTTTCTGTTCCGGATTCTACACTATTTCCTGTATTTTCGGAAATATTTTCGTTTTGAGGAACTTCTGATTGTGCATCTGATTCGCTGTTTTGTTGCACTTCTTTATCTAATGCTTCTTGTTGTCTTTTCATTTCTGAACGCACAATTTCTTCATTTTGTTGCTGAATTATTTTTTCATGTTGCTCAAAAGGAATATCGTTTGGTAATCTGAAAACTGTTCCATTAATCAGTGTGTACTCTTTGTATTGTGGAACTTGCTCAGCTTGTCTTCTGGCTTCGATTTGTTGCTCTAAGTTATCAATCACACTTTGTTTGTATTCTGGAGTTAATTGAGAGTCTAAACGAACTGTTTCACCGTTTGATAAAGTGTGATATTCATAAATGATTTTCATTGCTTTTCTGTTGGTGAATAAGTGAATTGTAGCCATATCAGCACTTTCATTAATAAACTGTTCAAACTTTTTAGAAGCTTCTTCAGTAAAGATTTGGTAAGGATTCTTTTGTGAATATTGAACCAAGTTTGCTGAGTGTCTTAGTCTATCTAAAATATCAATATGACTTTGTCATTGATTATCTAGCGAAGTTAAAAGAATTTCTCTTTCTAAATTAATTGCAAGTTCTTGAGATTCATTTTCAATCATATTTACACGTAGAACATTAAAGTAAATATCATTAAATCTCTCGTATAAATATTCTTTTAGTTCATCAAAGTGGTGTTGTGATAATTCTTCATAACTAAATTCCACTAAACTAATTTTTGAGAAGTTGTCATTTAAGAATTTTGTTAGTGCGTGATAGTCAACTTCGTTATTAGCTTTTAAAATAAAACTAAAGGACATGAAGTTATCAATTGTTCTTTTGAAAATTCTTTGAATATAGTGGTCTAACACATCATTTTGAAGAATAATATCTCTTTGAGTATAAACTAAATCTCTTTGTTGTCTGATAACATCATCGAAGCTTAAAACACTCTTTCTGTTGTCGTAGTTAAATCCTTCGATTTTCTTTTGTGATCTTCTGAAGTGTCTGTGAATTGCTTTTCCTGGAATCGGATTATCATCAGCTGTTGCAAATGTTTCTTTAATTAGTTCATAGTTTGAAAAACGAGCCATTAGTTGGTCTTCGATTGAAAGGAAAAATCTTGAATATCCAACATCTCCTTGTCTTCCTGCACGCCCTTTTAGCTGGTTGTCAATTCTTCTACTTTCTGCACGATCTGTTCCTAAAACATACAATCCACCCTTTTCTAAAGCTGCAGGAGTAGGTTTGATATCTGTTCCACGACCGGCCATGTTAGTTGCTATAGTGATAGCTCCAACTTCTCCAGCTCTCGAAATAATATCAGCCTCTGATTCGTTTTGTTTAGCGTTAAGAACTGTATGTGGAATTCCTTCTTTTTTAAGCAATTCATGCAGATATTCAGATTCATTAACTTGAGAAGTACCTACAAGAACTGGTTGTTTTTCTGCATATTTTTTCTTAATTTCTTCAACAATTGCTTTGTATTTAGCTTTGAATGAACCAAAAATTAAGTCTTCGTCATCAATCCTTTGGATCGGTCTGTTTGTGTCAACAACATTAACTCTAATGTTGTAAATATCAATAAATTCCTGTTCTTCAGTTTTAGCTGTACCTGTCATACCTGCTAATTTCTTGAACATTCTAAAGAAGTTTTGGTAAGTAATTGTAGCTAAAGTTTTTGTTTCAGATTCAATCTCGAGCATTTCTTTGGCTTGTAGTGATTGTTGAAGTCCTTCTGAGTAACTTCTTCCTTCCATAACCCTTCCAGTAAAGGTATCAACTAACTCAATTTTTCCTTCTCTAACAATATATTCAACGTCTTTTTGCATTATTTTGTGTGCTCTAAGTGCGTTTTGAATTCTGTGAACTAATTCTGAATTTTCAATGTCATAAAGGTTAACTAAATTAAAGAAAGCGTTAGCTTTATTAATCCCAGAGTCTGTTAGTTTAACACTTTTTGTTTCTGCATCAATTAAATAATCATCTGGAACTAAAGTTCTTACAAATTGATCGGATGCAAAGTACATATTAGAGCTACTTTTTTCTCCACCAGAAATGATTAAAGGGGTTTTAGCTTCGTCGATTAAAATAGAATCTACCTCATCGATTAAAACAAAGTTAAGTCCTCTTTGTACCTTTTGGTGTTTACTTTTAACCATGTTATCTCTTAGATAGTCAAACCCAAGTTCTGAGTGGACAGAGTAAGTAATATCACAAGCATAAGCCTGTTTTTTTAAGAACGGATCCATTTGAGCTTTGTTAATTCCTACACTAAGTCCCATTCATTTGTGAACTTCACCCATTTCAACAGCATCACGTTCAGACAGATATTCATTAACTGTAGATACAATAACACCTTTTCCACTTAGTGCATTTAAATAAACAGGAGCAATGGAAGTAATAGTTTTTCCTTCCCCTGTTTTCATTTCTGCAACAGAACCTTGATCAAGTAATAATCCCCCTAAAATTTGCACATCGTAAGGGAATTTATTCAATACTCTTTTTGTTGCCTCTCTAACTGCAGCAAAAGCTTCGACTCTAATGTCTTCTAGTGTTTCTCCGTTCTGTAATCTTTCTTTAAATACATTTGTTTGATTTTTTAGCTCCTCATCACTCATTTGAGAATAAATTCCTCTTTTAAAATTTATTTCTTGAAGTAATTTTTGAGCAATTTTCATCTCAGTTGATGTTGTAAAAAATTTCTTTATCTTCTTTAGCATAAATTATATTTTACAACATTAGAGCTTTTTTTGTGTATTAAAAAAACTAAAAGCAAGGCTTTTAGTTAATATATATTATTTTTTAGCTGTTTCTTTTTTAGCAGCTGGTTTTTTAGCTGTTGTAGATTTTGCTTTTGATTCAGCTGGTTTTTTAGCAGCTGGTTTTTTAGCTGGAGCTTTTTTCTCAGCTTTAGCAGGAGCAACTTTTTTGTCTGCTTTTGGTTCTGCTTTAGCTGAAGTTGATTTTTTAGCAGCTGGTTTTTTGTCTTTTAATTCTCCACCTGAATATTGGATTAATCTATCGATAACTTTTCTGTTTGTAATAGGAATTTGTAGTTGTGCTTTAGAAATAACTTGTTGTGCAGCTTCTTTTGTTGTACCGTAAACTTTTGCAATTTTTTCATATTCTTGTTCGTAGTCATCTTCGTTTGCAAGAATTTTTTCTAATCTCGCTACTTCAGCAAAGATAAATGCATCTTTAAGGTTTTTAATAGCTTCAACTTCTAATTCTTTTTTGATTTGTGCGTCATCGATTTTTAGTAAGTTTTTGTATTCTTTAACAGTAAATCCTTGTTGTTTTAGGTTTGCTTCAAATTGTTTGAAAAGTCTGTCTGTTTCTGATTGAACAATTTGTGCTGCTAAAGGAATTTCTGTTGTTTTTAGAATTTCTTCAAATGCAGCTTTTTTAAATTCTGCTTTTGCTTTTTCTTCGTTTTCTCTTGCTGAAATTTCTTCGAATTTAGCTTCTAGTTCTTTAACTGTTTTAGCATTAGGAATGTTTAATGAAGCAACGAATTCATCTGTCAATTCTGGTTTATCATATTTTTTAATATTTTTAACCTTGATTTTGAAAACAGCAGGTTTTCCAGCATATTCTTTGGCGTGGTAGTCTTTAGGGAATTTAACATTAATTTCTTTTTCTTCACCTTTTTTAAATCCGATCATTGCATCTTCAAATCCTGGAATAAAGTTTCCTGAACCAATTTTTAGTTCGAAATCTTCTGCTTCTCCACCTTCAAATGGTTTTCCATCGATGAATCCTTTAAAATCAAAAGTAACGATGTCATCTTTTTTAATAACTTTTGTTTCAACTAACATTGCGTTTTGAACTAGTAGTTTGTCTACTTGAGCTTTAATGTCTTCTTTTGAAACTTTAGCTACTTTGTAAGGAATTTTAAATTGTCTGTAGTTTGCAATTTCGATTGATGGATAAACAGGGTATAAGAAAGCGATTGATAATTCATCTTTGTTTAGTTTAACAATTTCTGCTTTTGGTCTACCTAAAATTTGGTCTGTTTCCATTATTTGTTTTTGTGCTTCTTCTTCTAATTTAGGTGCAATTAAATTAAATGCATCTTCTAAAATTCTTCCTTGATTTAAGTATGATTCAACTTTTGCTTGAGGAACATGTCCTTTTCTGAATCCAGGAATTTTTAGTTCTTTAATGTTTTTTTCTCTAGATTTTGTTTGAGCTTTTTTTCACTCAATTTTATCAGCTTCAATAGTAATTTTTAGCTCTGAAGTATTTTTAAGAATTTCTCTTTTTGCCATAATTGACTCCTTCTTTTTTAATCTTTTAATATTATAAATTAATTTTTATTTTTTGCTTAAAAATCATTTAAAATATAGTTAAAATATTTAAAATGCTAGCTTTAAAATTTTAAGCTAAAATTGGTTTTAATTTAAATAAAAAAATTAAAAAAGTGTTATAATTTGAAAGTCAAGAAAAACATTGATTAAAAATATCATTTTTTTGATTTTAATGCTATAATTTAAAAACTAAACAAAACATTAAGAAAATTAAGGAGAAACATGGCAAATATTAAATCTAAAATAACAAGAATTAAAACAAATGAAAAATCTAGAGTTAGAAACAGTGCTATTAAATCAAGAGTGAGAGGAGCAATTAAAAAAGCTAAATTAGCTGCAGTTGCAAACGATGCTAACTTACAAGAATTAGTATCAAAAGCTCACAAAGAAATTAATACTGCCGTTTCAAAAGGTGTTCTACACAAAAATAATGGTTCTAGAAAAACATCAAGACTTGATGCTTTTGTTGCTAAACAGCTAAATTCAAACGCTGCCTAAGTTTTAAAACCTACTCGAAATTGAGTAGGTTTTTTAGTCCAATTTTGTATAATTTAATAGTAAAAAAGGAGTATTAAAATGAAGAAAACTAATGAATTTCCACAAGAGCTAATAAATACAATAAAGGTAGGAGACACAATCGAAGTTTTAAAAAGCTTACCAGATAACTCTGTTGATGTTATTTTTGCTGATCCTCCCTACAATATGCAACTTGAAGGTTCTCTAAAAAGATTTGATGGAAGCGATTTTAAAGGAATCGAAGGTGTTGACTGAGATTCTTTTGAAAGCGTAGAAAAATACAAAGAATTTACAAGAGAATGATTGATAGAGGCTCAAAGGGTGCTAAAAAAGGATAAATCCTCCTTTTGAGTAATTGGTTCTTTCCAAAATATTTTTATTGTCGGAAGCATTATGCAAGAATTAGGATTTTGAATAATTAATGATATTATTTGATCTAAAACTAATCCTACACCAAACTTTATGGGTACAAGATTTACAAACAAACAAGAAACACTAATTTGAGCTGTTCCTACAGACAAAACAAAGTACCACTTTAATTACAAAACAATGAAGGCACTAAATGACGGAAGACAAATGACCAGTGTTTGAGAAATCCCTGTATCAACTGGTCGTGAAAGACTAAAAGATGAACAAGGTAATAAATTACATCCAACTCAAAAGCCTGAAAAACTGCTGTACAACATCATTATTTCTTCATCTAAAAAAGGCGACTTAATTCTTGATCCATTTTCAGGAACAGGAACAACTCCAGCTGTTGCAAAAAGATTGCAAAGAAACTTTTTTGGAATCGAAAGAGATCAAAGATATGTTGATTTCTCTCTAAAAAGAATTGAAGAAGAGCAAATTATTGATGATGATTATGTTAATGCTAAATTAGATATAAAACTTCCTGTTGTAAGATTTAGAGAACTTGTAAATGCAGGTTTTATCTCCCAAGATGAAAAAATATATTTTAAAAACACAGAAATTTTTGCTTCAGTTTCAAAAGACTATGAATTAGTTTATGAAGGTAAGGAATACGGAATTTCAAAACTCGGCGGGATATTAAGCAACTTGAGTTCTAATGCGAATGGATGAGATGTTTGATTTGTTGTCAGAGACGGTCAAAAAGTTCCTTTATCAGCCATAAGAAAAGAATTTGTTGCCAAAAACTACTAAAAAACAGAGTCGCTGACTCTGTTTTTTCTATAACTCTAAAGTGATTTTGCTTTCTTCTAATTTTCTGGTTTTAACAAATGAATCTTTGAAGATTTTTCTTGCAATTCAAGCATCTTCTGTGTCGTGGTATTTATCTTCAAAATAGACAATTTCTTTAACTCCTGATTGCACGATTGTTTTTGCACAACTTGAACAAGGGAAAAGAGAAGTGTATAGAACTGAATTTTCAAGAGAAGTAATTGAGTTTAAAATTGCGTTTATTTCTGCATGAACTACATAAGCATATTTTTTGTCTTTTTCTGAATCACCTTCTCTTGTTCAAGGGAAATCTTCGTCATTTCCCGAAGGCATTCCATTGTATCCAAGAGCAATAACTCTTTTTCTTTCGTTAATAATGCAAGCTCCAACTTTTGTGTTAGGATCTTTAGATCTAAGTGCACTAAGCTTTGTTAAAGCCATAAAATATTGATCTCAGTTAATAATTTTTTCCATAAATTAAATTATAAAACAAAAAACGCAAGAACAGCGCACCCTTCTTGCTATATTAACTCGCGAAATAACACTTTTTGTGTCGGAAAATATTATCGTATGAAACATTTAGTTTCGATAATCCTCTTCTAAAAGAGAACTGTATAAATTATAGCATAAATTTATTTTTCATCAAGTGAAATCTCAATTTTTTGTTCGCTACCTTTTTTGTTTTCAACTACCTTAAATGATAAATTTTCTTCTTTGTAATTAAATTTTAAGGTTAGTTTTTTATTTGTAAGTTCTTCGAGATACTTACCAATTATTTCTTTGTCTTCTGGAATTTCTGTTTTAAGAACTTCATTGATTTTTTCTATTTTGGTTGAGTATTTAGCAATAACTTTTGTTTCTTCGATTTCATATAAATCAAGCTCATCTCTGAAGTCGTGTTCATCATAAATCTCTCCAACAAGTTCTTCTAAAACATCTTCAAAAGTTATGATTCCGACAACAGATTTATCATCGTTATTCTTTGTGACAAAGGCAAATTGTGTTCTATTTTCCTTCATCTTTTTAAGAGCTATTTTTAAAAGTGAGTTTGCAGAAACATAAGGGACTTCAACGATTAATTCATCAATATTGAAATCTTCTTTAGTTTTGTGATAAACATCTTTTAAAAGCAAGATTCCTACAAATTGTTTTTTCTTTTTGATTGGAAGACGAGAAAAACCACTTTCAATAAATTTCTTTTGAATTTTATCTAGTGAATCATCATGGTTGATGTAAGTAATATTTTTTAGTCTTACATAATGTTTTTGAAGTTTTATTGAATCAAAATCAAGAGCATTTCTTGCAAGAATTGATTCCTCTTTTTCTAAAACTCCTTCTTTATAACCGATATCTAAAATTTGTTTTAGTTCATTTTCTGTGTTTGTGACCTGATTTTCTTTTACAAATTTTGAGATTAAGAAAGTTAGAGGTCAAAATAGTAAATAAAAGAAATAAATAATTAAATAAGTTCTTTTTAAAAAGGCTAAAGGTCTTTTTCTAGCAATAACTTTAGGAATGATTTCTCCAAAAATAACAATTATTGGCGTCATTACAGCTGTTGATACAATAATTTCAAGAACATTATCTGTAATTAAGCTTGCTAAAATCGAAGAAAGTAATAATGAAGCTGCGATGTTAACGATATTATTTCCGATTAATATTGTTGAAAGAGTTGAAGAAAAAGACTCGTATCTCTTTTTAATAACTTTTTTAGCAAAGGTTTTTTTAGGATCTAAATTTTCTTCGATTTTTGCTTTTGTTACTGAAGAAAAAGCAGTTTCAGAAGCTGAAAAAAGAGCTGATAAGATTAATAAAATGAATAGTAAAATCGAAAAAACTATATAACTGACCGTGTCCATTAAAATTCCTTATCCTCTTCAAAGAATAGACCGATTTTGGCATCGAATTGCAGTGTAATTTCTCCAATTGCCCCATTACGATGCTTTGCAATTATTAATTGAGTTTCTTGAACTTCAGTTGGTGAAACTTCTTTTGTATAGTAGTTTTCTCTGTATAAAAATGTTACAATATCAGCATCTTGCTCAATAGCTCCGGAGTCTCTAAGGTCTGAAATAATAGGTTTTTTGTCTTCTCTTTTTTCAACCTCACGAGACAGTTGGGCAAGTGCAAGAATTGGACAATTAATGTCTCTAGCGAGCTGTTTTAGTGTTCTAGAAATTGTTGAAACTTCAAGTTGTCTGTTTCCATTTCCTTGACCAGAACCAACATTAACTAGCTGTAAATAATCGACTACAATTAAGTCGATTTTTTTCATTTTGGTTAGAAGTTTTTTAGTTTTTCAAACCATTTCATGAAGCTTAATTCCTCCAGAATCAGCTAAAAACAGATTGTATTTTGAAATTCTGTTTTTAAGACTGTTAGAAATCTTAACTCACTCTGCGTCTGTAATGTATTGTGGGTTTTTTAAGTGGTAAGCTTCAACAGCAGAATCAGCGGATAAAATCCTTGTTACAAGTTGAATTGAAGGCATCTCAAGGGAGAAAAAGACAACAACTTTATCTTCTTGTTCAGCAACGTTTTTAGCAATGTTAAGAGCAAATGCTGTTTTACCCATCGCAGGTCTAGCAGCAAGGATTATTAAATCACCTCTTTGTAAACCGGATGTGATTTTATCAAGGCTTTTGATTCCTGTGGAAATCCCTTTTATGCCATCTTCTGATCTTCTGGCTAAAAGATCTTTTAATAACTCTTCAGCTACTACTCTAATTTCGGCAAAGTCTTTTTGTTCTGTTCCCCTACTGATTTGCACCATTTTAGACTCAAATTCATTTAAAACCTCATCTGCTGTTTTATTTTGTTGAGCAATTTGCTGTTGTGCAAAATCAAGTGCAACTTTTGCTTTTCTTAAATTTGACTTTTCAACAAGCTCTGTCATAAAGTCATTTACTGTAGAAAATAAAGGAACGTTAGCTTCTCCGATGCTTGCAATATAAACAGCACCACCAGCTTTTTGTAAAATGTTTAGTCTGTGTAATTCGTTTGTAATTGTTACAAGAGAAATTTCTTTTGCATTGTTAAAAAGGTCTTCGATTGCTTCGAAAATAATTTGATTATAGCTAAAATAAAAATCTTCCTTTTCTAAAAAAGGAATTATTTTTGCACGATTTTCTTCTGTTGAAATTATATAGTTTAAAATCGATTGTTCAGCTTCTTCTGAGATATGGAGATTAATATTATTCATCTTTTTCTACCTTAACTCTCAGATGAGCTACTACGTCTTTATGTAATTTTACATTTAATACTGTTAGTCCCATTGAAACGATGTGTACATGGTCTTCTAAAGTATGTTTTGGAAGTTTAATTCCTAAGTCCTCAAGGGATTTTAGAACTTTTTTAGCTGTAATTGAACCATGAACTACATTATTTGTTTCTTTGAGTTTGAAGTGTAAAATCACTTTGTTGATTTCTTCGCATAGCTCTAAAGCTTTTTGTTTTTTTTCTGCTTCTTGTTTTTCAATTTGCTCAATTTTTTTGTCTAAAAATTGAGATGTTGTTTTATTTACTGGAATAGCAAATCCATTTTTGATTAAAAAGTTTTTTGCATAACCATCAGCAACTTCGATTACTTGGTTTGCTTTTCCATCTTTACAGTCTTTAATTAATATTACTTTCATTTCTCACACTCACTATTGCTTGTCTTATGTTATCTACAAATTCTTCTAAATTTTCTGTTGTGCTTTCTGCAGCTGATGCTGAGAAGTGTCCACCACCTCCAACAGCTTCAGCAATGATTTGCACGTTTGTGTTGTTAATTCCTCTGGCTGACATTTTGTATCTGTTTTGGCCTACTACTTTAGCAACTACAAAGGATGCTTTTCTTCCTTGGATGTTTAATAAAGTGTCAGCAGCCATTGATACAACGTCAATATCTACTTCTTCGTTTGTGTAGGCTAATAAAAAGCCAGGAATAACTTCTTCTGTTTTTTTAATAATCATATTAATTATATTAAAAATTTCTTCAGTCATCTTCAATGTTTCAATTGATTTAGAACTTTGTCCACCTCATTTGATTAATAAAGATGCTGCATTAAAGGTTTTCATTGATGTTGATTTTTTAAATTGGTTTGTATCCATGTACACACCATTTAGCAGCATTTGAGCTGCAAATGCATTGATTAATTTTGTGTCTGCTGTCGAGTGCAGAGCAATTATTTCTGTCACTATTTCTGAAGTTGAAGATGCTGTTGTGTCAATATATTCATTTCCTTTGTCTAAGAAGTTTGGTTTTGTTCCAATTCTGTGGTGATCAAAGATAAACACTTTTTTAGGATCACTTCCACTAAAAGCATTAGGGTTTTCAATCCTGTTTGCATCTGCTGTATCTAAAATAATTATTAGTGTATTTTTGTCTGTTAATTTATTGGCACTTGAAGGCTTGATTAGTAATTCTAAATCAATATCGCCTTTGTTATTGTTTATAAAGTGGGTTGTTGTTGCATCGTATGTGATGTTTTGAACATAAAATTCTTTTTCTTGATTTAATTTAGTTTTTGCATAGTTTTTTAGAAACATTCCTAAAGCATATGCAGAACCAATAGCATCTAAATCAGCATTTTTGTGTCCATAAAGAACAATGTTTTTAACTTCTTCTTTTGCTAAAACATCAAGCATTTTCTTAGCAACATAGTTTATTTCTGAACGACTTGAGTTTGAATCAATCTCACTGTTTGAACCGTATGTTATCGGTTTTGAACCGTATTTTAGTGTTGTAATCTGATTTCCACCACGAGTTTTAGAATATAAAAGAGCATCTTTTGCAAGTTGGTTTAATTTTCCAATTTCTCTTGCTCCATAAACAAATCCAGCTGAAAAAGTGATAACTTGCTTTGTTTCTCCTTTTGTTAAATAAACTTCTTTTTCATTGAAATGAGAAAAGTTTTTAGATCTTAATTTTTCAAAAACTTCATAGTTAGTAATTATTCAGAAACGTCCGTCAACATACTGTCTGTAAGTAAAGTTCATTGAGTTAGCAATTTCATCTAGCATTGAAACTACTGCTGTTCTGATGTTGAAGAAATCCTCTTCTCCTAAAGAAGAAAGAAGTAAGTGGTAGTTATCAATTTCAATCTCACCAATCACTATTTTTTCTTTATCATAGTTTTCAAGTAGGTTTTGATACATTGTAATATCCCTAATTGAAATAACGTTTTTTTCTCTGTATTTTTTAATTGAGTAGTTGTATCCTGAATCCTGGAATAAAACTCCATCTCCAGAAAAGTTTTCATCATCAATCTTGATTTTTTCATTAAAAATTGAGTTAATATTTTTTCCTAATCACTTTTTGGAGAAACGTTTTTCAATAAAGGAAGAAACTCAAATTATTTTTCCGTTTGTAGTGTGTAAAATAAGTCCTAAATTGTTTTCTTCAACAACTTCATTGATGTAGTCATAAAGAGAAGACTGAATTTTGTTTGATTTCAATAGAAACAATCAAAAGATTCAGACAATTAATGAAAAGATAACAATAAGGAAAAATACTGTTCCAAAAAACAGCAATTCTGCAGCTACATATTCCAATTTATATAAAATTACAAATATTGCAATTAAAATTGAAAATAGCACTATTCCCGAAAAGGAAATTGTTAGTCAAGTCTTTTTATTATTCATATATTTTAAATTATATATTATTTTGCTTTTAAATTCACAAAGTTGTTAAATTAGATTTTTGCGACTTAGTTTATTTTTTGTGTTTTTGTTGTAAAATTTTTATTATGAAAAAAATACACTTTTTATATGCTTTACCTGTAGTTTTTGCTCCTGTAGCAGCATTTTCATGCTCTTCAACTACACCTAAAGCAACTGACTATTTAAATAAAAAAGATGAACAAGGTAACTATGTAAATATTATAGATCTGAACGATGAAACACACACTTTCACTTTAGATCTTTCAAAAGAAAAAATAACACAAATTCCAGCTAAAATGTTTTTAGACAACAAAAACAAAGAATACACCAAAAAAATTAAAGTTGATGGTGCTGAAAAAGAAGTTAAATATACTCTAAATAAAATTATTTTCCCTGAAACACTTGAGTCAATCGGAAATTACGCATTTACAGGGGTTTCAGTTAGTGGTTATATTACAGAATTAGACTTTTCAAAAGCTACAAAATTAGTTTCAATTGGTGAAAATGCTTTTGAAGGAAATGAAATTAAAAAACTAAGTCTTCCTGCTTCACTTAAAAACATTCAAGCTAATGCTTTTGCAAACAATTCAATTGAAGAACTAACAATCCCTGAAAATTCATCACTAGAAACCATTTCTATCGGTGCTTTTAACAAAAATAAATTAACAACACTAAACTTAGCAAACTCTTCTTTAAAAACAATTTCTAGAGCAGCTTTTAAAGACAATGAAATTTCAAGTATAACTTTAGCTCAAAATTCACAACTAGCATTTGTTGGAGATGAAGCTTTTGCAAAAAACAAACTTTCTGCTGATGCTCAAAAAGTTCTAGAAAAAGAATCAATCAAACTTGGAAACAACGTTTTCGCTGAACAAAAACAATAAACAAAAATAGACAAAATAACTTGTCTATTTTTTATTTTCTTATAACTCAATAACTTTATCAAACTTTTGTTTTTGTTCTGTTTTTAAGTGGTGTGAGATGTAAATTATTGTTTTTTGAGTTTCTAAAAGGGTTTCTAAAATTTTTGAAGAAAGTTCGCTATTTAAGTTTGAGAGAGATTCATCGAGTAATAAAACTTCAGAACCATTATAAAGAACTCTTACTAATGCAACTCTTTGTTTTTGACCTTCTGAAAGAGAATTAGAAGCATCTAAATTAGTGATTTCTAGTTTATCTTTTAGTTCTTGATCTAAAGAGACCATTTCTAAAATTTGTTGTAATTTTTCTTTTTGTTCTTTTGAATCAAGGAGGATATTTTGTTTAATATTAAGATCAAATAAGAAATTATCAGAACCTAAATATGAGATATTTTGCTTAATAGAATTATTACTAAATTCTTTGATGTCTGTAGCGTTTAAAAGGATTTTTCCTGTATATTCGTCAACATTTTTAAGAATTAAGTTCATTAAAGAACTCTTTCCTTTTCCTGATTCTCCTGTAATTAAGACCTTTTCTCCTTTGTTTATTTTTAAACTGAAATCTTTTAGAATTTCTTTATTTTCAAAAGAGAGATTAACGTTTTGAAACTCGATTGTTTCAATTTCTTTGAGTTCTTTTGTAGCGTGATCTTGTTGAAGTTTCATATCAAATTTATCTATAATAAATTTAGATGTTAAGTAAGTTTGAAAATCACCAAAGAGTGCTTTAAAGTTATCTTTTGAGGAGTTAATTGTTTTTTGGAAAATATAAATTAGACCTAAATTTACACCAAATCTTTTGTCAAAAAATAGAAGAGCTAAAACAATTATTCCTAATAACTCCACAACTTTAACAACTGAATTGATGGAGTTTTCACTCAGCGATTCTAGATTTTCTTTTTTGTATATTGAGTTATATAACTCAAAAGTTTCTTTTTGAAATTGAGATATAAAGTAATTTTCTTTGTTATTAAAATAAAATAACTCAAATCTATCAATTAAATAAATGGCTTTTTCAAAAAATGATTCATAAGCTTCTTGTGTTTTTTGGTTCGCTTTAGCTTGCTTTTTATAAAATAGATAATTAACTAAAATGTTGATTGACATAATTAAAAAGATAATTACAAAAGCAACTCAAGTGGTTGATAAAAAGAATGAAAACAGAAAGATCATGTAGATAAAATTACTAAATATGTTAATAATTGGAAATAGCAATTTTTGACTCAAATTACTTGAGTTAAAAATAATTTGAGTGTATGCATCGGAAGCTGAAAAAGAAATTAGGGATTTGTGGTTTGCTTTTTTGAGTTGCTCTAAGACATTGAGTGATGTTGATTTAGCAATGTATAAAAACATTTTATTTTGCATTTTGTAATAAAAGTAATTAGATATTAAGTTGCTCAAGTGAGCTAATGCAATTATGGCAACAAAAATAGAAAATAAAGCAAATTGATTTAAATTAGCAATTGAAAAAGTTCCTAAAATTGAATTAATTGCATAACCTTCGCCAAAGGAGATTCACAAAGGAAGTGAAGTAACAAGACTGACTATTACAAAATATATAATGATTTTTGATTTGTCAGTTTTGATTAATTTATTCATTATTAACCTCCTTGTCAAAGTTTATTACATAATCGTAGTTATGCGAATCGTTTAGGTGATGAGTTACATTAATTAAGATTAGTTCTTTATCGCTAAAGATATTTTTTAGAATTTGATCACAATTTTCTTTATCAATATTTGATAATGCTTCATCTAAAACTAAAAGATTTTTAGATCTGAAAAAGTGTCTTGCAATGTTTAACCTTTGTTTTTGACCAGAAGAGAGATTGCTGTCTTGATCTATTTGCATTTCTAAAGGAAATTGTTGTGTATTTAACATTGCTAATTCAAGGGCTTTTTCAACTTTTTCTTGTTTATTTTGTTCTCAAAGTGCTACGTTGTTATAAATGCTTTCATTAAGTAATTTAGCTTCATTGTTTAAGTAACTTAAAGAGTTGTTTAGTGTTTGATTATCAATTTCTTTTAGATTAATATCATTGATTAAAACATCCCCTTGATAATCATTTTGTTGCTTAAGTAAAATAGAAATTAAACTACTTTTTCCACTTCCTGATTTTCCGACGATTGCATATTTTTTACCTTTTTCAAACACAAAACTAAAGTCTTTAATAATCTCTTTTTGTTCATAATTAAGACTAATATTTTTGAGTTCAATTTTGTCGATTATAAAGGAATTTCCCTGTGTTTTAGATTCTAAATCAGGCGCTTTTGAAAAAGTATTAATGAGATTTTTAAAGGAACTATAGTACTGCACAAAGTACATTATGTATCTAATTTCGTTTGTTAAAGAAACAAAGATATTAGGGAATACAAAAATTATTGCTATAGGCTCTTTTAAGAAAAATATGAAATAACCAATCAAAAAGAAATAAAGTAGATCTGCAAAGATATTAAAAGAGGAATTTATCACCTCAAGCAAAATAACTTTTGATTTTGTTGTGTCTAAATCTTTAATTCATCTTTCGATTACTTTAACAGTTAGTGTGTTTAAAGTTTCTTTTTTAGCTAAATAATAAAGAACTCTAAATCCGTTGAAAACACTCATTAAAGAAGAACTAAAATCCTCTTGATTATTCATATATTTTTGATTGATTTTTCCTGCTAAAACACTTAAAAATAAAGGAGCAATAAAGGAAATTAAAGTAATTGCAAGACCTATTAGTGATAATTTTCAACTTAAGAAAAACAGTATAGAAATATAAATAACTGAAGAAATTAAGCTAAAAATACTATTGAATCCAAGTTCAAAAATAACCATTTTGATCTCTTGAACTCTTTCTTTGAGTCAAACAAGGTATTTACCTTCTTTATTCTTTTCAACTTCAAAAGAAGGAGTTTTTGATATTGTTTTTAAAATATCATTATTTAGCTCTATACTAAATTTTCTAGATAATTTGTTGAAAATTCATTTTTTCAAAAAAGAAGCAACTACCAAAACAAAAGTTGCTATTGATAAAATAATAACTTTGTTTCAAAAATCTGAAGCATTTGATGAACTTATTGATTCAATAAAGGAATAACCAAAAAAGACTTCAACTGAAGAAGCTGCTAATACAATTGCAGAAATTAAGCTCAATAATATTACTAAACTTTTATTTGAATTTATGTATTTTTTCATTTTATCTCCTTAATTAATTAAAAAACTCTCAACCTTTTAGAAGTTGAGAGTAAATTATTTTATACCAAAATCTCTACTTAAAAAAGGTGATGAAAAATATTATTATCTGTTTTGATAATACGTTTATTCATAATAAACTTATTAATATTTTTCATTTTATCTCCTTTTGTGTAATTTAATTGTACCAAAGTTTCTTTAGTTATGAAAAAAAACTGAGAAAAATTCCCAGTTTTTTGTGTTTGTTGTTAATTATTTAACGTTTCTTTTTAGGTTGTGGAATGTTCTTTCTCCATCGTATTCAGCAGCTTCTGCTAATTCTTCTTCAATAGCTAGAAGTCTGTTGTATTTAGCAACACGATCTGTTCTTGAAAGTGATCCAGTTTTGATTTGTCCTGCGTTAACTGCAACAGCTAGATCGGCGATTGTTGTGTCTTCTGATTCTCCTGAACGGTGAGAAACAACAGCTGTAAATCCTGCTTTGTGAGCTAATTCGATTGTGTCTAATGTTTCTGAAACTGAACCGATTTGGTTTAGTTTAATTAAAATTGAGTTAATTGAACCTTTAGCAATAGCTTCTGAAAGAATTGAAGCATTTGTAACTGTTAAGTCATCTCCCATAATTTGGTGAGTTGAACCAAATCTTTCATTGAATTTTTTGAATCCTTCTCAATCTGATTCTGCAAATCCGTCTTCTACTGAAATAATTGGGTATTTTGCAAATAATTTTCCGTAGTAGTCTACTAATTCATCTGTTGTAAATTCTACTTTGTCTTTTAGGTCTGCAAATCCTTCTTTTTTAGCATCGATTGCAGCTTTTAGTTTTCCGAATGTGTATTTTTTAGTTGCTGAATCGTATAGTTCTGAAGAAGCAGCATCTAAAGCAATAGCAACTGCATTTTGTCCTGAAGTAGCTGGTGTAAATCCTGCAACTTTAATAGCTTCAACTAAGAAATCTAAAGCTTCTTCGTGTGATTTTAAGTTTGGAGCAAATCCACCTTCATCACCAACTTGTGTTCCGTGTCCTGCTTTTTTAAGTAGTTTTGCTAAGTTGTGGAATACTTTGTTTGCAACTTGTAGAGCTTCTCTAATTGATTTTGCTCCTAAAGGCATAACCATAAATTCTTGGAAGTCGATTGTGTTAGATGCGTGTTCTCCACCATTAATAACGTTTAGCATTGGAACTGGTAGTTTTCTTGCGTTTGTTCCACCGATGTATTTGTAAAGTGGTAAGTCTAGTTCATCTGCAGCAGCTCTTAAAACAGCTAGTGAAACTCCTAGAATTGCATTAGCTCCTAAATTTTTCTTAAATGGTGTACCATCTAATTTAATCATTGCTAAGTCAATTTTTCTTTGATCTGTAACTTCCATTCCTTCGATTTCTGGAGCAATAATTTCATTTACGTTTTTAACTGCTCTCATAACACCTTTTCCACCAAATCAGTTTGATGCAAATTCGTTATCTTGATCTCTTAATTCTAGAGCTTCTCTTGTTCCTGTTGAAGCACCAGAAGGAACGATAGCTGAACCAAATCCTCCTAATTCTGTTTGAACCTCAACTTGAACAGTTGGGTTACCTCTTGAATCTAAAACTTCACGTGCGTGAATACTTGTAATTCTTGACATTTTTCTCCTTAATATCTAATCTTATTAATACAATATTTTAATTATAGCACTTTAACTTTTTTTTATTGCAAAAACGTAATAAAAAAATAGGCAGCCAGAGCTACCTATTGTTATTATTTTACGAAAATTATAATAATAAAAAGAAAGGAGATTATATACCCAAACTTAGGATATTACATAAGAGGTAGAATATGTTGTTCTTTTTTAAAACTAATTTACGAAAATAAACGATAATACATATATAAAATAAATAAAATGAAATATACAATATATAAAAATATTAAAATAAAAACATCAAACAAATTTTCAATTAAATTGTGGCCTTTCGACCATTATTATTATACAACTATTTTTTCCCTTTTGTTCAAAAAAAATGATTTTTTTTGCTTTTTAGTGCTTTTAAAGTTGTTATATCACTATTTTGTACCTTATTTTTTCATTAAATATTCAAGTTTTTGAATTTTTTCTAACAAAAGCAACTCCAAAAAAACTAAACAAAAAAACAACCTGTTTTTTGAAGGTTGTTTTTTGAACTAAAGAAAACTGAAAAATTTTTGAGCACGATATTTAATTTCATCTAAAAAACCTATTATTTTTTGAACTGAGATATTTGTTATTTTTGCAATATCAATTGCACTTTTGTTTTTTAGATAAAAGAGTTCTAAAATTAAACGTTCTTCTTGATTTAGAGTCTTGAGAAATTTTTTGCAGTCTTCTTTGTGAAGAGTTCTTTCAATTTCTTCTTCACCATTTGGAATTAGTAATTCATCATTATAAGAATAGCTGAAGTTTAAGACTGTGTGTTTCTTAAGACTATATTCTTTACAATAGCATAATAGTTTTCTGTAAATATAAGTGTATAAAACATTTGAAATATCTTTTGTTGTATAGTTAACTTTAATGTGATCGATTGTTGGCTTAAGATTTTCAAATGCTACCATCAATAAATCTTCTCAAGTTAATGGAATTGATGGAAATTTTTTGAGAGCATTTCTGGACGCTGCCGTAAGTACGCCATTGTATAAATTATATTTAAATGATTTCACTTGCCTCCTAAATTTTAAATAGCACGATTCCTGTAGCTACAGAAACATTTAGAGATTGCACGCTTCCTTTCATTGGAATATAAATATTTACATCACAAAGATTTTCAACACTTTTTGAAATTCCTTTTGACTCAGAACCCATAACTATCGCTAAAGGATAATTAAAGGTTGCTTCATGAATACTTTGAGAATTGTCATTTAGTGTAGTTCCATAAATTCAAATTCCTTCTTTTTTCATTTTGGTGATTGCAGCTGATATTGAAGATACTTTAATAAATTTCATATTAATAAAGCCTCCTGAAGAAACTTTTAAAACAGTTGGTGTGATATCTACTGCTCGATCTTTAGGAATGATAATGTGATTAACACCAGCTGCATTTGCTGTTCTGATGATTGCACCAAAATTGTGAGGATCTTGAATATGATCTAAAATTAAAATTTTTTCTGGTCTGTCCTTAAAAATTGTATTTAAATCAAAAAAGTCAATATTCTTAATTTCAGCAATAAAGCCTTGATGGTTTTCCTTTGTCATTTTATTTAATGTTAATAAATCGCAAAGTTGGATTTTACTTTTTTCAAAGTTAGCAATCTCGTTTGGTCTATTTGTGTAAATTTTAATAATTGGGAAATTATTCTCGATTGCTTCTTGCACTGAATTCTTTCCGCAAATTAATTTTTTCATCTTTTCTCCTTTATACAAGTTTTTTAGTCTTAAGTTTTTCCGCTATATTTTCTTTTAATTTGTTTTCCTAAAGTTTTCCTATTTTAGCAATTTGATCTCTTAATTGATCAGCTAATTCAAAGTTTTTGTTTTGCCTAGCTTCTTTTCAGTTTGCATAGATTTCTCTGTCTTTTTGTGTTATTTTAATGTTTGTGAATTTAAAACCGAGTGTTTTTAGCAGATCAACAAAGGTTGATATTTGTTCTTTATTTTTAGATAGTTCATTAATTTCTTTGTTGGCTTGAGAAAAATTTTCTTCTTTAATTAATTCAAGAATTGTTTTAATTAGTTCTGAGTTGATTTGTTGATTAAGACCTTCAAGTTCATGATTTAAATAAATTTCTTTGTATTTATTTACTTTAGATAAATTAGATTTAAACAACTCATCACTCAGATTTACAGGTGAGCTGATACTTGTTGTTAGAACGATTTGTCTAAAAGTATCAGAGCCGTATTGGTTGCTAAAATCCTTTGCAAGCAATATGTTTTGGAGTGATTTTGACATTTTTTGTCCGTCTTTGTTTATAAAGCCTGTGTGCTTTCAGTTTTTAGTTATATTTTTGTTTTCTAAAGCGAAAAACTGGATGTTTTCATTTTCGTGGTGGGGAAAAATTAAATCGATTCCACCACCATGAATATCAATTGTTTCACCTTTAAAATAATTATGAATCATTGCAACGCACTCTGTGTGTCATCCAGGACGACCTTGGCCAAAAGGACTATCAAAAACTATTCCTTCTGTTGTCTTTTTTCAAAGCACAAAGTCTTGTGGATTTCTTTTTTGATACTCAAATTCCGAGTTTAGAGCATCATCTGTTTTTCTGTTTGAAACTGAACCATAATTGCTAAATTTTGAAACATCAAAAATCACATTTTGATCAAGGATATAAGCACTTTTATTATCAATTAATTTCTGTATAAAATCTGTAATTAATGTAATATTTTCTGTAACTTTCATGATTTTTGAAGGTTTTTGGATGTTAAAATCTTCAAGCAGATTCATGTATTCTTTATAATAAAATTCACTTATTTCTTTTTCACTTTTGTTTGTTTCAATTGCTCTTTTGATAATTTTGTCATCTATATCTGTAATATTGTGGAGAAAATCAACTTCAATACCTAAAGCTCTTTTAACTCTGTTTACAATATCAAAAAACATTATAGGACGCATGTTTCCGATGTGAATATCATTGTAAACTGTAGGACCACAAACATATAATTTTTCTATTTTCATTTTTCAAACCTCTCTTTATTTAATTCTTTTGTTAATTCATGATAATTAGGGCAGTATTTTAAAAGTAGATTATAAAAACTTTTTTTGTGATTACGATAAAAATGGTGGCTTAATTCGTGATAAATTACTGAATCAATTATTTCTTTAGACATTGGAAGAAGGTTACTATGAAATCTTAAAACATTGATTTTACCTTTTGAATTGCTTCCTCAAACATTTCTGAATAAACCGATTATAACAGAATAATCTCAATCAATTTCCATTTCTTTTTTAATTTCTTCTACTCTTGTTTTAATGTAATTTTCAAGTTTTAAAAGCATTGCTTCATAAATGTTGTTTTTAATTCCGCGGGCTGTTTTTGATTCAAATTTTAAGAAAAATCCTGGAGCAAAAAGCATATATTCATGCTTTTTAGGATCTAATTTATGTAGTTTGTATTCTATTTTTTTACCAAAAATAGTGATGTAGGATTCTTCTGTATTAACAATGTATTTCTTTTCTTTTTGACTATTGTAAATATATTGCGAGATTTGTTGTCATTCAGATTCTATTAGTATTTTTATTTCTTGTTGAGTTAGTTGTTTGTTTCAAATTATTTCTACAATACCCTGTTTTACCTTTATTTTTGAATATTTTGTGTTCTTAACTGAAAATATAACTTCTACAACTTTATCTTCAATTTCTATTTGTAGTTTTTGCATTAGTTCTTTTCAGAAAATCTTTTTAGAGTAATGTAGTCTTTACGGTCTTTTGTGATGTTTTCTTCTATGCTGTTTTTTAGTGATTGCAGTGTTTGTTCGCTGAATTTGTTTTCAAGTTTTGAACTTATGTCATAAAGCGTTTCTTGGATGGCGTTTTCTTTTATTAAAGCAACGTGTGAAGGCTTGTTTATAACTTCGATTGATTCAGTTCTTTCTGTGTAAATAATTAAAGAAATTACAGGAAAATTCCCGTTTAACATTCTTTTTATGTGTTCGATGTGCTTGTCGTTTTGTTTGATTGGATTTGCAATTTCGTATTCTTTTTTAGCTATTATTTTCTTAAATTTTTGATCTTCTGAATTACCCTTAATTACTCCATTGATTGACTTAATTTCAATTACATAAACAACTTTTGGTGTTAGTAAAATTCCATCAACTTCAAAAAGTTGATTTTTGTTGTATTTATAAAGTGCTGAAGGAATGAAAAAAGATTGATTTTTTGAAGCTCATGAACTCAGAGATTCATTAATTCTTATTTCAGCTTCTTTGCCTAACCTTTCTTGAATTGAAAGGTTTTTACCGTATTTGAGTTTTATTACTAAAAGGGAGATAAAAAATGCTAAAGTAAAAACAGCTCCAAATGTAATCAGGATTGCCATTCAAATTTCTTGATCACTCATTTTAACCTCCTTTTTAAATAATAAAATTATAGCAAAAAGAGAGCTATTTTTGCTCTCTTTTAGGTTATATTATTATTAAATAATTTTATGTAATTATTTGTGTTTTTGTAATTGGTGAACAGCTGTTCTTGCTGCTTCTCAAAGAACTTCACTAAATGTTGGGTGTGGGTGAATTGTTGAAGCAATGTCATAGATTGTTGATTCTAGATCCATTGCTAGAACAACTTCAGAAATTAAGTCAGTTGCTGATCCACCAATGATGTGGCAACCGATAATTTCTCCAAATTCTTTATCGATGATAAATTTAGCAAATCCTTTTGATTCGTGAGCTGCTAATGCTTTACCGATGAATTTGAATTCGTGTTTTGCAACAATGAAGTTTCTTCCTTCTGCTTTAGCTTGTTCTTCTGTTAGACCAACAACAGCAATTTCTGGGTGTGTATAAATACATGCTGGAACTGTTTTTGAAGAGTATTTAACTTGTTTTTTAAGAATGTTTGAAACTGCAACAACTGCATGTCTGTATGCAACGTGAGCTAACATCGCTTGCCCAACAACGTCTCCAATTCCATAAACACCTTCAACGTTTGTTTCACAGAATTCATCAACAACTAATTGTTTTCTGTCTCCAAGTTTAATTCCAACTTCTTCAAGTCCTAGAGATTCTGGAACTCTACCCACTGAAACAAGAACTAAATCAGATTTAATTGATTTTTCTTCTCCATTAACTTCATAGAAAATTTTGTCTTTTTCAAATTTTGTTGTGTTTGCGTTTGTAATAACTTCAACATTTAATTCTTTTAAGTCTTCTGAAACTTGTTTAATAATGTCTTTGTCAAGCATTGCTAAAATTGTTGGTAAGTTTTGAAGGATTGTTACTTTTGTTCCTGCTGAAGCAAAAACTTGAGCAAACTCAACCCCGATAACCCCTCCACCAATAATAGTAATTGATTTAGGTTGTTTTTCTAAATTAATTGCTTCTTTTGAAGTAATTAATTTACCTTTTTCATATCCTTCCATAAATCCTGGTAAAGGAATTTTTCTATCGCTTGAACCTGTAGCAATAATAATGTTTTTTGCTCTATAAACTTCGTTTTCAACTTTAACTTCGTGTGAACCAACAAAAGAAGCTTCACCAAAAATCATTTTAACTTTGTTCATTCTCATTAGAGCTTGAACACCTGCTGTAAGTTTTGAAACAACTTCAGTTTTCTTACCATGCATTTTTTCTCAATCAATTTTTGGTTCGAATTTTCCTAAAACCCCAAATTCATGAGCGTGTTTAATTGTGTGGTAAACTTCTGTAGTTTTTAGAAGAGCTTTTGTAGGAATACATCCAACATTTAAACAAACTCCTCCTCAGAATTCTTTTTCAATAATTAATGTTTTAAGTCCAGCTGCACCAGCTTCTTCAGCTGCTAAATAACCACCAGGACCTGAACCGATAACAATAACATCAAATTCTTCTTTTACTGAACCTTCGTATTTTTTACCTTGTTCTTTTGAAGAAGATTTTGGAGCAGATTCAACTACTGGAGCTGCTGCTTCTTGTTTTGAAGCTTGAGCTGAAGGCGCTTTGAATGCTGATAAATCAAATAGTTCGTTTGAAACTTTTACTTCACCAACAACAGATGCTCCACCTTCTGCAGGTGCTTCTTCTTTTTTAGCTTCTGGAGCAGGTGCTGAATCGGTATCTCCTGAACCATCATCAATGATGTAAATTTCTTGACCAACGTGAATAACATCACCTTGAGCCATTAAAACCTTAACAATTTTTCCTGTAGCAGGAGAAGGAATATCAGAAGTTACTTTATCAGTTTCAACAGAGAACAGGCTGTCCCCTTCTTTAACTTCGTCCCCTTCTTTTTTATAAATTTCAGCTACTGTTCCTTCATGTAAACCTTCACCGATGTCGGCAAATTTAAATTTAAACATACTATAATACTCCTAAAATTTCTGGTTTTTCTAATAATTCTTTAACTCTTGACATGAATCTACCTACTGTAGCTCCATCAATTCATCTGTGGTCAGCTGAAACAGTTAAGTTCATAACTTTTCCTGCAACAAATTGTCCGTTTTTAACTAAAACTTTGTCAATAATAGCTCCAACTCCTGCGATTGCAAGTTCTGGGTAGTTAATAACTGGTGTTCCAAATAAAGCACCTACTGAACCGTAGTTAGTAATTGTGAATGAACCACCTTGCATTTCATTTGGTTTGATTTTTCTATCTCTAGCTGCTAATGCTAATCTTGAAATTTCTTGTGCTAAATCAACAATTGTTAGTGCGTGAGCATCTTTAACAACTGGCACCATTAATCCAGCTTCTGTGTCTACAGCAATTCCTAAATTTAGAGTTGTTGGATAAACAATTTCTGAATTTGCTTCATCATATTTAGCTGCTAATACAGGAAATTCCTTTAGAGCAACTAAAATTGCTTTTGAAATGTATGGTAAAAATGTTAATTTTACACCTGTTGTTTTTTGAACATCTTCAACGATTGATTTTCTTAAATCTCATAGTCTTGTCATGTCGATTTCGTTAACTAAACTGAAGTAAGCTACTGAATCTCTTGATGTTGTCATTGCTTTTGCAATAGCTTTTCTAATAGGTGTAATTTTTTCTCTTTTTCCATCTAAAGCAACAACATTTTGTGCTTTAGCTGGAGCAGGTTGTGCAGAAGTTTGTGGATTTGCTACTGCTGGTGCATTTTTAAATGCTTCAACATCAGCTTTTAAAATTCTTCCAAAAGGACCTGTACCTTTAACTTGTGTAATATCAATGTTTAATTTTGCAGCAAGTGCTCTTGCTAATGGTGTTGAGACAATTTTATTCATGTTTTTCCTTTCTAAAATTTAAATCCTACAACTTCTTTAATTTTTGCAATAATTTTATTTTCATCAATTGCGTGGTATTTTTCTCCACGTGCTAAAGGAACTGTAATGTCGTATCCTGTTAGTCTTGTTAAAGGAGCTTTTAAGTATTCAAATGCTTTTTCGTTTACTCTAGCAATGATTTCTGCAGAAACTGAGAATGATTTAACAGCTTCATGCACTACTAAAAGTCTTCCTGTTTTTTTAACAGAATTAATAATTGTTTCTGTATCAATTGGTTTAATTGTTCTTAAGTCAATTAGTTCTACACTAATTTCTGGGTTTGTTTTTCTTAATTCTGTAAGAGCTTTAAGTGAATCGTGAACTTGTGCTCCATATGTAACTAGAGTTAAGTCATTTCCTTCTACCATCACGTTTGCTTTACCGATTTCAACTTCATAAATTCCTGCAGGAACTTCTTGTTTAAATGAACGGTAGATTTTTTTAGGTTCTAAAAATACAACTGGATCTGGGTCGTTAATAGCTGCAATCAATAGTCCTTTTGTGTCATAAGGTGTTGAAGGCATAACAACTTTTAGTCCTGGAACATGTGCAAACATTGCTTCGATAGCTTCAGAGTGGTGTTCTAGAGCTCTAACTCCTCCAGCCATAGGCATTCTTAATACCATAGGAACTGTGAATCTTCCTCTTGATCTGTTTCTGTATCTTGCAGCATGTGTCATTAATTGTTGGAAAGCTGGATAAGAGAATCCTTGGAATTGCATTTCAACTACAGGTCTTAAACCAAAAATAGCTGCTCCAACTCCAATCCCCATCATTGATGCTTCAGCAATAGGAGTATCTCAAACTCTTTCAACTCCGTGTTTTTTCTGTAATCCTTCTGTTGCTCTGAAAACTCCACCTTCAAATCCGGCATCTTGTCCTCAAAGTACAACTCTTGGATCTTTTTCCATCATTAAATCAAGTGCATCTGTTACAGCACCAATATTATTTAATGCTTTTTTTGCTTCCATTATTTAACTCCTTTTTTGTAGTAAGCTAGAGCTTCTTCTTTTTGTTCTTTTAATTCAGGTGTTAATTCAGCATATGTGTAATCAAACACTTCTTCAACATCAACGTCTAATTCTTCTAGAGATTGGTTGTAAGCTACTTTAACTTCTTCTAAAGCGTTATTTCAAATTTCTTCTTTTTCTTTTTCACTTAAGTATTTTTTGTCGTATAGATATTTTTCAATACGGTGCATTGGTTCTCATTTTTCATTTTCTTTTTCAACTTCTTCAGTTCTGTAGATTCTTGGGTTATCTGAAGTTGTGTGAGGCCCTTGTCTTCAAGTTACAAACTCAACAACAACTGGTCCTCTTCCGCTTCTTGCGTATTCTACAGCTTCTTTAATTACAGCATAAGAAGCTAAAAGGTCGTTTCCATCTACTCTAACCCCAGGAATACCTGCAGCAGCAGCTTTTGCAGCAATAGTTGCAGAACCTGTTTCAAGGTGTTCTGGTGTAGAAATTGATCATTGGTTATTGTTTACACAGAAAACTGAAGGTCATTTTCAAATAGAAGCTGTGTTAATTGCTTCATAAAATTCCCCTTCTGCAGTTCCACCATTACCAATAAATGACATTGAAACCACTTTTTTTCCTGTTAATTTAGCAGCATAAGCAATACCTGCAGCATGTGAACATTGTGTAGCAATAGGAATGTTTACAGGTAGTAAATTAATTCCTTCAGGAGTAACACTTCCTCTTTCATTACCATTTCAGTATAGCATTTGGTTTTTAACTGGCATTCCCATGTAAAGCATTGTAGCATTTGATCTAAATGCAGGAACAAATCAGTCATCTTTTTGTAGTGCCATCGCAGAAGCTACTTGAAGTGCTTCTTCACCAAAGTTAGGTGCAAAAGTAAGCATTCTTCCTTGTCTTTGTAATTGAGACATGTATGTATCTTGTTGTCTTGACAATACCATAAATTTATAAGCTTTTAATAATTCTTCTTTTGTTAATTTTGTATCGTGTCCTTTGATTAAGTTTCCGTCAATGTCTAAAAAACGAATGATTTCGTCTTTATTAAACATAACGTGACCATCTTTTATGAATTTAAAATCCATTTGTGCTCCTTATATATTTAAAATTATTAAAATAATTATATAGCATTTAACAAAATAGACGCACTATTAGAATAAAAATGCTTTATTTTGTAGTTTTTTTGAACATTTTCTTTTTAAGTTTGGACTTTTTTATAATTTGTGGTATTTATAAGCGATTAAAATAGTATAATTTAAAATAAACAAAAAGGAGATATATGAAAATTGCAATTACAGTTATTTTAGTAATCATCGGACTAGTTTCTATGGTTATTTCACTACTAATGTCGCCTGATTCAAACGGATTCTCAGGTGCGCTAGTTGGTTCATCAGATTTAGATTTATTTAAAGTATCAAAAGAGAGAGGATTTAAGAAGATTTTAAAATGATCGATGTTCACTTGTGGATTCTTATTGATTATTTTTTCACTCCTTATTAGGTTATTTTAATGTCTAATTCGAAATTCAATCTTAAAGCAATTCAAAAGCTAGTTTCACAAAGTCCAAGAGACTATATTTTTATTGCAAAAACTTTAAATATCGCAAGATCTGAAAACAAAGAATTCAGTATATTTTTAAACCAAAAACTCAAAGAATTTAAATTATTTGTTGATCGAGACTCAAAATATTACTATCCAAAAGAAGTTTTAGAGACTCAAGGAGAAATGAAACTAAATCCAAAAGGTTTTGGTTTTGTTGATCAAGATGAAGAAACATCTTTTTTTATTCCTAAACCTTACACAAACACAGCACTTGATGGCGATGTTGTCAAAATCACAGTCTTTGAAGATCCAAAAAGGCCAGGCGACTTTTTTGCTGTTGTAAATGAAATAATACAGAGAAAAGCAAGTGAATATGTAGGATTTATAAAGCAAAATGGTGACTTTTTTGACTTTGTTCCAATTGATGCAAAACTAAAAGGAAGATTTAGATGAGATCAAAAATACAGCTTCAAAGATGGCGAAGTTGTAAAAGTAAAAATAAAGGAATTTCAGAACGAAAGACTGGTTATTTCTTTAGTTAAAAGAATGGGAATGATGAGCGATGACTTCAAAGACATAGAAATGGCTGTTGAAGCTTCAGGAGTTATTCACACTTTTAACGAGCAAACTTTACAAGAAGCAAAACAAATTCCGCAAGAAGTTTCTGAAAAAGACTTGATTTCAAGAGTTGATTTAAGAAATGAAGTTATTGTTACAATTGATGGTGATGACACAAAAGATTTCGACGATGCAATCAGTGTTAAAAAACTTGACAACGGAAACTTTGTTTTAGGTGTACACATTGCTGATGTTAGTTACTATGTAAAAGAAGGTGACACAGTTGATGCTGAAGCAAGAAACAGAGGAACTTCTATTTATTTAGCAAACAAAGTTATTCCTATGCTTCCTTTTGAGTTGTCTAATGGAATCTGTTCACTAAATCCAAAAGTAGATAGACTTACTTTAACAATGGAGTGTGAAATCGACAAACAAGGAAACAATGTTTGAGTTAAATTCTATCCATCTGTTATCAATTCATATGCAAGACTTACTTATAAACAAGTTAACAGATTTTATAACAATGATCGCGATCAAATAATTGATGACAACATTGCAGAGCTGCTAAAAAATGCTCTTGAATTAACTGAATCAATTAGAAAACTAAAGAAAAAACAGGGATTTATTGATTTTGAGTTTGATGAACCAAAACTAGTTCTTGATGAACATGGAAAAACAATTGATGTTGTAATCAGAGAAAGAGATCTTAGTGAAAACATGATCGAAGATTTCATGGTTAGAGCCAATGAAAACGTCGCTGAATACATGGCTAAAAAGGAACTTCCCTTTATTTACAGAATTCACCCAGTTCCAGAAATGGAAAAAATTCAGCAGCTTAACAACGTCCTAAAATTACTAAAAATAAACGTCAATGTGCCTTTTTCGGAAGATCCAGTAGATTTCCAAAAAGCAATTGAAAAAGTTAAAGCAATTAATTTTGATAACTTTATTAAAATTAATCTTTTAAGAACTATGCAAAAAGCTGTTTATTCAGAGCAAAACGTTGGACACTTCGGATTAGCTTCTGAATTCTATACTCACTTCACAAGTCCAATCAGGCGTTATCCAGATCTGATTGTTCACCGTTTATTAAGAGAATTTGTGTTTGAAAACAACTTTAAAAATATTGACTTTTATAAAGAGAATTTACAGGAAATTGCTCTCAAAAACTCAATGAGTGAACAATCTGCACTCAGCCTTGAAAGAGAAGTATTTGCAATCAAAATCTCAGAATACTATGCAGAAAGAACTGATCAAGTCTTTAAAGCACAAATCGTTTCAATTAAAAAATTCGGTTTCTTTGTTGAACTTGAAACAGGAGCTAGTGCTTTAGTTCATGTGTCAACACTTCCAAATTCAGCAACAGATGAATATAACTGTGATGAAAATGAACTCTATTTACAAAATTCAAAAACCAAATTTACTTTAGGTCAGTGGGTTGACATCAAAATCGAATCAACAAGTAAATTTGAAGGTAAAATTAATGCCATTCTAAACTTAAATTAAGGAGAAAAATGAAAATAACAACACAAAAACTTGAAAATTTTTATCTTTTAAAAGCTGTTTTTGAAAATAAAGATTTTCCTCAATTTGTAGCTCAAAAGAATTTCAAAGTTACAGATAATCACTCTACAAAAGAATCTTATGTTTATTTTGATTCTAAACACACAAGTTTTTTAGAACTAAAAAAATGATTTAGCTCTTTTGCTTCAGCGCACTTACAAAACTATCAAATCGATTTAGAAAGCTTCAAAGAATTTGCTTCTACACAGCAACTACTAAGACTTTTCATTTCTAAATATGCTTTTGCAAAAGCTGAATTATTCAAAATGACAAATGAAAAGAAAGAAGAAGACCAAGAACAAAAAAGTGAAATCGCTTTATTAGTTAATGAAGAACTACACCAAAATCACGAGCTAATTGAAAAACTTAAATTAGTTGCTCAAAACGTTCAAAAAACAAGAAATTTACAAATCATGCCTGAAAATTTCTTAAATTCAGAAATTTTAGCTTCTAAAATTACAGAAGACTTTTCAGGAATCGAAAACCTTAAATTAACCGTTTTAACTAAAAAGGAAATCAGCGATTTAGGAATGAATCTTCTTTTATCAGTAAACAAAGGAAGTACACACGAACCAAGAGTTGTAATAATTGAATACAAAGGAAATCCAGAGTCTTCAGAACACACTTCAGTTGTTGGTAAAGGAATTACTTTCGATACAGGAGGAGTTAACACAAAAGGTTATCATATGGATGGAATGAAATATGATATGTCAGGTTCTGTAATTGCTGCTTATGCAATCAAAACATTAGCACAATTAAAAGCAAAAGTTAACGCAAGTGCAATTATGTGTATTACAGATAACAGAATTAATGGAGACGCTTCATTACCTGAAAACGTTTATCAATCAATGAGTGGTAAATGAGTTGAAGTTGTTGACACAGATGCAGAAGGTAGATTAGTTCTTGCAGACGGAATTTTCTATGCCGCTGATAAACTAAAACCAACAACAATCATTGACGTTGCAACTTTAACAGGTTCTATTGTTAGTGTATTTGGAAATGTTTATACAGGAATTTGATCAACAAACGACAAAAAATGAGAAGCATTCCAAAAAGCATCTCAAGAAGCTCAAGAAAAAACTTGAAGAATGCCTCTACACGAAGACTACAACAAAGGAAACAAAGAATCAAAAGTTGCAGATCTGGCTAGCTGATCAAAAACTGTTTCTCAAGATTCTTCACAGGCTGCAATGTTCTTAAAAGAATTTACAAAAGATATTGATTTTATTCACTGTGATGTTGCAGGAACTGCTGATAAACAAGGTGAACCACAGGGTGAATTAGTTGCAACATTAGTTGAGTTTATTTTAAATCATGAAAACAATAAGGAGCAAAAATAATGTCTTTAAAATTAGTTTCAAAAATTGACAATACAAAATTAACTATTAAAGCCTTTTTCAAAGAAGATAATCTTTTTGAAAACATTAAAAAAGAAAAATTCTCTATTATAGAAGATTTTGAAAATAATGTTGCTTATTTCTATCTTGAACAAAAAGAAAAATTCAATTTAGAAGCACTTAAATCCGCTTCTAAAAAAGTTGTTTCTTCTTTATACCGTGATTTCTTTTTAGATGTAGATTCTTTTGTGGTTAATGATATTAAACAAGAAAATGTAGTTGAATTTTTAAGCAGTAATTTCCTTTATAATGACTTCGAGTTATACAACTTAAAAACAGATAAAAAAGACAAAAAATACACATTATCCCTTTATTCAGAAAATTTTTCTAAAGAATCAAAAGATGCATTTGAAAAAACAAACATCATTATGGAATCTGTAAATTATGCAAGAAATTTACAGATTATGCCACCTAACATTTTAAATTCAGAGGTGCTTGCAGAAGAAGTTAAAAACAATCTTTCAAAATACAAAAACCTTAAAGTTACTGTTTTAAACAAAAAACAAATTGAAAAACACAAAATGGGACTATTACTTTCAGTTAACAGAGGTTCTATGTATGAAGCAAGAGTTGTTGTTATTGAGTACACAGGAAATCCAGAATCTAAAGAAAAAACAGTATTAGTTGGTAAAGGAATTACATTTGATTCTGGTGGATACACAATGAAAAGCGGAAGATCAATGCTTGGAATGAAATTCGACATGTCAGGTTCTGCCGCAGTTGCTTCAGTAATGAAAGCTGTTGCTCAACTAAAACCAAAAACAAACATTTCAGCAATTATGTGTATTACAGATAACAGAGTAAATGGCGATGCTTCTCTTCCTGATTCTGTATGAACTTCAATGAATGGAAAAACTGTAGAGGTTAATAACACAGATGCTGAAGGTAGATTAGTTATGGCTGATGGTCTAACTTATGCAAAAAGAATTTTAGGTGCTACTCGTTTGGTTGATCTTGCAACATTAACAGGGGCAATGGCATATTCTTTAGGTAAAACTTACACAGGAGTTTGAACTACAACAGAGCAAGCTTGAGAAGAAATGCAAAAAGCTTCTAAAGAACAAAATGAGCCAATTTGAAGACTTCCTTTTGATGAAGAATACACAGATGGTCTAAAATCTTCTAAAGTTGCTGACCTTAAAAACGCTGATTTAAGAGGTCTTGGTGGTGGAAGTATCGTTGCTGCAATGTTCTTAAAAGAATTTACAGAAGACACAGAATACATCCACATTGACATCGCTGAAACTGCTGATTCTTCGGAAGTTCCAACCGGAGTTATGGTAAAAACACTAATTCAATTAGCTCTAAATTCAAAATAATTACAAAAAATCGCACATTTTGCGATTTTTTCTTTATCATTTAATTATAGAAATAAAGGAGACACATGAATAAAGCTAACATTAAAAATTTTTTCTTCGATTTAGATGGAACACTTTTAAATAGCCAAAAAGTTATTTCACAGCAAAATATCGACTCAATCAATAAATTAAACAAAGAATCAAAAAACGTTTTTATTGCAACGGGAAGACCTTATTACTTTGCTAAACAAGAGGCCTTCTTAACACAAACTAAATTTCCAATTATTGCCTGCAACGGTGCAATTATTTATGACTTTCAAAAAGATGAGATAGTTTATCAAAATCCAATTGTTAAAGAAGCAGCAAAAGAAGTTTTTGATTCATTACAACAAAATAATACTACTTTTTTAGTTTACACAACAAAACAAATCTTCGGTTTTACAAGAGCTAATTACAATCCAGAATGATTTGAGTGACTTGAATCAAGCATTAATCAAAGAGAATCACAATTTAGATTTGGATTTGATTGAAAAGATCTTAATAACTTCGATATCAACAAACATGATGTAATTAAATTCTTAGTAATCAAGAGTGATAGTTTAGAGCAAGATATAGAAAATGCCCGTAAATCCCTTTTAGAAATCAAAAATATCTATCTTTTAACTTCTCAAACAAGAGTAATTGATATAATGCCAGTTGGTAGCTCAAAAGGAAATGGAATTAAAATTCTGTCTGAAAAATTTAACTTAAATTTAGATGAATCGATTTCTTTTGGAGATGAAGATAACGATGTTTCAATGTTCGAAACAACTAAATATTCTGTTGCTATGGGTCAATCAAAAGATTCAATAAAACAAAAAGCAACTTTTACAACAACTTCAAATAACGAAAGCGGAGTTTCACACTTTCTAGAAAAACACCTTAAGTAATTTAGGGTGTTTTTTTATGCAAAAAAAGCAATAAAAAACAAGCTTTTCAGCTTGTTTTCGATCGTTTCCGAAATGGTACGCCCTAGAGGATTCGAACCTCTGACCCAATGGTTAAAAGCCATTTGCTCTACCTGCTGAGCTAAGGGCGCATAAATGGTGCTCGAGACTGGACTTGAACCAGCACGGTATTGCTACCGAGGGATTTTAAGTCCCTTGCGTCTACCTATTTCGCCACTCGAGCATCTATATAATTATACACTTTTTTTTAAAAAAACAAAATATTTTTTTAATTTGCTCTTTGACTATAAATATTATAGACTATTTTCATTTTTTTCAAAGCATTTTTACATTTTTTTAACTTAATAAAGTATATAAAAAAACAGAAAGAAATTCTTTCTGTTTGCATTATTAGAAATTGTAAGCGGCTTTCTTAATTTGTTCTTCAATTGAAGCAACTCTTTCTTCTTTTGTCATTTTAGATAGAGGCTCAATGTTTGTTCCATTTAACTCAATTGAAGGAGCTATTTCCATTCCTAAAAATCCTAAAACACCTTCTAATGCTTTTGTATGATTTGCAAAAGGATATCAATCACTTGGTGCACCTTTTGTTGTGATCACTTGAGCTTTTAAATTATTTAAAAGACCGATTGCATCCCCTTTTTTAGAGTATTTGTAGCTAAAAGTTACATTAGCAATTGAAATTGCATCTAAAAAGTTTTTAAGAGGTGCTGAATAGTTGAAGTTGATCATTGGTGAAGAAATAACTATTTTATTTGCTGATTTTAATAATTCAACATATTTAAGAGCTTCTGTTTGTTCTCAAAAAGAAGGTCTTGTTTGTGAACTTAAAATAGTTTGTGCTGTTTTTTCTTTGTTTAAGTCTAAATAGACAATTTCGTGTGTTGGGTTTTTTTCTTTGTAAAATTCAATAAATTTATCTGAAAGTGCTTTAGATGTTGAAACACTTTCATCAATAATTGAACCATTAATTACTATAACTTTCATTTTTCTCCTTTATTTTGTGAAATTACTAATTTAATATTATCACAAAAGTGAAAAAGTTAATTTTAAGCACTAAAAAAGACTAAAAAACAGCTTTTTTAGTCTTTTTTCTATTTTCAAACGATGATTCTATCGTCTTTTTGCTCAATGTAATAGTCTGTTTCATCTTTTAAATACTCGCTTAACAATAAATTGAGTGTTCCAGTTCCTTTTCCTGTTATTATGACTATTCTTTCTGCAAATTTATTCATGTAAAAATCTAAAAGTGTGTGTTGGATTTCCATTCTCGCTTCACTAAAACTAAAGCCATGAAGATCAACATAGTATTCTGTTTCTCAACTATTTGACATTTTGACATCTCCTACAAATATATGTTCCACGGCCATTTACCTTTATTTTATCAATTTCCTGAGAGCATTCTGGGCAGGCTTTGCCTTTTTTAGTATGAACTTGTAAAAAGTTTTGGAAGCTACCTTTCTTTTTATTTAAAGAGGTATAGGAATTTATACTGCTTCCCCCAAGTTCTGTTGAGCGATCTAAAATGTCTGTTGCAGCTTCTAAAATCTCTTTTGCTTGTTTTTTTGTAATTTCATTTGCTGGTGTTAGTGGGCTAATTTTAGTTGCAAATAGAACTTCATCCACATAAATATTTCCTAAACCTACAACAATTGTTTGATCCAAAAGAACTGTTTTGATTGCCTGTTTTCTTTTTGAAAGTGATTTTATAAAATCATTTAGGTCTGTTTCAGCAGGAATTTTAGCAAGTTTTGAAAGTGGTAGTGTATTTAAGTAATTCTCTTTTGTTCTTAAATGAAAAGTTCCAAACATTCTTGTGTCGTTGTAGTGTAAATTTGTGTTGTCTTCAAACTCAAAAATCACATAATCATGGAATAAACGTTCTTTTCTAGGTTCATAGAAATTGTATTTTCCTTCCATTCTCAAATGACTTAAAACAACAATGTTTTCGCTGAAATGAAAGGCTAAAAATTTACCTATATTTTCGACGAATTCGACTGTTTTTCCCTTTAAAACATCTGCAAATTCACTTGCTTCAATCTCTTGAATAAACTTATCTCTGAAAATTGAAACTTCTTTTATTTTTCTGTTTTGAACATATTTATTTAATTCTTGTCTTACGACTCTGACTTCTGGTAATTCTGGCATAGTATTTTAATTTTACAACAGATAGTTTAAAATTACAAAAAAATGTGCAAATGCACATTAATTTAGTTTTTGAAATAGATAGCTATTGCTCTTTGTCCTTTTGAGTGAGTGTGATTTGTGTGTTGAATAATTATTTGAATCAAGAAAGAAAACTTTTTATTTGTTTCATCAACTTTAAGATTAAAAACGAAACTTTCATTTTCTTGAGGTTTTAAAGAAAGAATTTGGTCTGAAATAACTTTTTCTTTTGCAAGTTCGTTTAGAGCTTTTAAAATGTCTGGATTATCCTTTTGTTCAGCAGGGATTTTTTTTCTAAATTTATCTCTAAAACTTTCAAAAGTTTCAGATTCATTTAAGATTTTTATCTCAAGATTTTTAAAGACTTCATTTTCTTTAATTGTTTCACCTGGAGCATAATCAGAATTGTTATAAGTTTCTTTATAAACGAAATTTTCTCCTTCTTTAAACTTTACATCTTCTTTTTTAGGTTCTTGTGGTTGCGAATTACAAGACAAAAAGGAAAAGGCAGGAATTATCAAAGTTGAGCTAGTGATTGCAATCTGTTTTAATAACTTTTTCATAGAATAACTCCTCTAATGTTTTTTCGTTTTTTGGTCCGTGATAGTAAATTTTTCCTTTGTGAATTAAAGTAACATATGAAGTAAACTCATCGATTTCTTTTAGGATGTGAGAGCTTATAAAAATGGTTTTTCCTGCTTTATTAAGATCTGTAAGAATCTTAAATAACTCATATCTTGCTGAAGGATCTAAGTTAGCTGCAGGCTCATCCAAAATTAAAATTTCAGGATCATGAATTAGAGCTTGAATTAGCAGTATTTTTTTCTTTTGACCTGAAGAAAAACTGTAAGGTTTTTTGTTTTTTAGTTCTAAAATACCGAATTTTTCGAGTAATTCGTCAATTTTTTGTTTTGCATCTTGTCTTTTAATTTTAGACAATTCTGCTAAATAAACTAAGTATTCAAAACTTGTTAGTCCTTTTGGGAAAAGAGCATTTTCAGGCACATAACCGATTTTTGATTTTGCTTCTTCACTTCTGTGATCTTTTCCATCGATTAAAACTTCACCTTGATAAGAACTAAAAGCATCTATTATTGTTTTAATTGTTGTTGTTTTTCCGGCTCCATTTTCTCCAATAAAAGCATGGAAAGTACCTTTATGAACTGAAAAAGAAATGTCTTTAACTCCTTGATCAGATTTAGGGTAAATTTTAGTTAGATTTTTAAGTTGAAGAATGTGATTATTTTCCATTATTTATAATCCTTTCTTCTAAATTTTTCAAAAGTAATTCCACCTAAAATAGAAATAATTACTAATCAAATTATAATGTTTAGATTTCTTGAAATTACTACTTTTTGATTTTCATGGTAGCTATATACTTCATCAACGCTTTGGAATAAGAAGTTATTACTGTTTTCTAAACTAAAACGATAAATAACTTTGTTATCAACTGTTTTTTGAATTGCTGAATAAGAAGAATAACCACCTAATGTGTATTTTTTGTCATCAATTTTGATGTCAAATTTTGCAGGGTCGTAAGTTTCATTAATTGAATTTTCTGTTTTTAAAAGAGTTTTTAGTAAATCATTGTATTCAGTGTTAAAGTATAAGAAATAAATTAGTGCTGTTGCAAAGTAGATTTTTTTCTCTGTGATATTTCTAATTTTTTGAGTATCGATAACTTCTTTTAATAGCTCAACATTATTGTCAATTACACTTGAAAAGTTTAGTTGATCATCACTTACATTTGTTGAAACTGCAGAAGTAATTAAATTAAGAATTTGTTCTTTTGTTGCTGTTTTTTCTGTATTTTTGAAAAGTTTGTGAGCAAAGTCGCTGAATGCTTTAGACTCTAAAGCTTGTGAAATAATGCTTCATTTTAGTTTTCCGACTAAGTCATCAGGAACTGCAATAACTTTTTCATCTTCAGGGAAACTAACATCAAAATTAGAAGCATTTTCTCTTGCATAAACTATTTCTCTGTCTTTAAGATCGCTGAATTGAGAATTGTTTTTTAGTGAACCCGGAACAATAAATTTATTAATTGTTTCTAAAGGATTATCTTTGTCTTGTGTTGGTAGTTTTAACAGATTTCCTGTATTTAAAGAAAGTTTATAACTTTTTTCTCCTGATTCAAGATTATTATAGTAAAGATAATTGTTTAAATTGTTATTATTTGCTTTTGAAAGCAGAGATAAAGCATCTTTATCTTTTGTGTTGTAAACATCTAAAAATTGATAAGGCGTTGCTAAAAGTGCATAGATTTGTCAAGCAGTTGATGAGTTTTTGGCACGACTTTGCGCAAGTTCTAAAAACTCTTTTTCTTTTGCACTAAATGTCGCATTATCAACTTTTTTAGGAATGATATAAAATTCATCTTTATTGTTGTTTAAATAGAATTTTTCAACATCAAGTAATCTACCTGAGTCGTAATTTGGATATTCAATGTTTAAGTCTTGGGCAAACTTATTTGCACTTGATGTTGAATAACTGGATAATAAGCTTCCTCCAATTGTAATAGGCATAAAGAATAAAAGTGGTACTGAAATTGCAATTTTAGATGAGAATTTTAAGCTTACTAAAATAGAAACAAGTCCAAAAAATAAATAGATAAATAAAGGGCTGAAAAATGCTCAAACAAAAGGTAAATTCAGTGTTTGTGAATAAATTAAGTTAAAAAATAAAGGAATAATAATTATGAAATAAGAAACTAAAGATCAACAAATTCCTCAAAATAGGAAATTGACTAATTTAGTTGTAACAATTTGTTTTCTTGTGATGCTTTTTGAAAAAACGATGATTTCAATTCCTTCTCCTTGCAGGTCTTTAAAGATGTTTAAACCCTTTAAAGAACCGAAGATACTTGAAAGGACTCCATTAATCAAAATATTTACATAAAAGATTGAAATAAAGCTTTCAAAACTTTGCTGCAAGCTAAAATTAATAATCAAAATAGGAATGATTATTAATAAATTAATTAACGGAATAAAAATTGTACTTTTCTTTTTTCAAAGCAGATGATTTAAAAAAATAAAATATGATTTATTCATTTTGTCTTTCTACATAACAACAACTTTATAGAATACTATTTAAATTATATAAAATAAATTCTTTTTTAGTGTAAAAAGACAAAAATAAAAAGCACAAAAGTGCTTTGTTAAAGGATTTTTGGGTTTTTATTAATTACAATTTCTGAAATTTTCCCTAATTTTAGTTTAATAACTTTGTTGCAAAGTTCAGCAACTGAAGGATCGTGAGATACCATGACAATTGTTGTTCCATAAGTTTTATTGATGTATTGAAGAACTTTCAGAACAGCTTTTGAAGTCTTTTCATCAAGCGCACCTGTTGGTTCATCAGCGAAAATGATGTTTGCATTTTTTGCAAGCGCTCTCAAAATAGAGATTCTTTGTTGTTGACCTCCTGACATTTGAGAAGGATATTTATATTTAATATCTTCGATCTCAAATTCTTTAAATAAGTCTTCAATATTTAAAACTTTGGATTTATCTTTTTGTAAATAAGCTCCTGTTTCAACATTGTCATAACCATTTAGGTTTTGGAGAAGGTTGTAACTTTGGAAAATGAAACTTACATTATTTCTTCTAAATTCTGTGAGTTTTCTGTCGCTGTAGTAAGTTAAGTTATTGTTAGCTACTATAACTTCTCCTTCAGATGCACGATCTAAACCAGAAATAATGTTTAGTAAAGTTGATTTTCCTGAACCGGATTTTCCAAATAATACAGCAAAATCCCCTTTTTCGATGTTTAAAGTAATTCCTTTTAAAACAGGAGTTACAACATAACCAGAAAGATATGATTTTTTAAGATCAATAACTTCAATGATGTTGTTTGATGTGTTTTGAGTTACTATATTTCCCGTTTTCTTTTTTGGTCTGTTATTGGCTTTTTTAATTTTTCTAATTTCTTTTTTAGTTAAAACTACTGCTTCTGTTGTTGCTGAAACATCTGTTTTTTCTGTATTTTTGTTATTTTTTGAAAACAATGCCATTATTTTCCTTTCAGCAAGTAAATTGCTTTTATTTTATTTAAATTAAATCATGCAATTACAGAAGTTACAACAAAGACAAAGATTAAGATTGCTAAAGAAATTAGCACGTGCCATCATTTAAGTGCCATCAATAATACAATCGAACTTGATGAAATTAAGAAGGCATTAAATAGAGCGATAGCACCAATAACAAAAGGAATTGCAATTAGGGTTGAAATTATAATTAAAGGTAAATAAACACCAAAGAATAGCTTAATTTTTTCTCAGTTATTGTAACCTAAAATAGAGAAAATTGCTATATTTTTTTCGTTTTCTGTAATGATCATATTTGAGATCATAATTAAGATAACAATTGAAACAATAAAGAGAATAATTACAGTTGCTAAAGTTAATTTAGAGACTGTTGTTGAGATGTTTTGCACAAATCCTATTTCAATATCTTTAGCATCTACTTGTGTTGAGATTGCTTGATAAACATTTTTTGAATAAAGCTTAATAAAGTTATTTACAGCTTGTTTAATCAGCTGTGAGTGTTCTTGTTTAAAGCTTGCTTTTGTGATGTTTTCATAAGATAAATCAATGCTTGAGTCAACTTTATTGTCTTTGATTTCTCAGTTGATTAAGTCAATTACTTGCTGTTCGCTGTAGCCAGAAAGCACCAGAGAACCAACTTGAGAACCTTTTGTTGCAAAGAGTTGTGCAAAGTAATTTTCGTATTCTTCTGGAGTTTGAGGGTTGATTGTATCAGCACCAAATCAGTATCCAGAAACTGAATAAAGTCCTGTAGATGCGATTGTTTGTTTTGGAAGTTCATCATTAGATAAAATTCCATTGAAAGCATCTGGTCCTTTTAGATCTAATAATCCTGTAAGTTTGTTTGCGACTTCTTTAGTTGTCGCAAGCTCACTATTAATATAAGTGTCAATTAGACCAATAATTCTAAATTTAGCTCTTGGAACTGCTTGATCAGAAATTTTGTTGAGATATCTTTGAGTTGAGTTTCTAATTTCAAGTTCAATTTGGTCTCCTAAATTTAGATTGTGTTTTTGTAAGAACACATAGTTAACTAATAAAGGATAGACATCGTCTTTAATTTCTGTTTTTTCTGCAACTTCTAAAAGGTTATTTTGGTATTTATCTTGAATTTGAATGTATTTAGATTTGGTTTCATAACCATAAATTTTTAGTTGTTGTTCTGAACCAAATCCTGTTTCAATATAGCTGTAAGTTTCGTTTGTTTTGTTATCAAACTGAACTCCGTTAAAGGCTATATAGAAATCATCTGAGTCAATTTTTGAATAAGCATCAACAAGGAATTTTCTGTATTGATCTCTGTATTGTTTTGTTGTAATTGCTTCTTTTTGGTACTCTTTTGTTTCAGGATTGTAAGACATGTATCAGAACTTACCAATGGTTGAAACACTTGAGTCATTAATGTATTTAAAGTAATTTTGAGGATTTTCTAAAGTTCCTACATACTCAAATTCATATTCAGAATTCTCTGTTTTTATCTTTTGAGTCTGTATATTTTGTGTTTTTTCAATCTTTTTAATAGTGTCTTCAGAAATTTTGAGTGTTCTGATTCTTTGACTATCAGGCATTGAGTTTAAAACAACATCTCATGGCGAAATTGATAAAGAAGATTCTACTTGAAGTTGTAGTGAAGCCCTTGTTAAAATGTGTGGGCTAAATTCTTCTGGATTTCCGTTTTTATCTGATTCTCCGTTTACAAGAGATCTACCAGGTCTGAAATATGAGTTGTTTTCAAGGTTAGATTCTGAAGCTTCTCCTAAAGGAACATACAGTAAGTTTTGGAGTTCGTCTTTAGAGAATTTAGAGTAAGCTCCACCTTCTTTTGTAGGCGTAATTAAGTCTAATTTGTATTTGTATTTTCTGTTTTTGTAGGTTGTATTAACTGTTGATTCAAAAATTCCATTTGAAGCAATTGAGAATAAAGAAATAAAGGTTGTTAAAACAGTTGAGATCATTAGTGACATTAATTTTCAGAATGAGTTAATTGTCAGTGAGATTCCGAATTTTGTTTTAATATTTCTTTTTCTAAAGGCTGAAGTAATTGTTTGTGAAACTTTTCCAACACTAATTTCAGCAATTCCAGACATTAACTCAATTGGTTTTTTTCTTAGAATAATTAAAGCAGAAACAATAACTACAAAGGATAAGATTACAAAAGGAACTAAAGTTGAAAACATAAACGGAATTAACTCAAAACTTAAGTTTTCTGTAGGAAGCGTTCAGTAACTTGAGAAACTCTGTTTTAGCGGGCTTTGAAGAATTAAACCAAGGGAATAACCGGCAATTCCTCCTAAAATCGAAGTTACAAAAGGGAACGAAATAAATGAAAAGGCAATTTTAAGTGAGCTATAACCTTGAGCCCTTAAAATACCAATTACTTTATTTCTAGTTGCTATATATCTTTTTGTAATGAAAACTGTAGAAATTAAAACAAGAATTACAAGAATTAAAACAATGTAGAAGTTGGCAGAGTTAATTGCTAAAATCATTGAAAAAGCTGTTGAAATTCTTAGTGTTCTTTCAGGATTGATAACATCGAATTCGTCTGTAGTAAAGGCTTTTTTAACACTTGCTTCAGCATAGTTTTGTGAAATTTTAAGATTTATATCATTGTTAAACTCTTTAGCCTGTGTTTTGTCTTTTAGTTTGACTAGATAGTAGTTTTTAATAGCGTTTCCTCTAAAGGATTCTCTTACACGGTCAAATCCGTATTTATTAACATAGACAAGACCTTGTGTTTTTGAGTTTACCTGTAAGTTTTCTTCGTTGATTACAGGGAAAATGTAGTCAATTGTTGTATCAGTTCCTACTATTAAGAATTTAGAACCATTAACATTAATTACGTATTTTTCATCTAAAGAATCAATTAGTTTGTTAAGTTCTAAATAGCTTGTTGGCAGTTTTTCTGTGTAAACATTTTTACCATTTTCATTTAAGAAACTTTGATTTACTTTTGCAACAAGTGATCTGATATCTTTAAAAACAATTAATTTGTTTTCTTCTCTGATTACAGTTGCTGCATCAATAAATTTATAGAATAGATTATTAAGATTTATATCAAAGATTTTAAGATCTTTTGTTTGGTTGTTTTCTGTTGTTGAGAAGATTTTTTTGTCAAGATGACTTACAAAAGCTAAGTCCAGTGAAAGCTCGCTGCTTGAGTGATTTTCCAGTTTGTAATCATAAATTTGATCACCTAATAAAACATGGAATCTGTCTCTAATATTTTCTCTTCAGTCTTTGTTTGTTGTAATAATTTTTGAAAAATCTACAATTCTTGAATCAAGCACTTAAGTTAAGTTAGCGTTGTTTTCTTCACCATTTTGAGCACTTGGGTTTGTTGTAAATCAAGCTGCTACTGTTGGGAAAATTACACCTTGGTAAGTTGAAGCAACAACATCAGAAAGACCTAAAGCTTGCATAATTGAGCTTTGTTGTGAGAATGTTTTTAAGACATTTTCAATGATTTCTTTTTTAGAATCATTTTCTAAAAGTTTGTTGATGTTGCTGAAACCTTTTTTAAGATAATCAAAGTATTTACTTGCTCCATGGAATTTTCTAAAGTGAGCAATTTGTGCAATTGAAGAAACAAATTGTGCTTTGTTTTTGGAAATTCAAATGGCCAGTGTTTCTTTATGTTGCTCTGTTTGTTTTGTAAATAGCTCGCTTGTAAATAGTTTATTTACTTCTTGAGCAAGCGCACTGTTTTGAGAATTGCTTGAAAAGATTTCTTGTGAAGTTTCAAAAGGTTGAAGAATTCCTCTTCCCAGTGGTTGAATATCTTGACCAAAAGCCAATGTTGCTTGTGAGAAGTTTGCTTTATTATCATATAAAGTAGTGTTGTTTAAAATTTGGTATAACTGACTTGATTTGTTGTTAACTGTATCAAAAATTAAATTAAAGGCTTCGTTGAGTTCTGCTTGTGATAGTTGTGGATTTTCTGTAATAAATTTAATTCAGAAATCATAGAAAACAAGTGAGTTGACAGCTGCTGAAAATTCAGAGGTATGAACAACATCAGAAACAATTGCTTTTGCTTTGTCTTTAGCTTGAATTAGCGCTGTGTTTCCGCCTGCATCTTGAAAACTTTCATTAAATAAAGCATATAAATTATCAGCAATTGATAAGTTATCATTTTGTTTTATAAAGTAATTTCCTTGCTTTTTATAAGCGTTTAGCTTAAAGAAATTGATGATTGTTTTTAGTTCGTTCAGTCTCTTTAAAATCTCTGTTTTATTGTCATAAATTTCGCTATTTTTAAAGAGGTTTTTCTTGATGAAAGCAATGTCGGAATTATCTAAAACAAAGGAATTTTGTGTTATTTTAGAAATTAATTGGTCTGTTTTTGTTTCAAGATCTTCATAGTTTGCATAAGAAAGAATTTCAAGGTTTTGCAAGCTAAATAAATCTAGTTTTTGATCATCTTTGTCAGGTACAGAATAATAAACAGTGAAAGCGCCTTCGTATTTTGTTTTCCCTGAAAGATTTAAAATACTTTTAATAGCATTATTCACCTGAACTCTTGTGTTAGAGTCTTTGAATAAAGCAGCAATAAAAGAAACTGCAAGTTCTGTGTTTTTGAGTGTTTTTGTAACAAAAGTTACTTTTTGAGGGTTCTTGGAGTTTGCTACAGTTTTATAACCTTCAAAGTATGTGTTATTTAAAGATGTTTCTACAACTGATAAGAGTTGTTTTTTATCAAAATTGTTGATTAATGTTTTAATCCCTTCTTTGACATTTGAGAAGTTTAGTTCTGTTTTTGTAAGATCTTTGTTTGCATTAATCTTATTAAAAATTTCTTTTAGTGTGTTTGTTAGTTGGTCTTTGATTTTTGATTGAGCATAATTTTTAATTAGTTGATTAAAGATTATCCCTTTGTATCTGTTTTCTGAGTTGTCATATAGTGTTGAAAATAAAGAATCGAAATTGATTTGATCAACAATTTTAATTGCCCCTTGTTTAAAGGTGTCATAATTAATTGATTTTAATAAAGGAACAACTAAGTCAGCTTGCCCGAAGTAGTAATAAGCTTTAAGTTCTGAATTTTCTTGTGTATCTCATTTTTGAATGTATCAGTTATGAACTTCGCTTAAAAACTGTTTAAAATCGAAGGAATCAACCATTATTCTAATTCCTTCTAGAAACTCAATAGGACTGTTTATTGTTGTTTTTAGATAATTTAGAGGGGCAATTTCGATTAGGTTTTTTCAGAATGAAAGTCCGAAATTATCAAGCATTTTTCCGAGTTTTTCAAACTCTTCAAAGAAATAATCTTTTTGTTCTTGAAGTGTTGGTTTTAGAGAGATTTTTTCTTTGATTTTGGAAATGAAATCACTGATAATATCGTTTAAGAAACCATCATTATTTTGGTTAGTTGCAATATAAAGAGTTTCAAAAATCATTTTTTGCATTAAAGCAAAGTCGTTTTTACCGTTAATAAAGATTTGGTAGTATCCTGTTTCAGCTCAAGCTTGCTCCATTGCACTTAAAAGTTTTTCGATGTTTTCAAGTTGAATGTAGTGTTCTGAAATTAAGTCACTATTTACAATAGCTTTTTTGATGCTATCAGTTAAGCTTTTAATTGTTTTATTTGTCTCAATTTCTTTTAAAAGTTCTGATGAAGGAGTTCTGTATAAAAATGGCACAGAGTATGAGTTTGAGAATTCATCATTTTCTTTAAATCAACCATTTTGTCCAATTTTAGCATCTAAAATTAAGTCGTTTGAAGCAATGAATTCATTAAGTTCATAGATGCTTAAAGATGATTTTGTTTTGTAATAAAAAGGTTCTCAATTTTCGTTATTTTTTACGAAAATACTGTAATTTCCTTTATTTTCGCCTAAAGCATACTCTAAAGAAGGGGTTGTTTTAGACTTTAAAATTACTACTTTTTTATTTGTTTCTTCAGTTTCAAAGATTGAGTCTTTATCTTTGTACATTATATTGATAAACTCAATTCTTGGATCAATAAAGTTTTTATTAGGTACATAACCTTGGAAGATTGCTGCAATTATTTGAGTTGAAAAATCAACATTAATTTCGTTTTTTTGGATTGAAGTATCTTCAGGTAAAAATAGGTTACTTTTTTGTAAAGTTTCATTAAAAAGCTTACCAACGTTTTGTGCCTGATTTTCTCTGTATAAATCATTAGAAATACCAGAATCAATGAATTGGTAGATTTTGTTTTCTCCAGTTGAATCGTTGATTGAGTTAACTGTAATAAACTTTCTTTCCCCAATTTCTAAAACTCTTTTGTCTTCGTTTATGTCTTTATAAATAGCTTCTTTTACTGTTTGACTAACAGCGTTTTTTAGTTTTAGATAACTCAATTCAACTATGTCACTGTTAGATAGTTGATAGAGTTGCTCATTTGTAAGCTCTCTAATGTTTAATTCATTTCCGAGGTTTTCTAAATCCTTTATAAAAACTGTTTTTGAAGGGTCTTTTTTGTCTTTGAGTTCAATCACTAAATCATCTTTAGAAAGTCTTTGTGAGATTGTTTTAGATTGATTTTTAGCATCTGTTGTAACTATTTCTTTTTGTCAAAAACTTAAGGACTCAATTTTAGTAAACTCTTGTGGTTGTTCTTCTTTTAGTCTTTTTAAATAGATTGAAAAGGCGTTTGAGAATCTGTGTTTGTCAGAAATATCATAAAGTTTATAAGTAACTTTTTTGTATTTGATTTCAGTTGAAGTTGTAGAAATTCAAGCTTTATTTAGTTTGTATGTATTTGCTTTTGCAAAAGAAAAAGTTTGCGGAAATTCTACAGAATAATCATTTGCAATTGAAAGATTTTTAATAACTGGTGATGTGTTATTTGAAACTTTCATTTTTCCTTCAGGCTTATAAACTGTGTTATAGTTTCAGGCAATGGTTGGTTGAGCTCATTGTGCTATGTCATCTCAATTAAAAAGATCGGAAGAATAATCTCTTCTTCTAATAATTTTTCAAGAAGATCCATTTCTTTCAAAACCTAAAATTCTTGCTGTATCTTCTTCAGAAACTAAATAAAGTAAACCAAAATTATCTCAAGTATTAATTTTAGCAGCATCAAAAGTTGCCTCACGTGTTTCAACATTTATAGCAAGTCTATTGATGGCAGAAACCTGACCATCAGAACCAGCATTAAACAGACCTCCGACTTCCCCTCTAGAAACTATTGTAACAACATCATTTAGTGTGTATTGTTTGTCTAAAACTATAGTAGAATCCTTTTTTAAAGTAACAACTGATTTAGCTTCTGTATATGAACCATCTGCATTTAGTTTGTATTTTTTAAAGAGTTTTGTTTTGTCTTTAAGGACACTAAAAGTTGCATTAGCTAAATCGTAACTAAATTCTTTTTTGCTGAGATCATAGGTGTTTTTGTTAATTTCGTATTGCACCTTAAATTCATTTGCACTAATATAAAAGTTACCTTCTTCTCCTTGAATTCCAAGTTCAGAAAGCTTAATGAAGTTTGATGGCAGTCTTAAATTTGTGTTTGAAATAACTTCATTATTAGCAATAGTATATTCATTTTCTTGTGATTTATAATAAATGCTATTTTTATTAGAATTAGCAAAGTTGATATCTAAATCCACAGTAGAATCGTGTAGTTTAGATACCTGACTATATCTATCAACCTCTCTTCTAAAAGATTCTTTAACACTAAAAAGAAGTGAAAAAACTCCTGTAGTCAAAAAAAGTAAAATAGATAAACTTATAACGGTAATTTTGTTTTTAGAAAGTGATTTAAAAATTTCTTTTAATAACTTAAACAAAGCAAACCTCCTGTTAATAAATATTTTTAAATTATATACTAAAATCGCTTAAGTGTTATTTTTTAGGCCTTTTGGCACAAAAAAATATATAAAAAATATCAGGTTGCCCTGATATTTGTTATTAATCAAATTTGATTTTGATTGATGGCCCCATTGTTGATGAAACTGTTAGGTTTAAGATGTAAGCACCTTTAACAACGCTTGGTTTTAATTTCTTAATTAATGAAATTAATGTTTGAGCGTTTTCTGCTAAAGCTTGAGTTGACATTGATGTTTTCCCGATTAATGAGTGAACAATACCTGATTTGTCAGCTCTATAGTTAGCTTTTCCTTTTTTGATTTCTTCAACTGCTTTTGCAGGAGTTGGAGTAACAGTTCCTGTTTTAGGGTTAGGCATTAATCCTTTAGGCCCAAGTTTTTTTCCGTATTTTCCTAAAACTGGCATCATTTTTGGATCAACTACCATTACATCAAAATCGAATAAATCATTTTTAAGCGCTTCTTCTAATTCTCCAGTTGTGTAAACTAAGTCAGCTCCTGCTTCTTTAGATGATTTTTGCATTTCTGGGTTATCTGTAGCAACTAATACTCTAACTGTTTTTCCTGTACCGTGTGGTAGAACAACAGCTCCTCTTAATTGTTGGTCAGCTTTTCTTGTGTCAAGGTTTAATCTAATAGCTAAATCTACTGAAGCATCAAATTTTGCATAAGAAGTTTTCTTTACAAGTTCCATTGCTTCTTCTAATGTGTAAACTCTGTCTTTTTCAACAAGAGCTTTAGCACTTTGAAGTTTTTTACCAATTTTTCTCATATTAATTTTCTTCACTTTCTGCTTTTTCTGTAATTACTTCTGCTTCTTGGAATCCTTTGTTTTCTGCTGCTGATTTAGCATCTTCTTCTAATTTAGCTGCTTTTGCGTTTGCAACAGCTTCTGCTTTAGCTGCTGAGTTAGCTGCTTTTTTAGCTGCAGCAACGTCATCTCATCCTTCCACAAGAACACCCATGTTTTTAGCAGTTCCAGCGATTGTAGCCATAGCTTTATCAACTGAATCTGTGTTTAAGTCAACTAATTTGTATTCCGCAATTTCTCTTAATTGTTGTAATGAAATTGTTGCAACAATTTTTGTTTTTGAGTTTGAAGAACCTGATTGAATTTTAGCTGCTTGTTTAATTTTGTATGAAGCTGGTGATGTAAATAATTTAAAATCAAATGATTTATCTTTGTAAATTGTAATTGCGACAGGAACTGGTTCACTTCCTCTGTCTCTTGTTTGGTCGTTAAATTGTTTTGTAAATTCAGGCATAACAATACCTAAACCTGCTAAAGCTGGTCCTGGTTTTGCTTGTCCGGCATTAAATTGCAATTTAGCAACACGTACTATTTCTTTTGCCATGCGAGCATCCTTTCTAATCTCTTGGTGGTATTAACGATTTTCTCTTCCACTGAGGCAATATAAATATTGCTTTTAAATTCTACTACATTTTTGTTTTTTTAGAAGCATATAATCGTTTTTTGACTAAATTTTAAAATTATTAAAGGGAATAATCTATTTTAAGGTGATTTTGAAGTAAAATTTAATAGAGGTAATAAATGTCAATTATAGATAAAAAATTTTTAGAAATATTAGTCAAAGAGTTGAGGCTACTAACAAAAGAAAACGAATGAGTTGAATTTAAAGTAAATAATGTAGAACCATTTTTAATTGGAGAATACATTTCTGCACTAAGCAATTCTGTAGCTCTTTTAAAGAGAAATAAAGGATATTTGATTTGAGGAATCAATGATATTACTCATGAAATTGTTGGAACTTCATTTGATTATAGAAATGCTAAAAAAGGTTCTGAAAACCTTGAACTCTGACTAACAAGAATGTTAACTCCAAAAATAAATTTCGAATTTCACGATATTTTTATTGAAGATAAAAAAGTTGTTATTTTAATAATTGATCCTGCTTCTGGACAACCTACTCAATTTGAAGGAAAAGAATTCATAAGAATCGGAAGTTCTAAAAAACCACTAAAAGACTTTCCTGAAAAAGAGAAAAAATTGTGAAAAGTTTTTGATAATGAAGTGGAAGAATTAAAAATAGCAAAACACAATAATAACTTTGAAGATCTTAAATTTTTTCTTGATATTGAAAATTATTATAAAAAAATTAATCACCCATTGCCAGAAAATAAAGACAAAATTATCGATGACTTGATTAATGAAAAATTCATTAAAAAATCTGATGCAAATCTTTATGACATAACGAATATGGGAGCGCTTTTAATTGCAAAAAATATAAAAGATTTTGAATATCTAAATCACAAAGATGTAAGAGTTATTTGATACAAAGGAAATAACAAATTAGAAACAATAAGAGAAAGAAATTTTACACAAGGATATGCATTGTCATATGAAGAAATAATAGAATATATTATGACGATAATTCCTCAACAAGAAGTTATTGAAAATGGTATAAGAATTTCAACTACTTCTTATCCAAGAATTGCAATTAGAGAAATCGTTTCAAATCTTTTAATTCATCAATCAATTGAGCAAAAGGGAACAAACCCTATGATCGAAGTATTTGAAAATAGAATTGAATTTTCAAATGCAGGTTCTCTATTAATAAGTGTAGATAGAATAATCGACAGTGTTCCTGTTTCAAGAAATGAAAATATTGCTGGCTTTATGCATAAGTGTGGTATCTGCGAAGAACGTGGAAGTGGTTATGATAAAATTCTTTTTGAAACAATTAAAGAGAGAATGATGGCTCCAAAAATCGAAAATCAAGATGACAAATTTACAAAAGTAACTTTATTTTCTAAAATCCCTTTTGACTTAATGTCTAAGGAAGATAAAATAAGAACATGTTATATGTTTGTGTGTTTATCTTACATTATGGAAAATAAGGCAATAACTAATAATTCAGTAAGAGAGACATTTGGTCTTGATGAAAAAGATAAGTATAAAATATCGAGAATTTTAAAGGATTTAGTTGACTTACAACTTATAAAAATAATTGATAACAATGCACCAAAACACACTAAGTACATCCCTTTTTGAGCTTAAGTCCTAAAAATGGTTCATTTTAAGTTGCGGTAAGTTGCAAAATTGCTGTTTTTAGCAAGATTAAAAATTTTAAAACCCCTATAAATAGGGATTTTTTATTTTTTGAAGTTCAATTTTAACTTGCAGTAAGTTGCGCAAGTTAAAAATTTAAGCCTTTTTTTGATGATTTTTAGTCGATTTTTAGTTTAAGTTGCAAATAGTACTATTTTTCAAAAATGCCTATTTATAGGGATTTTTTTAAAATGCTTACTTTTATGTGCGATTAAAACAGTGTTTTTTAGTGAAAAAATGCAAAAATAAGGGAGTTTAAGTTGCGGTAAGTTGCAAAATTGCTGTTTTTAGCAGAATTTAAAAATTAGAAAGTCCTATAAATAGGGATTTTTAATTTTTGAAACTGAGAATTTAACTTGCGGTAAGTTGCGCAAGTTAAAATTTTAGGGCTTTTTTGGGCTGTTTTTTCTCAATTTTAAGTTTAAGTTGCAATAAGTGGTGCTACTGAAAATTTGCTTTGTTTTAAGCTTAAACAAAAAGAACAGAAATATTTCTGTTCTTGAAATTATTATAGGTCGATGTTTTTTACAAATTTTGCGTTTTCTTCAATAAATTCACGTCTTGGAGCAACTTCTTCGCCCATTAATTGTTCAAAAACTTGAGAAGCAATCATTGCATCTTTAATTTGAACTTGGTACATTTTTCTGGCTGCTGGATCCATTGTTGTTTCTCATAATTGTTCTGGGTCCATTTCTCCAAGTCCTTTGTATCTTTGGATTCCGAATCTTGCATCACCAATTCTTTTTAGAATTTCTTCCTTTTGAGCATCGTTGTATGCATATTCATCTTTTTTACCATATGAAATTTTGTATAAAGGCGGTTGAGCAATGTAAATGAATCCATATTCAATTAGAGGTTTAAAGTATCTGTATAAAAATGTTAATAGAAGAGTTCTAATGTGAGCACCATCGACGTCGGCGTCAGTCATGATAACAATCTTGTGGTATCTTAGTTTGTTGATGTTGAATTCTGGACTAATTCCTGTTCCAAATGCAGTAATTAAAGAAAGAATTTCTTCATTTCTAAATACTTTATCATCGCTTGTTTTTTGGGAGTTAATTACTTTCCCTCTTAAAGGTAAAATTGCTTGATAGTGACGATCACGCCCCATTTTCGCACTACCTCCAGCGGAGTTCCCCTCAACGATGTATAATTCAGCTATTTCAGCATTTTTTGTTGAACAGTCAGCTAATTTTCCTGGTAGTGAACCAATGTCGCTTGAGCTTTTTTTCTTTGTAGCTTCTCTTGCATTAGCAGCGGCTCTTCTTGCTTTTTGAGCTAATAAATTACGCTCAATAATCTTTCTTGCATCACCTGGATTTTCGTTTAAGAATCTTTCAAAAACTTCAGAGAAAATTTTGTTTACAGCAGGTCTAACATCTTTGTTGATTAATTTTCCTTTTGTTTGTCCTTCAAACATTGGATCGCTGTGTTTTACTGAAATAACAACAAACATTCCTTCTTTTAGATCATCTCTTGAAAACTTATCATTTTCAGATTTTAGAAGTTTGTTTTCTAAGGCATAGTTATTAAGAATTCTTGAAAGGGAATCGAAAAGTCCTGTTTCGTGTGTTCCACCTTCTTTGTTATAAATGTTGTTTGCGTAAGTTAGAATTTCTTCTCTATCTTCAGTTACATATTGTAAAGAAACTTCAACATTGATGTCTGTTGATCTTTCTTCCCCTAAATTAAATACACCTTCTGCATAAATTGGGTGTTCAATAACTTTTTCATATCCTTTTGTTAGCTCACTGATGTAGTCAATAATTCCACCTTCAAAGCAGAATTGTTTTTTAACACCTGTTCTTTCGTCTTCAACAACAAATTTTAGTCCTTTTGTTAAGTAAGCTGTTTGTTTGATTCTATCGATGATTGTGTCGAATTTAAAATCATGTTCTTCCATGATGCTAAAATCAGGTTTGAACATAATTGTTGTACCTGTTTCACCTTCAGCACATTCACCGATAACTTTAAGATCATCAAGTTTTTTTCCACCATCTACATATTCTTGGAAATAAACCTTTTTATCTCTTTTGATTCAAACTTTTAGATTAGAACTTAAGGCATTAACAACAGAAGCTCCAACTCCATGGAGTCCTCCAGAAACTTTATAAGCACTACTGTCAAATTTACCACCAGCATGTAAAACAGTTAAAACAACTTCAGCAGCTGAAACCCCATGTTTTGGATGAATTCCAACAGGAATCCCACGTCCATTATCACTAATTTTTGCATAGCCATCTTTTGTAATTGTTACATGAATCTCGTTTGCAAATCCCGCTAAAGACTCATCAACTGAGTTGTCAACAATTTCTCAAATTAAGTGGTGTAGAGCAACAATTCCTGTTCCTCCAACATACATTCCAGGACGTTTTCTAACAGCTTCTAAACCCTCTAGGGACTGTATACTACTTGCACCATATTCATTAGACATAATTACCTCCATACATCAAAATTTGTATTTAATTTATATTTTAAATTATACCACATTTCCCCTTTTTTGCCTTGTTGAAGCTGTATAATAATTTTTTTGCATCTTGAATAATCCTAAAATTTCTTTATATTACTAAACAATCTTAATGCTTAAATTATTAAAAAATAACCCACTAGTAAGCTAATGAGTTATTTGTATTATTCATGTTTAAATTTAATTAGATCTTTAATTGCATATACATATAAAAATCCTGAATAAAGTGAAAATCCTAAAGCAACTATCATTAATGTGTTAAATAATCAATAAACAATCACAAAAGCATTTCCCTCAACTAAAGGTAATACTAACATCATTAAAATTAAAACGATGCTTTGAATCATTGTTTTAATTTTACCTCAAATTGAAGCAGCAACTTCTCTGTTTGATTTTGCAGCAAGATTTCTAGAACCATCAACAATGATGTCTCTTGCAATAAATAAAACAACTATTCAGATTTCAATTCAACCAAAGTATGCTAAGAAAACCATTGCAGTTGCTGTCATAACTTTATCGGCAATTGGATCAAATAGTTTTCCGAAGTTTGAAACTACATTGTATTTTCTTGCTAAAAATCCATCTAAAAAGTCTGTGATCATAGCAGAAATAAAGATTACAAGAGCAAGTGTTAAAGCTCAATAAAGATTGCTTTTTACACTGTAGGCCGGCTTTGAAAAGCTAAATACTAACATGAAAATCAAGAACGGAATAAAGGCAATCATTCTTGAAATTGTAAGAATATTAGGTAAATTCTTTTTATTCATATTTCTCCTTCATTTCTAAATATTGTTTTTTATCTGTTTCATCTGATAAAAATAATTCTTCTAATTCTTTAAAATATTTTATAGTATCTTGACATCTTTTTTGTCATAAATTTGATTTTGTTGTAATTAGATCGTTTAGTTTTTCTGGTAATAAATCATTTTTTTCATAAGGATTATTAACAAAAATTCTTTTGTAACCGTCTAGTTCAAAAAAACTTTTTAGACCTTGTTGTGCTCAATGGTTGATGTCTTTCATTTTTTCATCACCAATTGAAACAACGAAGTGTTCTAGTTTATAATCATTTTTTTCAATTATTCAGTTAGCTTTTGAAACTATGTGAAGCATTAATTCTTTTTCTTCTTTAGCTAATTTTTCTTTTTCTAATTTGATTTTCTTTCTTTTTTTTCTATCACTGATGTATTGGAAAAGGAAGATACCAATTAAAAGAGCAACGATCACAACGATCATTATTATTAAAACAACTGTACTATCCATTTTAACCTCCTAAATTAATAAAAATACTAATATTGTAATTCCAAAAAATATAAATGTTGATGTTGCATCTGTTAGTGTTGCAAGAATTGGAGCTGACATAACTGCTGGATCTTTTCCAAATCTTGCAGCAATTAAAGGAATGATTGAACCCAAGATTTTTGAGAAGACAATTACAAGAAACATTGCGATTGATGAAGCTGCAGAAATAATTAAAATATATGCGTATTTTGGTAATTTTGTTGTAATTCCATCGTGTGTAATTGGTTCAGCTATAAAGATATCTCGTGTTGCCATAAAGTAAATAACAAGTCTGATAAAGTTAATTAACATCAATATAGAACCAATTGTCATCCCAACATTAAGTTCTTTAAAAAATACTTTTCGCATGTATCCACGTTTTTCAATTTCGCCAAGCGATAAAGCACGTGTAATTGTTGTTGCGGACTGTGAACCAGCATTTCCAGCAGAACCCGAAATAACAGGAATAATAGAGACAATTGTTGATATAAAGATTCCTAAACCAAGGGATTTTAGGGAATCATTGTGTTCTAAAGTATCAGTAAATAGCTGTATAACAACTTGCGAAAGTGTTGATCCAAGCATCAAAATAATTAATCAGAAAATTCTGGATTTAACTATTTTCATAACGCTTGTTTTTAGATATTCTTCTTCTGAAACTTCTGAATTAATTCCGGCCATTTTATACATATCTTCTGTGGCTTCTTCTTGGAAAATATCAATAATATCATCCGAAGTAACCATACCAACAAGCCTGTTTGAAGAGTCCATTACAGGAATAACTGACATATCATGTTCAGCAAAGACATTAGCAACCTTTTCTTTGGCGTCTGTTGTATAAACAAAAGGTACAGCGAACATTATATCTTTTAGTTGGTATGAAACTTTAGAGAAAACAATGTCCTCTAAAGTTAGCGCTCCAACGAGTTTTTTGTTTTTGTTTACAATGTAGTAGTAGTGAGTTAGCTCAACATCGTCTTTTTTAGCTCTAATATACTCAAGGGCTTGTTTTGCTGTTCAGTATTCTTTTAGAGCAATGATGTCAACAGACATCACAGAACCGATGTGATCTTCATCATAACGCAGAATCTTGTTAAGTGCCTTTCTTTTTTCAGGATCGATATTTCTTAAGATTCTTGTAGAAAGATTTTGAGGCATTTCTTCTATAAGATCTGCAATTTCATCTGTATATAATTCATCAACAATTTGATCAATCATATCATCTGAAAAGTTGTTGATTAATTCTTCTTGAGAATCACTGTCTAAATAAGAAAATACTTCTGCTGCATTTTCTGTATTTAGCATTCTAAAAAAAATAACTCTTTCAACAACTGACAACTCAGATGCCTCAAGAGCTATTTGTGCAATCGGAGTCGTTTTAGAGAAATCTCTTATTCAGTTTATGTCTTTTTTTTCTATTGCATCTTTTAAAGACATAACGACCTCCTAATTTTTAAGTTTTTGTTCTAGTGCTTTTTTGAATTCTTCGATTGAAACATACTCGAATTTTCCGTGTTTTGCAATTGTAATTCCACCTGTTTCTTCTGAAACAACTATTGTTGTGGAATCTGATTGTTCACTAATTCCCATAGCAGCCCTATGACGTGAACCATATTTATTATTTATTGATTTTGAAGTAATTTTATAATAAGTAGAAGCATAAATCATTTTATTTGCTCTTATTATTACTGCTCCATCGTGTAATGGTGAATTTTTATTAAAAATTGAAATCAATAAAGAGGATGAAATATTTGAGTCTATCTTTACACCATCTGTTCTCATGTTTTCGATATTATCACGGTTTTCAATTGTGATAATAGCACCTGTTTTAGTTCTAGATAGCTCTTCAACTGCGTTTTTTAGTTCAATAATAACTCTATTTTTATTAGAATCTGCCATTTCTTGAAATTTTGATTTTTTACTTCTAATGTGCTTTATTAAAGAAATTAATTCCTTTGTCCCGATTAAAATTGTTAAAAGAAGACAAATTATTAGAATAATTCAAATTAGAGCTATAGTCATATCTTTTTCTTTAAAAAACGCATCATATTATTTTATGATGCGTTAGAAAATATTGTTATTTTTATAGATGAGGAAGCACAAAGATTGTAATGATCAAGAATAATGCTGCGAATCATAATAGGAATCATAGAGCATAGTTTGTTCATGTTCAAATTGTTTCTTTTCTGTAAAATTCTGTTTCTGATGAACCAACAACGATTTTATCTTCAGCGTCTGTAATATCAATAACTTCAACTGGAGTTTCTTCTTTAGTTTTCTTGTTAACTAAAACGTATTCATCTGAATTTTTAATATTTTCTTTTTGGTTGTAAGCTAGAATTTTGCTTGAAATACCATCTGCAACATTAACGTGTGTTAGTGTTGAAGAGTTAACAGATTCTACATTTGTTGTAGAAGTTGTAGATGAAACAACTGGAACAACAGTTGGTTCTGGTTTTTGTGATAATTCTGATTCTCATTTAGCAATTTCTTTTTCAATTTCTTGGCATTCTGCACATTTATCAGCTTCATCTGATTTGTGTGTTGAAGCTGGTTTAGAAGTTGATGAAGCCATTGCTGGTGAAACTGTTGAAACTTCAAGAGCTGTAGCACATCCACCACATGATTCTTTTTCTAGTTCTTCACTTTCTTTTGCAATTAATTGGCATTCTTTACAGTCGTGTGAAACTGCTTGAGCTTGTGTTGAAGCTTGTTGTGAAGGAGTTGCAGTAACAACATCTTTTAGTTGATTTTGAGCAACTTCATTTGAAGGTTTTGCTGCTACTACATTAAATACAGAATCACATTGTTCACAACCGTTAATTAATTGACTTTGTTCTTCTTGAAGCATTTTGTTGCATTCTTCACATTCTATAGATGAAAGAACGATTTTTTGTTCATTTGTGTTTTTCATTGGTGATGTTGAAGTAACAATTTTGTTATCTTCTGCTTCAAGTTCTTTGTTTTCAAGTTCAGCTTCTTTGCATTCTTTGCATTCTTGTGTAGTTTCTACATTTTCTGCAACAACTGGTTCTGCTGGAGCTTGTGAACATTCGAAGCAATCATCTCCTAATTCGTTCTCTAGAGCAAATCTACATTCTTCACATTCATAGTCAAATTCCGCAACTGGTGCATGTTGAGCAACTGGAACAACTTCAACTTTTTCCATTGTTGCAACTTTTGGTTCTTCTTTAACTTCTTCTTTTTTCTCTTCTGCTTTAACTACTTCTTTTACAACTTCTTTTTCTTCTTTAGCCATTAATGGTGCTCATGTTTTAACATCTTCGTCAAGTTTAGCACATTCATCACACTCATCTGTTACATCTCATTCTGGTTCAACAGCTTTTTTAGGTTCAAAGTGAATGATTTCTACTTCAACTTCATCTTCTGGATTTTCACCAATTCTTGTTTTGATTGAGCTAACGAAAACTCCATTTTCTCTTAATCACATTGTTGCATTAAGTTTTAGAGATTTGAAGTGTTCGATACATTCTTCAAGAGAATCAAAAATTTTGTATTTGTTTATTTTAGCTTTTTTAAAAGTAAATTCAGTTTTTTTTGTTTTTTTGTTAGTTCTTTTTGAACAATAAAATTTATCAATCATAATTCCTCTTTTTAATAATTTTTAATTTATTTTTGTCTATACAGCTTCTGTGCTAATAGTAAAAAAATTTTACAATATTTTATAATAAAAAAAAGAAAATAAATATAAATATGCATAAAAAATGTAAAATTCATAGCTTTTTTCAAAAATTTGAGTATATTTTCTGTATTTTTTCTTTATAAAAAGGAAAAATTCCTTTTAAAAGAAAAGACCAAACATCTCTGTTGGCCTTTGTTTATTATTGAGTTTCTTTGTTTAATTCTTGGTGTTTTTGTTTAATTTTGTTTAACACAAAGTTTAATCATCAATTGCTTGCAACTCCTGTTTCATAGAAGTATGCAGGAGATGTAGTTGGTCCAAAAATTGCAATAAAGATGTCTGAAAGCATTTTTGTTTCTTCATTTTCAACTCATTCTCCTGTTGCTCAAGATTTGGCAGTTTTTCTAATTTTTGACAGTTTTAGATATTGTTCTACATAGTTATATGTTTTTTCTGCATCGTCAACAACTGTTGAGTAGCTTGCTTTGTTTTCATCTGTAATGTTTAGTTTTTCAAACTCATCGATTTTTTTGTCAATTTCATCTTTGATGTAAGCTCAGATTTTTTTGAACGTTACTTTAAAGTAATCGTAAGCTTGAATTGCTTTTTTCATGTTTTCATAGCTTGTTAAGCCTTTGTTTTCTTCAAAGGATTGACGATAAGTGTTGAAGTCAACAATACTAAACCCTTCTACCCCTTTAAAAGGCTGTGCTTTACCGAATGAAACATTACTAATTGCTAAAATTGAAATATCAGATTCGGGGTTGTATTGAGAACTGTTTAGTCCAACGTTTTTAACAATGTTTTCTTTTTCTTTGTAATCTTCTGTTCCTTTTCAAACTTCAACTACTTTTTGTTTAATTTCTTGTATTTGCTCATCTGTAATGTTTGAAGAAGAATCGTTTGCTTTTTGTTTTTCTAGTTCTTCAATTTTCTTAATAGAATCGCTTACAAACACTGCGGCAGTTTCTTCTCCTGATTTATAAGCAGTTTTTAGATCTACTTCAAGCTGTTTTAGTTTTAGTTGTTCAAGACTTGATATTGCAGCTATAGTTTCCTTGAGAGCTTTTAGCTCATTTATTTTTGCTTCAAGTTCTTTATATTTTTCTTCGCTTGGATTATTTTTGTTTAATTCTTTATATAAAATAGAAATTGCATTATCAATTTTATCTTCTTCTATTTTCTTTAAAGTTTTTAGAGTTTGAATAGATACTTCATTGTTTTTATCGGCTGAAGCTGTTTTTCTGGCGAGTTCTATATAATCCTTTGTAAAAAAATCTAAAAGACTAAAGAATTCTTCTTTTTCAAAGTCTTTTAGATTATTGTTTTTTGTATCTAAAAGATCTAATTCTGCTTTAAGTTGAGTATATAAATCATTATTATTGTCTTTTAAAGACTCGATTTGAGTATTTAGAGCATCTAAATAAGCTTTGTTTTGTTTAAGAATATTTTCTTTGGATTGTTTAATTAAATTATCCTTTTGATTTTCTTTGTTATCTTGATTTTGTAGTTGTTTTTGTAGTTGCTTATTTTCAGCGTCCTTCTTGTATACAAAAACACTACTTAGTGTTAAAGCCGCAGCAATTGTTGTACTAAAAACAAGAACTGCAGCCAGTTTTAAATGTGACTTTTTCATTTTTGTTCCTTTTCTTTTGTAACTTACAATTAAGTTTTTTTAACTTACTAATACAAAATTATATTATTTTTGTGTATTTGTGCAAATATATTGACAAAAAGCAACAAAAATTGCTTAAATTTAGACAAAAAAGTGCATTTTTGAAATATATCAAACTTTTTCACAAAAAAACTTTTTAGTCTAAACAAATGTGATTTTTTAAGTTTAATTAAGTTTTAAAATTCTTTTTTATAAAAAATAAATATGCTAATTTTAAAAAAGTTTTATAATTTAACTATATAGATTAGAAGGAGATCTCATGGAATTAAAAAACAGAAAAAAAACAATTAACGATCTACAACTTAAAGGAAAAAAAGTTCTTGTTAGAGTTGACTTTAACGTTCCTATTAAAGATGGAAAAATTACTTCAACAAAAAGAATTGTAGCTTCATTACCAACACTAAAAAAAGTTATTGCTGAAGGTGGAAAAGCAATCGTTTTCTCACACCTAGGTAGAATTAAAGAAGAAGCTGACAAAGAGAAAAAAAGCTTAAGACTTGTTGCTGAAGAATTACAAAAACAACTAAACCAAAAAGTTGTGTTTGTTGACCAAACAAGAGGACCAAAACTTGAAAAAGCTATCAATGAGCTTAAAGAAGGAGAAGTTCTTTTATTTGAAAACACAAGATTTGAAGACTTAAACGACAAAGCTGAATCAAAAAACAACCCAGAACTTGGAAAATACTGAGCTTCTTTAGGTGACGTTTTCATTAACGATGCTTTCGGTACAGCACACAGAGCACACGCTTCAAACGTTGGAATTGCAAGCAACATTAAAGAATCTGCAATGGGTTATCTATTAGAAAAAGAAGTAAACGCACTTTCAAAAATCGTTACAAACCCAGAAAAACCATTTATTGCTATTATTGGTGGAGCTAAAATTTCAGATAAAATCGGTGTTGTAAGTTCTCTACTACAAAAAGCTGACAAAGTTATTATTGGTGGAGGAATGGCTTATACATTCAACAAAGCACTTGGATTTAACATCGGTACTTCATTAGTTGAAGAAGACAAAATTGAATTAGCAAAAGAATATCTACAAAAATTTGGAGACAAAATCGTTCTTCCAGTTGATCACGCTATGGCAAAATCATTCGAAGATCAACCAAGAATTCTAAACCCTGAAAACCCTCTACAAATTTTAGAAGGAACAATGGGATTAGATATTGATAAATACTCAATCGAATTATTCAAAAAAGAATTAGAAGGTGCTAAAACAGTTCTTTGAAACGGACCAATGGGAGTTACAGAATTCTCAAACTTCAAATATGGTACAGAAGAAGTTGCAAAAAGCATTTCTAAATTAACAAACGCTTATTCAGTTATTGGTGGAGGAGACTCTGTAGCTGCTGTTGAAAAATTAGGATTTGAACAAGCATTCAGTCACATTTCAACAGGTGGTGGAGCTTCTATTGAATTCTTAGAAGGTAAAGAATTACCAGGAATTGCATCAATTCAAAATAAATAATCAAACAAAACAAGTTTAAGCGGTTGCTTAAACTTTTTTGCTCTTAAAATGAAAAACAAAAAATCTTTATTTTTAAGTTCCTTAATTACAATTCCCGCCCTTATTTCAACAGCAATTTCCTGTCAACAAAGTGACCAAAAAGATCCTAACAAAGACACAAATAATACACCACCAAGCACTCTTTCTCCACAAAACCCTCCTGAAGACAAACCAAAACCAGAACAACCATTAAAACCAACAACTCCAACAACTCAAAGTCTTAGTCTCGAATCTTTAGAAACAGAGAAAATAACACAAAATAGTGCAACTATCAAACTTAAGTTCAAAAATGCAGACACTAAATTTTCTGCACAAACAAAGTTTGAAATCGGACTTAATAATGCTCAAGCAACTTCAGCATCAAGCTATGATTCTCAAAGTCAAACTGTAACATTTGAAGTTTCAAATTTAAACCAAAACACAGAATACACTGTATCTTATATAACTTACAACGGAACTTCCTTTAAAATCAAAGACAAAAAATTTAGCACATCAAATTCAAGTCAAACACCACCAACTAAACAAAAAGATGACAAAAAAGAACAACCAACACCACCTGCTTTTCCTGGTGTTTTAGATCTTGAAGCAATTACAAAAGGTATTGAAGAAGCTAAAAAACGTAGAGAACAAGAGAATGCAATTACAAAAGAAAGTGCACCTAAAAACACAAATCTCGAACTTTCAGAAACAGAAGTTTATACTCAATTAAGAGATAGATCTTTTGCAATTTCATTCAATGCAAAAGGTGTTGATCCAACAGATAATTCTCTTAGTTTAGTTGCAACAGAACCAACTGGAACTGCTTGACTTTTAGACTATGCTTGAAAAAACAATCAAGAAAATTCTGATGAACTAATACTATTTTTAGCAACTAATGCACACGTTTACTCAAGAGCATTTAACACCCTTAATGCAAAATGAAAAACAAAATTCCCAGAATATTTTTCAGAACAAAACACAGCTCTTGAAAGCTTTAATATTGGTGTAAATAAAGAAAATACAGATATTTCAGCTCATCCAAATGAATACAAACCTTCAAGTGATTCTAAACCTAAATATTTTACAAATGCAACCGTTTCAAACGACGCAGCTGTTTATGATTATAAATTTAAGCAAAATCACACACAAACAGCAGGAATTTTCGATAATCCTAAAACTGTCTTTGTAGCTTCTAATTTCTATGATGATGCTACAAATAAAGCTATTATAGACAAAAAACACTTATCAGAAAAAGATAAAGAATACACTGTTGGAAAGGATTTTGCTGTATTTTCACTCAAAATTCACTACAAAAAACTTGCTGAAGAATCTAAAACAAATACTGATTTAGAAGTTCTTAAAAAAGCAATTGATAGAGCTACAAAATCTTTAAAAGACTCAATTAGTTCTATTAAATCTAAAAACAATATTCCAAACCATGACAACGGTTCTTCACCTTTTATTTCTGTTGATTATCCTTCTAAATGATTTAAAAATGAAGATGCTAATTTATCAAAATACAGCTCAAATTCTAATTCTTACGCAAACACAAGATCTATTTATATTGCAGGTTTCCCATCAGAAAGCAATTCTCAATACTTCATGCGAAACTATCCTTCTGGTCTTCAAAAACCCGAAAACGTCTTTAAACAAGGAAACTTTATTCAAAGTTCAAATGTTTCAAACAGTCTAAAAAATAATAGAGAAATTTTAGGAATAGGAACTGTTGGAATGATTGATAATAGTTCCCTTTACTTTGGAGCATCTGGATCAATGGCTCTAAATGAATATGGATTAATTGTTGGAATTTTCTCTACTGTTGCGGGTTCTGTTTCATTTGGTGATTTATCAAAACAAGGTGGAATAACTTTCTTAAGCGAAGCTGTTGATGATGATCTAAAAGATTCTTATGCACACAATTTAATTGATGGAAGCGACAAAAACAAATATCCAAAACAAGCAAAATCATACAGACAAAACTTAAAAGAATTTAAAGAAGAATACAGTGAGTTTAGTCGCACCGCACTTTTCCCTGAAGGAATCTAAAAAGCCTTATTCACGCATATTTTTGACAAAAAACACTCCTTTTTTAGGGGGTGTTTTGTTTATTTTTCTTTTGAGTTTTTGAGATATATTTCAGCTGCTTTTGCAATCATTGCTCCATTATCGGTGCAGTATTCAAATTTAGGAATTATTACGTTTGAGTGTAGTTTTTGAAACTCTTGTCTTAATAATTTATTAGCTGAAACACCACCAGCTAAAACAATTGATTCAACATTATATTCCTTTATCGCTTTAGAAAACTTTTCTAAAACATACTCAACAACAAACCTCTGAAAAGAAGCTGCTATTTCCTTTACAGGAACTACTTCTTTTCTGTTTTCATAACCATTAATGATGTTGATTACTTGTGTTTTTAAACCACTTAAAGAAAAGTCATATTCATTTTCTGTTTTTGGCTTTGTTAAGCTTAAAAAGTGCGATAATTCTGTATTTTCTCAATAAATTTTATCAATTATTGGACCACCAGGAAAACCAAGTCCCAGCCTTCTAGCAACTTTATCATAAGCTTCACCAACTGCATCATCCAGTGTTTCTCCTATAATTTCTAAATTAGCAGAATCTTTAGCATAAATTATTTGGCTATGCCCTCCAGAAACTAATAACCCAAGTGCTGGAAACTTAATTTCATTATCAATTGCACCAGAGAAAAAATGACCATCAAGATGATTTACAGGAACTAAAGGAACACTAAGTGAAATAGCAATTGCATTTGCAAATAAATAACCAATTTGTAGTGCACCTATTAAGCCTGGTTTTTGTGTATAAGCTACATAATCAATCTTTTTAAGATCATAAAAAGATTTGATTTCTTCTAAAATAACAGCAACATTATTTACATGTTCTCTTGAAGCGATTTCCGGAATTGTTCCTCCGTATTTTGCGTGAATTTCAATCTGACTAAAAATAATATTTTTGATTATTTTTCCATTTTCTAATATTGCTACAGCACTATCATCGTGTGATGTTTCTATTCCTAAAATTACCATTTTTCCTCCTTTTTAGTTATTAAATTATAAACAAACAAAAAGAAAAAATGCAACATTTGTTGCATTAAATTTATTTAAGTTTAAATTCTAATTTTCCTTCTGCAATTACAGAACCTTTGGCTTGGTGTAAATAACTTCCTAAAACATCATAACTTCCTGGATTTTGTCCATTGTCTGGTTCTTGATTTGAAGGTTGATTTTTAGTAAGTTTTTTGTCAAGAGCATAAACTCTAAGAATGTATTTTGATGAATTTTCGTTTGTTAAGTTTTCAAATTTAGCTAAAGCATATTTTTTGATTAATGCAGAGTAGTTTTGTGCACCTGGTTGTTCAAAGTTTTCATTATTTCCTGAATGTAATAAAGCTTGCGCAAAGAAACCGCTTAATGAGTTTTCAAAGTTATTTGTTGTGTCTTCATCTTTGATTTCAACAGACGCAAGTTCAACTTTGTCTCCTGAAGCAGGATTTTCAATGTTAACTTTTCCTCAAAGAACCATTCCCACATTTTCTGAATGTTCTGATTCTGATCAGCTTTCAAGAGCTAATAAATAACTTTTAGCACCTTCAACTTTATTTCATGATAAAGGTAAAGTTTTTCCACTAACTTCATTTTCATTAATACTTGCAACGTATTCTGATTTTAGAATTCCGTTTTCAAGTCCTGTTGTTTCAATGTCAATTTTCTTTAGTTCCTCTGATTTGTATAAAGAACCATTAGATGCATTTGTCCCGTATGAGAAGTTTAAAACACCTTCTGCAACAACTTTGTTTTCAATCGCTTTATAGAAATTGTTTGCAAAGTATTTGTTGTTTCGAGATTCAGGATTAATTGTTTCTGTATTTAGAGCAAAGACTCTTAGTTCATAAATGTGAGCTGCAGGTGGGTTTGGTCCTTCATAAGAGTTTTGTGCTGTTTTTGGTTCACCTGTAAGCACAGAAGATGGATTAGAAAATTCTAATTGTTTGATGTTAGTGTTTGTATTTGTTTTAGAAAAGTCTGCTTCTAAAGTTGTTTGAGTTGCTGGAATGTTGAAAATTCCTCAGTGAGAATAAATTCCTCCAATTACTTCAGTTGCCATTTTATCAACTAAAATAACTGCATAAGATTTAGCACCTTCTACAGCGTTTCAACTTAGCGGTAAGCTTTTTCCTTTTGAGTTTTGACTTGCAGCATATTGAGTATCGCTTAAAACTCCATTTTGGATTGCACTTGAGTTAATTTTAATTGAATACACTTCGTTTTTGTTTTCTGTAACAGGTTGGTTTCCTGTTTTTGGTTTTTCTTCAGGTTTACCTGGTTTTTGTTCAGGTGTTCCTGGGTTATTTGGTTCAACAGGTTGTGTCATATCTTCTCCTGTTGATGGTTTTGCTGGATTACATGCAACCACTCCAAAAGTAGCTACAGCAACAGCAGGTAAAGATAATAGTAAGCTTTTAATTTTTTTCATATATTGTTCCTTTTAATTTATGTGCGATAAATTATATAGAAAATTTCTTTAATCAAAAGAAAAATCGCATATTTTTTGTTTGTTTAGTAAACAAACTTAAAAAATCTTTTAGTATTATTTTTGCAATAATATATAATTAAATAATATGGAAAATTCAATGTACAAATCACTTTCTGCAATTAAAGAAAAGTATAAAGAACTTAATGATAAATTAATGGACCCAAAAGTAATGGAGGATATTAAAAAATATACTCAAATAAACAGAGAAATCTCTTCAATTAGAGATATTGTTGAAACTTTTGAAAAGTATCAACAATACGAAACAAGCTTAAAAGATGCAAAGCTTCTTTTGGCTGAAAAAGATGAAGAACTTGTTGCAATGGCAAAAATGGAAATTGCAAACTCCGAAGAGCAAATGCCAATCTTAGAAAAAGAATTAATTATTCTTTTGCTTCCTAAAGATGAAAACGATGACAGAAACGTTATTATGGAAATCAGAGGGGCGGCTGGTGGAGATGAAGCTAACATTTTTGCTGGAGACCTTTTCAAAATCTATTCTAAATGAGCTGATGCAAATGATATGAACATCAAAATCCTTGATTCAACTTTTGCTACAGCTGGAGGATTTAGTCAAATCGTTTTCTCTGTAAGCGGTGAAAAAGCCTACTCAAAACTTAAATTTGAATCTGGAGTTCACAGGGTTCAAAGAATTCCTGAAACAGAAACACAAGGAAGAGTTCATACATCAACTGTTACAGTAACTGTTATGCCTGAAGCTGATGAAGATGTAGAAATCGAAATCAATCCAGCGGATTTAAGAATTGATACTTTTAGATCTTCTGGAGCTGGAGGTCAATCAGTTAACACAACAGACTCCGCTGTTAGAATTACACACATTCCTACAGGAATTATCGCAAGTTCACAAGATGGAAGAAGTCAAATTGCCAACAAAGAATTAGCAATGAAAATTCTTAAATCAAGACTTTATGATGCTGAAATTCAAAGAAAGCAAGAAGTTGAAGGAGCATTTAGAAAGCTTGCTGGTTCTGGAGCAAGAAGTGAAAAAATCAGAACTTACAACTATCCTCAAGACAGAATCACAGATCACAGAATTGGTTTCTCTACTTCTTTAAAAACAGTTATTTCTGGGCAACTTAACCCAATCATTGAAGCTCTTTTAGCTGAAGAACAAGCAGAAAAAATCCAAAATGCAGGACTATAATAAAAGAAAGAACGAACTTTTGCATGAAAAAGTTCGTTATTCTTTACCTTTAGAAATTTCTAAACAAGAAGAAGAACTTTTAAAGACCGATACACCCATTCAAAAGATAATTTCCTTTGTAGAAATGCAAAACGTAAAGATTAACGTTAATCACAAAGTATTGATTCCTAGATATGAAACAGAGGAAGTTATTTTAGAAGCTTATAAATATATAAACAAAGAATCTAAAGTATTAGATCTTTGTTGTGGAAGCGGTTTTATAGGAATAGTAATTTCCAAAAATACAGGTTGTAGTGTGGTTTTTGGTGATATTGATGATCAAGCAATAGAGCAAACAAAAGAAAATGCACTACAAAACAAAATAGAAAATTATCAAGTTTTTAAAAGTGATTTGTTTACTCAAATTCCTAAACAAAAATTTGATTTAATAATTTCTAATCCACCTTATATTCCTGAAAATATAACTCTTGATTCTTCTGTTTTAAATCATGAACCTCATCATGCACTTTTTGCTAAAAATAATGGAAATTATTTTTATCAAAAAATAGTTGAGCAAGCATGTGAATATCTAAATAAAAATGGTGCTTTAATCTTTGAAATCTCACATTGAAACTTAGATTTTTTTAATAGTTTAAAAGACAATAAAAATCTTTCCATTGAAATCAAAAATGATATCAATCAAAAAGAAAGAATAGCGATAATTAGATTCAATAATTAACAGAGGGAATAAATATCCCTTATCTAATTTAAATTAAACAGAAAATTTAACAATGCATTTGTTGAGTTTTCTGTTTTTCTTTAGATTTGTTGCTGTGTCATTTATTGAGAAAATTACTCTAATTTCGTTCTATAGTTAACACTATAAGTAGTGTTGATGATTTGATAGAAAAATATGAGAGAATCATAGGTGAAATAGCCAATTTCAGTGATTTTATTTACAATAAATATGAAAATGAAATAAAGGATAATTTAGTTTTAGGAAAAGATGCGCTGTCAATTCAAACAGGAAAATTAAATGCAAATCAGGCAACAGATAAAGGGGAATATCCATTCTATACCTGTGGAAAAGATGTGTTGAAAATTGATAATTATTCCTTTGATGGAGATTCAATAATCTTAGCAGGAAATGGCGAAATTTCAGTTAAGTACTATGATGGAAAATTTGATGCATATCAAAGAACTTATGTAATTAAGACAAATTCCTTTTTCTTTCTTTTTCTCAAAGAATTTGAAAAGAGAGTTGATGAATTTAAAAACGGTTCTCAAGGTTCTGTTATTAAATTCATAACAAAAAGCATGATTGAAAATGTTAATATTGAAACAAATGAAAACTCTAATACTTTCAATAATAATTTAAAGTTATTGTATAAATTAAAAATTAATTATCAAAAAAATATATCTACTTTGCAAAAAATCAAATCAACACTTTTATCTAAATATTTCTAAATAGTTAACACTATAAGTAGTGTTGATGATTTGATAGAGAAATATGAGAAAAAGTTGTCTCTTCTAGATAAAAACGGAAGTCTTTACTATCAAAAACAATTGTTGTTAAAAACTAAAGAAATTCCAGTTGGACAAACAAGTATTTCATATGGAAAGTCAATAACACAAAATAACCGAAATAAAGGAAAATTCCCTTTATTTGGTTCAAATGGAATTATTGAGTACATTGATGAATGAAACACTAAAAAGGCTGTTATTTTCGGTTGCAGAGGAACTTTAGGAAATATATTTTTCAATAGCGATGAATGTTTTGTTCTTAATACATCATTTTACATTGAGGACAGTGAAAATTATGGGAATATTTTCTTTTCGTTAAAGAAACAAAAAGGATTTGTGGACTTAGCAACAGGAGCAGCACAGCCTCAATTAACTATCGAAAATATAAAAAACGAAAAACTTCTTTTTATTGAAAACAACAGGTTAAATACTTTTTTAGAATTGATGAGCAAATATCAAAAAACGATTAAATTACTAAAACAAATTAAAGAAATTTTGCTCAGCAAATACTTTTAAAATACCTCCAAAAAAGGAGGTATTTTTCTATCAATCCACTATTTGATCAACAATTTCTTGTTGTTCTTCACTTGTTTTTCTTAAATAAATTCTAGTTGTTTCTATTGATTCATGTCCTAATAAATCAGCTAATAGAGCAATATCTTTTCTTTTTTCAAGGAAATTCTTTGCAAATCTGTGTCTAAAAGAGTGTGGATACACTACTTTTAGATTCATTTTGTATCTTTTTGCAAAGATTTTGAGTTGATGTGCAATTCCTCTTGCACTTATTCTCTCTTTTCATTTATTTAAGAAAATATAACCATCTGTTCTTCCTATATTCTCATAATACTCAAGAGCTTTAGTCTTGAGTTTTTTGGGAATAAAGATTCTTCTGATCTTTCCTGATTTTGTGTAGATATCTATGTAACCTCTTTTGATGTGTTCAAATTTGAATTGCACTAATTCAGAGATTCTGGCTCCTGTTGCTCCTAAAAACCTAACAACAAAGTATCAATCATACTCTTTGTTTTTTCAGAGCTTATTTTTTAAAAATTCATAATCAGCATCGCTGATTACATTTTCTAAAAATTGCTTATTTTGAATTTTGATATACTTTAATTTTAGTTTTTCTTTATTCAAAAATTCAAGATATTTATTGATGCCTTGAATTCTTAAATTAACTGTTTTTCCTTTATATTCATCAACTAAAATTGATTTAAAGCTTAGTAAATTCTGTTTGTTAATTTCCTCAAAATGGGAGCAATAGAAGTCAACAGACTTTAAATAAGAACTAATGGTGTTGATAGATAAATTTTGATTTAATAAATATTTTTTAAAATCTTTCATAAAAAATATACCTCCAAAAAAGGTATATCACATACTAAAAATATTTATTTAACAACTGATTTTTTATCTTTTGTAAATTTTCTTTTTTATCTTTTAAACTTAATTCTAATTTTAAAAAGTATTCTATTGATTTTTGATATTCTTTCATTTCATCATTAGAAAGAGTTGCAATTTTCAAGGATGAAAATATACCTTCATTTAAAGATGGTCTTGTTGAAGCTTGCGATGATTGATAAAGATGTTCTTGAATTTCTGACTGGCTTAAAAAATCCCTTAAATATTCTTTGAAATCGTTTGAAAGTGGAATAATTTTCAATAAAGCAACATTATAAGCCCCATATAAACCATATCGAACTTTTCCAGCTTCACCATATTTATCAATCATGATATCATCTTTATTACAGATGTGATTTTTCTTTGAAACAGGAATAAATGTTAAGTGATTATCGTTGCTGTAATCTCTATTTTGTATAAATCTTACATAATTTTCTTTTTCCTCATAAATATGAAAATTCTTCGGTGGTTGCCAACCGTTTTCAAAAGAAACAAGATCAACAAAATTTAAAACATTAGTTGCAATATAGTTTTTGTTCTTAAAATTTAAACTTCTAAAGTCCTTGATTTTCCCTATGATTCTCTCATATTTCTCTATCAAATCATCAACACTACTTATAGTGTTAACTATGTGTTGTTGAGTTTGGAGATCCGGGACTGATATTTCAATATTATAGAGAATAGATGTAGTCAAGGATGGAACGGCTGTTCCTTGAGAAAAACCGTTTAGATTTATATTTTGAATTGCATAGAACAAAAATTTTGTTATAACCTTATCAGAAATAACTTTAGTATAAAACATAGTATCTATCGTTCAAAATTTATTATTAACATAAAGCGGTTTATTCAACGTTCCTTTTCTAGCTATAAGAACACTTTCTCCATCATATAAAAAATCAGTGGAATAACCTATTCTGCCGCTAGATCCATATATTGGTATATCCCCTTTTTCATCTTCAACATCTTTTTGATTTTTACCGTAATATATTTTTATAATCTCTTTTAATTTCATAAAATATGGTAAAAGAAAAATTAATAACATTTTTAGAATCAATTACAGATGGAACTCACTCTAGCGTTCAAAACAGTAGTTCTAACACCAATATTTTCCTTTTAAGTTGTAAAAACATTAAGGATGGAAAAATTTTTATTTCTTCTTCCGATAGACAAATAGATCTATCAACTTTAAATAAATTGAAAAAAAGAACTAAACTTTCTTTTGAAGATGTTGTATTAACAACTGTAGGTACAATTGGTGAGGTTTCTATTATAAAACACAGAGAGCCCAATTTTGACTTCCAAAGAAGTGTAGCAATATTAAAAACAAAGAAAAATCTCTTAAATCCTTATTTTTTAGTCTACTACTTAAGCTCAAATTCAGGAAAAAATGAATTAATATCAAGAATAAAAGGTGCTGTTCAACCTTGTTTATTCCTTAATGATATTAAAAACGTTTTAATTAACGTTCCCGATCTCCAAACTCAGCAACACATAGTTAACACTATGTTTTGATTTAATTTATAGTAATTCTGATTTTAAAATATTTTTAACTTTTTCTTCTAATTCTTTTGTCTCCTCCATTAGTTTTAATAATTCTTCAGATGTGGCTTTTAACTCCACTTTTATTTCTTCTGGACTTAATTTATTGCTTTGATCTGTTCCTACATATCTTCCGGGGTTTAGTGAATAGTCATTTTCTTTAATTTCTTCGATTGAAGCAGATTTAACAAATCCCGGAACATCTGTTAAGGTGTTGTTTTTGTAATCTTTATAAGCTTGAGCAATTTTTTCTATTTCATGAAGTTCAATTACTCTTATTTTTCTTGAAATAAGAGTTCCCATTTCATCGGCATTTATAAAGAGGACTTTGTCATTTGTTTTATTTTTGTTTAAAATTCAACATTGAACAGAAATTGAAACATTGGCAAACAGTTTGTTTGGTAGAGCAATAATAGCTTCCACAGAGTTGTTTTCAATCATTTTCTGTCTGATTTTTATATCATCTTTTGTGTTACTTGTTGTCGCTCCATTAGGCATCAAAATAGCAGCTTTACCATTTTCTGTTAATTTTGAATACATCAATGATAGTCAAGCATAGTTTCCGTTTTTTTGATCTGGCATTCCAAACACTCAACGAGAATCGTTTTCGAGTGATGGTTGTCAAAACTCCTTGAGGTTATAAGGAGGGTTAGCAATGATGAAATCTGCTTTTAGGTCTTTGTGTAGATCATCATTGATTGTATCAGATGCTCTGTCTCCTAAATTACCATTTAGCCCTCTTATTGCTAAGTTCATTTTCGCCATTTTTCAAGTACCTGGATTAATTTCTTGACCATAAATAGAAATGTTGTTTACATCACCTTGATGTTCTTTGACAAATTTTGTACACTGTACAAACATTCCTCCAGAACCACAACAAGGATCATACACTCTACCTTCATAAGGCTCAAGTAATTCAACCATTAACTCAACAAGACTTTTAGGAGTAAAGAACTCTCCTCCCTTTGTTGGAATGTGTCTCGCAAAAGCTCCAATATAAAATTCATAAACTTGCCCAAAGAAATCGCCATCAGATTCTTCCATATTTAAATTGTCGCTAAAGAAATCAACTAATCATCCTAAAGTAATTTTATCTAAATCACTTTTTGAATAAGTTTTAGGTAATATTCCAGCAAGCTGTTTTGGGTTCTCTTTTTCTAGTTGAATAAAAGCTTCATCTATTTTTTGACCAATGATTTCTTGTTTAGAAAAACTAGAAATATAGCTTCAAGAAGCCTCCTTTGGAACTAAAAACACATTATCAGCTTTATAAAAATCTGGGTCTTTTTCGTTTCCTTGATTTTCTGCTTTTAATTCATTGTATTTTTTGTTGTATTTATCATTTACATACTTTAGAAAAACTAGACCTAAAACTATGTTTTTGTAATCTGCAGGGTCACATTTATCTCTTAGTTTTTCTGCGGCACTTCATAAGATTTTTTCATCTATCATTGCATTTTCCTTTCTTTATTCACTGTATTTTGCTTGTTCTACAATTTGATTTGTAGCTTCTTCACGATACTCTGGTGGATAGTTATATTTCTGTAAACACTCTTTAATTTTTGTACGCATTTTGCTGATTAAGTTTTCCTTTTTAGCTCAATCAACCATTGAAGAAATTTCAGAAATTATAGGCACTAACTCATGGGCTATAACTTTTAGAGTTGCATCTTCAAAATTCAGGTGTTTATTGTGAATCAGGGCATCATAGAAAGCCTTTTCTCTTCCTGTTATTTGTACTGAAAAACCTGTTTGAGAATTTACCATTTCTTGAGCAAAATCAATAAGAGTTTCAATTACTGGTTCTGCTTCAAAAGTAGCTGTTCTACCGTTATAATCGTCTAAAATTCTTAAGAGTCTTTCGGAGTATTGTTCAGATTGAAATATGTTGTCTTTTCTTGCTTCTCTAATTGCTGTTTGAAGCATCTTTTTGATAATTTCAATAAAAATTGAAGGAGGATTAGATTCTCTTAATTCTTTGATTTTTTCAGGATTTAATAACTCAACCAAGTTTGTGTTTGTTTCTTTATTTTCAGTTAGAATTTCAACTTCATCACCTTTTATAGAATCCTCTAAAAGAAGTTCTACTTTTTTGTTCATTTCAGAAGTTGAAAAATAAGAATTATTTGCTTTGAGTCTTAAAATGAAACTTCTAATTGCTAAATAATATTCTATTTGATCTTTTTGTTGTTCAGAAATAACTCCAGAACAAACTTGAAAAGATTGTTTAAGCTGTAATGAGTGGTTTTCAATAAATTCCTTTTCAACAGAATCTTCTCTTTGAACAAAAGCAACTCCTTGTTTAATTGCGTTTATTCTCTTTAGTGGATCATGATCATAAAATCCGCTTGCATCAACTCCTTTGAAAATTGTATTTAGTTCATTTAGTTTTTCAACTAAAAGTTTTAATATTTCTTTTTTAACGTCTTGGAAAGTTTCCTGTTTATCACGTTCTGTATAACGATTTAGAGCGTCTTTTAGGTCTTTGTCAATTCCTATATAATCAACAACTAAACCTGCATTTTTCCCTTTATAAACTCTATTTACACGAGCAATTGCTTGCATTAAATTGTGAGATCTTAATCTTTTGATAAAGTAAATTACTTCAAGATCTGGAGCATCAAAACCTGTTAATCACATGTCACAAACTATAGCAATTCTGTATTTTGAGTCTTTTTTCTTAAATTCAGTCGCCAGCTCTTGTCTGTATCTAGAATTACCAAAAAGATCTCTTTCTTCTTTAGAGTCTTTGTTTGTTTCTGTAGCAACTAAAATTGTTGCAGTTTCAAACCTAGAATCTAATTCACAAATCTTTTTATACAGTAAATATGCGGCTTTTCGAGTTTGACACACAACCATTGCTTTGCCATTTATAAACTTATCATTAACAATGTGTAATTGTGAAAAATGAGCAATTATGTCTTTTGCAAACATCTCTATAATATCAATATCTTCGAGTATAACTTTCAGTTTTGACATTTCTTGTTTTGATTTTTCAATCGATAAACTGCTTATATCACTATTGGCTTCTCAAGAATTATAAAGCATATTAATTTCTTCAAGTTTTTGAGGATTTACAATTGCTTTTGCTTTTCTAGATTCATAATACAACTTAACTGTTGAACCATCAATTATTGATTGAGTTATATCGTATGTATCAATGATTTCTCCAAAAATTTTGGTTGTTTGTTTTTGTGCGGTTGATACAGGAGTTCCTGTAAAACCAATAAAGGTTGCGTTAGGTAGTGCATCTCTAATGTATTTTTCGATTCCGTAATTAAAAGTTGCTTTAAGCTCATTTGTAACTTCATCTTTTTTGTATTTAATAACTTCATCAATTCCATAGTGACTTCTGTGTGCTTCATCAGTCATTACAATAATATTGTTGCTTGTGTTTTCTGGTAAGTTATTTTTATCAAATTTACCAATAGTTGTAAAAATTACAGCACCTTGCTTTGCACTATTAATAATTTTAACCAATTGATTTCTTGAAGATGCTTTTTTAATTTCTTCAAGTCTTAAGTATTTTTTAGCACTTGAAAAAGTTGAATAAAGTTGATCATCAAGATCAATTCTGTCTGTTAAAACAACAATAATAGGAACACTAAATTCTCTGGAAGTCAATAGTTGTTTTGCAAGCATTAGCATAGAAAAGGATTTACCACTTCCTTGTGTGTGTCAGATGATTCCTGCTCTTCCATCTCCTTGTGGTTTACGAGCTTTTAGAATTGCATCATAAGCCTTTTTAACTCCAAAATACTGGTGATATTGACTAATTATTTTTATGTATTTATTATCTTTTTCAATAAAGAAAAGATTGTTTTTTAAAACATCTAAAAATCTTTTCTTTTCAAATAAACCATCAATTAAAACGTTGATTTTATCAGGAAAATTAGAGTCATAACCTCTTTCACCATTGACACTTTTTCACTCTGAAAATCTGTTAAAGTCAGAAGTTATTGTTCCAACTTTAGCACTAACTAAATCTGACACAACTAAAAAGGCGTTGTAGATAAAAAGAGACTCAATATCATATCTGTATCCTGAATCTTCTTTATTTTGTCCTAGTTGCTCAAATGCTTTATCTAAAGTAGCATCTTTATTATTTTCATCAAAAGACTTAAATTCAAAAACAACCAAAGGAAGTCCGTTTACATAAATTATTGCATCAGGAATTCTTTTTGAACCAAGGTATTGAATCTCGAGTTGTCTCACAACTTCAAAAACATTATTTTCTATGTTTTCAAAATCGATCAGATTAATATAAGGGTTAGTTCTGTATTTTTTGGAATCAATTGACATTCCGTTTATTAAGTATTTGTGAAAATCGTGGTTTTTTTGAAAGAGTGTCCCATTTTCAAAGATTTCTATTTTTTTGATAACATCTTTGTAAACTTCATCTCCATAAATAGTATTTTTATTGTTTATTCTTTTTAAGCTATCTAATAACAACTCTTTGTTAATAACTTGTCTTAAGTCATTATTGATTTCTCTTTCTTGTAGTCATTTGCTATTAGATTTATTAATTTCTTTATAACCTTTAAGTTCTAAAAGTTTTACAATTGCTGCTTCTAAATCATTTTCCAATATCTTCATAAAAACCTCATTTTTCTTTATTCAAAAAACTATTTATATTTTTAAATTATACCACTATTTTCCTTTAAAATCCCTGTATATAATATGGATCAGCAATTTTGAACTTACAATTTAAAATCAAACATCCACTTCTTAAATTTCTGAAATTGATAATTTTAATCACTTATTAATTTCAAGAAATTGTTTTATTTTTAGTTTTCTATTGATATATAATAAAATTGATTAAATTAAAAGGAGATAAAATGGTATTGTTGATAATCTTTTTCATTTTGTTAAACTGCTTTATGTCTGCTAATTTAGTAACTTCAGTTTATACGCTTTATAAACTAAAATCTTTTAAAAAGCTATTACCTAATTTTTACTACGCACTTGTCTATAAACAAAAAACAAATATCTTTATGAAAATCTTGATGATAGCTTCAATACTGATAGGAATCATCGATGTTATAATTAGTTATTTTCTTTTTAAATTAAATAATATTATATCTTTTTGAGCTATATATTTAGTCTTATTTAATGTCAGTTATTTAATTATTAATGTATTTTATCTCTTTTTAGTCTTCTTTAAAAAGCAACCAGAATTCACTGTTGATAACTTTTTAAAACAGATTAAAGATAAATACAAAAATAATTATTGAAAAATAGAAATATTTGCAAACAACAAAGACCAAACACAGAAAATAAAAGAGCAATTACTAAATTTATACTGTCTAAAAAGATTCAAAAAAGATGAAAATTACAAACTCTTTTACTCATTTAATGGTGTATTTAGTCTTTATTCAAAACTCAAAAAGAAGAAAACAGAAATAATGATCAATTCTTCTAAAAATAGCGATATTCCTTTATTTGAAGCACTTATTTACATTTTTATAAATTGAACTAATGAATCAAAAAGTTGTAAATTAAGTTCAAGTGATTGACTTGCTATTTTATTAGATTTCTTTTCCTTTTTATAAGTTGCTTTTTGCATAAAAAAATCGACAGATGTCGATTTTTGTTTTATAAAATATTTACTTCTCCGTGTTGGAACACAAAGTAATCTGGGTGTACAACGTATCTTGAAGCAACTGAAATACCTGATTCGTCATATCCTCAAACATAAACTACAGCAAGTTTTTCATAACCTCATTTGTTAACTGTTTCATACACAACTTTGTATGTAAGTGTTAAAACAGAATTTTCTTCATTGTGAATTAAGTGTTCGTAAATTGAGAAGTGTTTGTCCATGTTTTCTGGAAGTTCATATTTTTTAGATACATAGTGATCTGCAAACATAATTTCTTCATTTTTGTCATTGAAGTAAGTTTTTTTGTAAGTTTTGTATCCCACTAAAAATACTACTGTGTTTTCTTCGAATCATGCTGGATCTGTTGATTCTAAAATTCTTCTTTGAGCTTGTGTTGTTGAGTATTTGTAATTAATTAATGATGAGTATGATTTTGTGAACCCATAAAAGTGTTCAGCAGCATATCTACCGATTTTGTTTCTTGTATAAATTGCTCCTACAGATTCTAATTCTGAAAAAGCGTTGATCATTGTAATTCTTGAGTAATCAAATTTATTCATTAAGAAGTGTTCTGAAGGCATCACTTCGTTTGGTTGAATTTTTCCTGTTGTAATAAGTGATAAAAGATAACGCACTACTTCTTTTTTCTTTGTTATGGCTTTGTCTTGTTTATTCATAGTAATTTAATTATATTATAAAAATGCAATTTTTTTCAATTTTGATATAAAAAGAATTAAACAAGCTTTTATTAACACTAAAAATTTGTTTTTTATATAATATTAATACTATGTTTTTAGTTTGATTTATTTATGGTATTTTTCACATTATTGCAACAATAATAATTAAAAAGAAAGAAATTAAAAAAGATTTTGAAATCAACCATGATTTCATAAGTTTTTATCAAAACAACAAACTTTCAATTGTTTTTCTCAAAAACTTCTTTTTAAACAAGAATTCTCTTTTATTTGGAATCTCTTCTGTTATTTCAGGAATCCTTGGTTTTATTCTTTTTGTTCTCAATTTTTCTTTTATTCAATCACTTAATATCTTTGAGTTTTTTGCAAACAACTTTCCCAAAATCGAAAATAATCAAATCAACAAACAAATCCTTTCTTTTCTCTTTTTTATCTTTATTACTTCCTTTGTTAACTTAGTAATTTTTATTGTAATAATTGCTTATTTTGCTTTTTATAAATTCCTTCAAAAGCTTTTACACAAAGAAATCAAAAAGCAAAAAAGTATGCTTCAACCAACTGTTTTAGAAATTTTGATTTATATAGCAAAATCAGTTGCTAAATCTCTGTTTTATTTCGGAATCTTTTTTGCTTTTTATTGATTCTGTTTAAGTCTTAATTCAGGTTTTGAGTGAATCTTTGCTTTAGTTTTATTATTAATTTTTATTATTGGTCTTGCAATTCTTTTATTTAGAAAAGTAGGTACATTTAAGAAAAATAAATTTCAGGATGACAATGATATAGAATACTTTGAAAACAACTTACTACAAAGTGTTCAGGAGGAATTTGTCTGTGTGTTTAATTATGCTTTTTCAAAGAATAAAAAGGAATTTTTGAAAAACAAAAAAGAGATTTCAAAGCAATGAAAACACTTTAAAATCATTTATCAAACTAAATTTTCAAGCTCTGGTTTTGTTCTATTTGGCTTTAAAATTAAACAGTTTTTAAACTATTTTAAGAACATTGAAAATCTATTTTCTAAATCTGATTTTTAAAAAAGTACAATAAATCCCTTATTTTTAGTCGATTTTCAAACTAAAAATAAGGGATTTTGCTTTTTTTGGTAAAATTTAAATATTATTAATTATACGAAAGGTAGTTATGAAAAAAGAAAAATTATCTAAAAAAATTGCTAGAATGAATTCTAAATCCTCAAAACCTAAAAAAGAAAGAACTCCAGAGCAACAAAAAAGAGCTAAAATCATCAAATGAACAGTTGGTGGTGTAGTTTTTGCTTCTCTTTTAGGACTTGCGATTGGATTGCCTTTAGGAATTTCAACCAACCAAACAACAACAGTTTCAACAAGAGATCCAAAACAAACAGTTGTTACAATTTCAACACCAAATAAAGGAATCGATTTAAGTGTTGAAGACATCTTAAACGGAGTTAAAACAGAACAAGTTCTTTCACAAGAACAATTTAATGAAGCTAAAAAAACTTTAACTAAATATCTTTACGAACAAGAATATGATGCTGAACAATTATTTAAGAAAGCTTGAGACAAATCAAAAGTTGAAGGAACAACAAGTGACAATAGTAGATTCTATACAAAACTAAAATCTTATGATGACATTAAAGCTGAAAAAGAAAAATTCTTAAAAGATGAAAGAAGACGTTACCAAAGAAGTTATGGTTATGATAACTGAGAAAGTGAATTTAACAAATATCTAACAAACGATGCACAATTTGGTGGTGCAACAACTATAGAATCAGCTGTTGATTATTTAGTTTCAAAAGAAATTGAGCAAAAATCACTTGCAAGATTTAGTCCTGAATTTTCTACAGAATTCCTTTACAAAGATGTTAAAAACCGTGTGTTAAGCGAAGATGTTAAAGACAAAAACGGAAATGTTGTATTCAAAAAGGGAGACAGACTATTCAAAGGGATTATCGTTTTAGAAGATGATGCTGATAAAGGCGACTTAAAAGCAAACGCTTCAATTCCAAACATCGACAAAAAAGACGATGCACAAAAAACTCCAGAAGAAAAAGAGAAAAGCAAGCTTGAAGCAAAAGTTTCTGCATTTTTAACTAAGTCTTTTGTCAAAGAATACATGAATGCAAACAATGTAGTAAACAAATTCTACTTTGCAGACAATGCTCAACTAAAAGATCGTTTCAAATTCTTTAACGTTTCACAAATCACACTAAACATCAAACCAGCAACAGACAACTCACAAACAGCTTGAACTATTTCAAAAGACGTTCTAAAAGAAATTTTAAAATACTCAATTACAGAAATCAACCAAGCAGATCAAACAAACCCACAACCTACAACAAAAGAAGTAAAAACAACTCTTTCAGTACTTGAAAACTTCAAAGGTGCTTTTTCTGATGATAAAGCACAAAATGACATGGACAAGCAACTTCTAAACTTCATTAACTCATCAACAAACAAATCAAACTCAAGATATTTGGGACAACAACCAATCAGAAACCTAAACCAATTATTTAGCGAATCTACAGAATATGGTCTTTCATTTATCGATAACCTATTCACAAAACATGAAGCAACTAACATCCTTTCACAAACACTATTTAATAAACTAAAAGAAGTTTTATTTGTAGATGAAAATGCAAATCTTTTACCAGAAGCTTCAACACTTGCAAACAAACCTCTAACAGAAATTAACGAACTAAACAGAAAAATTACTGAATTCATTGACAAAATGAGTGATGGAGATCTTAAAAAAGCAGGTGGGGTATTCAAAGAAGTCTTTGGAGAGAAAAACACAAACGCTCAAGATACAAATTCATACAGAATTTACTCTGTATACAAACTAAGAGATGATGCTAACATTGTCTTTTCATCAAAAGGAATGCAAATTATTGTTTCACAAAAAATTGACTCAGCAGACTCTCTAAACGACATAATCAAAAAACAACTACAACTAAATGCAAACAACCAATACGACCAACAAATCAACTCAACAATCAGAGTAAATGATTTATTTAAAGAACTTTCAAACGATAACTTCGTTCTAAATGGTCTATTTGAAAACAATGACTTCACTAACAAACTACTTGAAGAACAAAAAGCAAACAAATCACAAGAAGAAAAAGATAAATACATTCAAGAGCTAAAAACATTAGTTTCAAACAATATTTCTTCATTCTACATTAATCAAATTCTTGATTTAAATTCAAAAATTCAAACAACTACCGATACTATTAAGAAAAATAATACAAATGCAGACTTTAACTTTGATGCTCAAAAAATTCAGTGACAAATTAAAGGAAAAGAAACACAAAGTGACCAAGAAGCAGTTTATGAAGCACTAAAAACACACTTTGGAATCACAAACAAATAAGGAGAAAACATGAAAAATAAAAATTTAATTAAACTTGCTTTTAGCTCAGCTGCTGTTATTTCTCCCGTTGCAATATTTGCTTCTTGTACAACAACTGTTAATTCTGCAGACAGAACAAAAGAAGATACAGATCTAAACTCCGCTGAATCTAAAAACTTCATTGAACAAAAACTAATCCAAACTATCCTTGTAGACAACTGATACAAAGAAGCTACAGCAGGATTAGACAAAGAAATTGACAAAGCAGACTCAAAATTCTATGCTGCTGCAAAACAAGCTTTTGATTTCTATCAAAATGCAGAACTAAAGAAAAACTCTTCATTTACAACTAAATTAGTTAGTGATCTAAAAGCAAAAAATGCTCTAAATTCTACAGAAATTAAAGCATTTGAACTAGAAATGGGTCCAAACAAAACTTTCAGCGAAGATTCCTTTAAACTACTTTATAAAAACACTCTAACAGGAATCAGATCTCAAGTTGACAAAATGGTTCTTTCTCTAAACTTCTTAACAAACCAAGAAAACATCAAAAACTCAAAAAGATATAAAGATTACATAAAACAAGAACACTCAAATTACACACAAAGACGTGCATATCAATCAACAAACCCAGAAACAAAAGACTTTTTCTTAAAAACTCTTTTATTAGAAAAACAACCAGCTCAAGTTTGAAAATTTGAGTCTTCAAACAACCAAAATGACATTTCAACTTATGCTGCACTTCAACTAAAAGACGAAACAACATTTAATGCAATTGTTTCTGTTGATCCAAGAAATACAGCAAACACTCAAGTTGTAAAAGACTTTGAACTATTAGGAATTAAAGACAACGCAGAAATCAAAAAACTGCTTTCTTACAAAGGAATTCTTTATAATCAAGGAAGCAACTCAAAAGGTGACTTAAGCTATGATGTTGACACACTAAAAAGACAAGCTGACGTTAAAACAGGATTTGTAGACGAAATCAACAGACTCGTTTATTCAAAAGAAGATTTAGCTGCTGCTTCTGAGTGAAAAGGCAAAAAACAACTTTCAATCAAGCTAAAAGATTCATTTAACAAAAAAGATTCTTCAAAATTCCAATTAACAAAAGATGATCTAGAAGTTGTTAAAGCTTCAGAAAACCCTGATGTAACTTACACAATCGAAAGAGTAAGACCAAACGAAACTACACAACTAAAAAGAGCTGAAGTCTTAGTTAAAATGGTTCTAACCAAAGATAAAGACAAGAAAAACGCTTCTGCAAAATACTACTGAATAGACATAAACTGACAAAGTGAACTAAATCCTACTTATTCCCCTTCAATTCCTGAAGAAGGTAGAGAATTACAAACATATCCAGAATATGTAAATGTAATAAACGAGAGCTACGACAAAATTACATCAACTTACATCAATAAAATCGTTCCTTTATTTGATGAAGTTCAAACAACAGGAGAAGGAGCGAACATTGAGAAAAAACTTTATTTCTCTTTAGATAACACTCCTTGAAACACAGCAGAACAAAAAACAATTCTTGCTTATTCTCTATATCTAGCTGACTCTTCAAGTGTTTATTCAGACATCAAAAAATTCTTTGAAGATGCTGGTTATAAAATTGAATATAAAGATGAATTACTAAAGGAAACAACTAAATAATGAAAACAGTTTTTCAAAAAATTATTGACAGAGAAATTCCTTCTAATATTCTTTATGAAGACGATAGAGTTATTGCTTTCTATGACATTCAACCAGAAACAAAAGGACACTTTTTAGTAGTTCCTAAAACCTTTTCAAGAAACCTGTTTACAATCGAAGATCAAGATCTAGAATACTTAATTAAAAAAGCAAGAGAATTAGCTCTTTTAGAAGTAAAAAAACTCAACGTAAAGGGATTTTCTCTTTTAATCAACAACGAACCAGAATCAAATCAATCTGTTTTTCACACTCATGTACACATAATTCCAAGTGAAAAATAACTAAAATCCCGTTTGGGATTTTTTATTTTCAGTTGCTCTGTTTTAGTACTTTTACACAACTCCTAAATCCTCTTTGTTGATATTATTAGAATTACTTTTTTGTATTTTTTTGAAATATTTATTTGAAAAATCTTGTAATAGTATTAAAATATAATTAGGAGGAATATATGACAAGTAAATTAGACTTAGTAAACAAAATTAAAAAGTTATCTTTAGCAAAAATTTTTCTTTGAATTGGATCAATAGCACTTATTGTGTTTTTAGCGGTTATTTTAGTAATGTTTATTCTTGTTCAAAACTCTTCTGGAGAGAAAGATATAGACTTTAAGAAAATGAATTTCAGTTGAACTGAATTACTACAATTTTGAAGATTAGGAATTATTGGAATTTTCATTATAATATTAGCAATTGGTATTCAAATCGCCAACTTCTTAATCACTTTATTTACTTATTTAACCATTAAACAATTTGGAGCTGATGCAAACAAAGAAACAAAAAAACTACACGACTTTTGACTATCACTCACAATTATCGAAGGAATCAATATTGCACTGCAATTTGTTCCGGCTCTCAATATTTTAGTTGGTCAAGCTGTATTTATTTTATCTATCATCTCACTAACATTAAGCTTAAGTTGAGCTTCAAGAACTAAAGAAAAACTAACTCAAATTATTAAACAACAACAAAACAACGAAATTAATCAAAATTAATTTATAATAATAAAAAAAGAAAGGAATATATGTGATCATTTCCATCACTCAAAACACTTAAATCACTTGCAATAACGCTTCTAGTGTTTTCAGCTATTGCTGTAGGAAAGGAAATTCTTTTTTGATTATTAGTTACATTTTCAGCAATTAGTTTCCAATCAAATTCTACATCTGTAAACGAAGCAGTAACTACAGGACTTGCAATTTCATTTGGTATTGTATTATATCTACTATTTTGACTATTTGGTGCAATTGCAATCTTGGTAATTTCGATAATTGCATTTGTAAAATTTTTAGAAGCACACAAAGAAAATTTATTAATGGAATTATATGGTTTATGAATAGCAACATTAGTTTTAAGTATACTATTCTTAGTTTTAGGTTGAATACCTATAATTAAGGTTTTCTTCTTAATAGTGCCTATAATAACAGCATCATTGACAATTTCAAAAATAAACAAATTACTCGTTTAAATCAGCTTAAATGCTGATTTTTCTTTTGTTTTAGGAAAGCCTCAACCGAAGGCTTTTGAGCTACTATAAAGCTTCAAAAACACCTATTTAAGCAATAATTGTAATATAGTGATAAAATTAAAAAGAAAATTAAAAAAGCCGCTAAAAGCGGCATTAGGTCATTTTGATATGGTGCCAACAACAGGAATCGAACCTGCGACCCCATCCTTACCATGGATGTGCTCTACCTACTGAGCTATGATGGCATTAATAGTATTATAACAAAAAGGAGAATAAAAAGATAAAATGATGCGTTTTTTTGTTGATAAAAAAGAAGGAGATTACTTTATCCTTTCTAAAGATGTACTTCAACACATCAAAGTAACAAGAGTTGAAGAAAAAGAATTTATATGTGTTTTTGAAGGTAAATTCCACAAATGTAAACTTGAAGGAAATGTTGCCAAAATAATTGATATAATCGATGAAAATCACGAATTCAATGAAGAAGTAGTAGTTGCTGCTGCAATCATTAACACAAAAAGATTTGAGTGATTAATTCAAAAAGCAACCGAGCTTGGAGCAACTAAATTAATCCCTTTAATTACTGAAAGAGTTGAACAAAAACTTGGAAATGACATTGACAAAAAAGTTCAAAGATGAAATGAAATTTCAAGAAATGCAGCTGAACAATCATTCAGAAACTATTCAATGGAAGTTACTTTTCCAACATTTTATAAAAATGTTTTTGATCATTTTTATAAAAATAAATATATTGCTCATGAAAAAGAAATAGACTCAAAAGTGCCAATCAGCATTCCTCAAAACTGCATTTTCTTAATTGGTCCTGAAGGTGGATTTAGTGATCAAGAAGTTGATTTAGCAATCTCAAGAGGTTATATTCCAATATCATTAGGAAAGCGTATTTTAAGAGCAGAAACAGCTCCTTTATTCTTACTTTCAAGAGTAGAACAAAACTAAAATCATCAACAATTTTGTTGGTGATTTTTATATATTTTTTTTGTTAAAACTGCTCAAAAAATATTAAATTTTTAGATGATTTTTGCCTTCAAAAATTTCAAAAAAACAGGCCAAAAAAATCGCAAAAATTCTTGATATTTCATAGCTATTTTTTCTCAAAAAATCGATAAAAAAACAGAATGATCACAAAATTATTTTGATCATTCTGGAAACATTTTTTTTCTATCTACCACATAGAAAAGTCAAAAAATTCTAGATTTTTTGTCTCTGTGCAAAATTCATATATTTTACATATTTACACGCTAGGATTTTTAAAAAGGTGCGTGAATCAGTCTTTTTTGAAAAATTTACTCTTTTATCATTTCGGTTCTACTCCTTGAAAATTTTGATGAAAAAACTTTACAATTTTTTCACATTTTCAAACAAAAAGTGAATTTTTCTATTAAATTATACCACCTTTTTTAACTTTTTGAGAAAATTTTTTAAAAATTTTATTTTCGACAAAATTTAAATCAAATTTTTTGTTGTTTTTTAAGAAATTTTGGTATCATTATTAAGCTAAATACATACAGAGTCACGGAGTTGAGAAACTATGATGTGTGCCAACCTGTTTAAGAAAAAAACAAGGTGGAAATCGAGAGGGAAACCTAACATGTATATCCCTAATTTCTCTGTCCTTTTATTTAGCACGAAAGGAAAAGAAAATGTCAAAATTTACATATAAAAAATTATTCACTTCAGAAAGTGTTGGGAAAGGTCACCCCGATAAAATTTGTGATCAAATTAGCGATGGAGTTTTAGATAATATTTTAAAACAAGATCCAAATGCACGTGTTGCTTGTGAGGTTATGGCCTCAAACCGTTTAATAATAATTGGAGGAGAAATAACTACATCAGCTTATGTTGATGTTGTTCAAACTGCTTGAGATGTCTTAAAGAACATTGGATATAGCGAGAATGACTTCACAATCATTTCAAACGTTAACAGCCAGAGTCCGGATATCAATCAAGGAGTCGACAGACAAGATGGACAAATAGGTGCAGGAGACCAAGGAATTATGTTTGGTTATGCAACTAAAGAAACACCAGAATACATGCCACTTGCAATCACTCTATCGCACGCTTTAGTTAAAAGAGCTGAAGAACTTAGAACTTCTGGAAAATTCAAATGAGCTAAAGCTGATATGAAATCCCAAGTTACAATTGACTACACAGATTTAAATAATAAAAAAATTGACACTATACTAATGTCAATTCAACACGACGAAAACTACAATGAACTTGAATTTAAGAACTTTATAAAACAAGAAATAATGAACTATGTTTCTAATAAATATAATTTGAATAATGACTACAGAATTTTAATTAATCCAACAGGAAAATTTGTTATTGGTGGACCAATCGGAGATGCTGGACTAACAGGAAGAAAAATTATAGTTGATACCTATGGAGGTGCTGCACCGCATGGTGGTGGAGCTTTCAGTGGAAAAGACTATACAAAAGTTGATCGTTCAGCCGCTTATGCTGCTAGATGAGTTGCTAAAAACTTAGTAGCTGCAAATGTTGCAGACGAGCTTGAAATTCAACTTTCTTATGCAATCGGTGTTGCTGATCCTGTTTCAATCGGAATCAAAGCAACAAACTCAAAATACAGCGACAAAGACATTTTAGAAGCTATTAGCTCTATTTTTGATCTAAGACCTGCTGGTATCATCAGAGATCTAGATCTTAAAAAACCAATCTACCAACAAACAGCAACTTTTGGTCACTTCGGAAGAAACGATTTAGATCTTCCTTGAGAAAGACTAAATAAAGTTGATGAAATAAAAAAATTCTTAAATATTAAATAATTTAAGAATGATATGATAATTTTGATGAGAACTTTCGAACCTGTGTTCGAAATATAAAAGAAATAAAAAAACCACTAAACATAGCACTTCTCGATTCGGCTGCTCCATTTCTGTCCTGACCGGGTTACAAGGTTACTATTTTAATGGCTAATTAATTATATAAAAATATACTCAAAAAGTCAATAAATTGAGTATATTTTTTATTTTGTTCTTTAATTTAGCGTGCTTTTTTAGACTGAAAAAGGTTAAATTTTGCCATTTTTTAAATATTTTTATTTCTAAAAGCACTGTTTGATGCATACTTTGGTATAATTTCTATACTTTTAAGAAAGGAAATATATGAACTTTTTTTATTGAAGACACAATCAAGCAAGTTTTGAGGAATCAAAACCTTTATTTTTAGGAATTTTTGGTGTTGTAATGTTTATTTTGATTTTAAGTTGACTATTTAAATCAAAAATTCAAGCATACTTTAATTCAGATCCAAACAAAAAGTATTTATTTAAGACGTTATCTAAAGACAATCTCTTTGTTGTAATAGGTGTTTTTGCCTTTGCATTTAACCTTTTAAGAATTATTTTAATAGGAGTTTGGGACTATCCTTGAAAGTACGAAATGCTACCTTTACACCTTTGTAGATTGCTACTAGTAACAACTTCTTTAATCTTCATTTTTAAAAGAGCTTACTTTGTTAAATATTTCAGTATTGTAGCTTTTTGAGGTGCTGTTGCAGCCTTTGTGTTCGCAAATATAGGAGTAATTCCAGAATATGTAAAATCAGACATAATTTACAACAACATCCAACCAGATTCACCACTTTACAAAAATGCAGGACTAAATTTAGGTTATGATAATATGCTTTATTGAGACTTTATTTTAGCTCACTCATTTGTATTATATGTACCTGTTTTAGCTCACTTTGCATACAAAGAAAAATCATTTATTGATCTTAGATCTATTTTAATTGGAACATTTGTTTTAACAGTTGCTGCTGTTGTAATATTCTTCTTAAACTGAATTTTCAATGCAATTGGAAACAGCAGTTCAAATCCAAAAGTTAAAATTGCTTTAGATGCTAACTGATTCTATTTAGGACAAGAAGGAATTGGCTCACTTGGTAAATTAAGTAGATGACCTCAATCACTCTTCTTTATCCCGCTAATATTTGCTGTTTTGGTTGCTATTTCTTATTTAGGACTTATCGCAATTAATTTATTTGAAATTCAATTTAACAAATACTTTTTACCTGTATCAGTTCAAACAAAATCATATGCTTCAGATCTTAAAATAAGAATTAAAAACAGCAACTTTTTCAAAGACTGATATTTAAAATTAGCAAATAAATAAAATTTCCTAAAACACCTGTGTGGGTGTTTTTTTAGTCAAAAAATTACTTTATTTTTTTCGCTTTTTTAGACTTTATGTTTATAATAGAAAGACACAAAAAGAGGGAGAATATAAAGCATGAAAATAAACAAAAAAATATTTAAAACACTAACATTAACTACAGCATCAGCAGCAGTGCTAACAAGCACTATTTCCTGTGAAGTTGTTAATAAATTCCTAAAAGATCCATCAAAACAAGATAATACTAATCCAGGTGAAAGTACAAACAAAAATCCAATAACCCCTCAATCAAGTGAACAATACAAAAAACCAGAAGGATTAAGTCGTATTGGACACTGAAATATCTTAAATTTTGGAGGAGATAAATCAACAAAATTAGGACTAAAAGTTACTGCCATCACAGAAACAATTCTCAAAACAGATTTAGATATTGTAGGACTTACAGAAATTAATTACAAATCAGGAGATAAAGTAAATAGAATTGTTGAAAGACTAAATGAATCTTCAAGTTCTAAATGAAAAATGGTTGTTCAACCAATCGAAGACTCTAATCCTAATGTAAATAAAGAAACAAAAGAACAAATAGCAATCCTTTATAAATCCGAGTTATTTGAAGCACTTCCTTTTAGCAACTCAAAAATAGGTGCAAGTTGAGGAACTCAATTTGGAAATGATGAAAACAATGTAAAAAGAAACTTCAAGAGACCTCTATTTGCAACTCTATTTAAAGACATAAAGAAAGATAAAAGAATAATCACTGTTTTTGGACATCTCGACAGTCCAGGAGTAAAAAAGGGAAGCGATGAAGAAAACTCATCATTCAAAGAACAAGGAACTCAAGAAGTTTTTGAAGCAAGAAGTATTCCAAAAGCTTTTGATTACTTTAGCTCACTAACAACAGAACCTGCAGCAATTGTTTTTGGTGGAGATACAAACATAAAAACAAAGAATCAATCTCTTTTTGATGAAATGATTACTAAAAAACTACTTTATGGTTATACATACAAAAACTATTTATTTAAATCAAAAGGCAAAGATCCTTTTGAATACTATGAAACAAGTTTAGGAGCAACAACCGGATACGCAAACACTTATGACAAAATGCTTTTTAGAGAAAATAATACCCTTGATTTTATAACAGAAACTGAAAAACAAACATTTAACAATTACTATAAAAATCAACACTTTAAATTCGATATTTTAAGTGCCTACAAAGACGGCGTTTATAATAAACAAGAGCATTATAAATTATGAAAACAAAATTATGGAACTACCAACGGAATTAGTGACCATGAACTAATAAGAACAGGAATTTCAGACCATACATTAGTCTGAATTGACTATAAATAAACTTAATTCACTACTTAAAAAGTGGTGAATTTTTGTTTATTTTAGTTGTTTTTGTAAACACAAAAATAGCAATTTTTCTGTGTTTTCAGCAATCTTTTAGTTTCTTTATAAGCTTCATTAAAATTCACAAAAAGCTCATTTTTTGCCCAAAAAAGCTCATTTTTTTTTTTTTTTGCAAATAAATGAAGAAATAAAAGATGTTTTGTTAAAATTAAAATATAGAAAAAGGAGAAATTATGTCAAAAAACAAAAAAGTATTTTTATATCTAACAAGCACGATAGTGACTGCTGCATTTGCAAACTTTGCAGCTATATCATGTAACCAACAAGACAACACAAAACCAGAACTTCCAGCAAATCCACAAAATCCTGCTCAAACAAAAACAGAGTTTGAAGCACCAAAAGCTACAGTTTCATTTAGCTCTGCTTCTGACAATTCTGCAGTTGCAACTATAGATTTTTCAGATAAATTTATTTTAAAAAGTGAATGAAACAAAGAACTTGCAAAGGATAAACAAGTATTTAATGCAGAAACTGAAGTTGAGGCAGTTTTAGTTTTAAGAGACACAGAACAAAAAGGTGAAAACACCAAATACTCTACATTTTCAGCTAAAGTATTAAAAGTTGAAAAAGATAATAAAAAACCTAGAACCACCGTTTCTTTCTCTCTTAAAAATTTAGAAGCTAATACAAAATATTTCTTTAATTTACTACAAGTTGATGATGTTGTTTACAAAGAAGGAACACAACTTTCAAACACAGATAAAACAACTCTTTCATTTACAACAAAACAAGAAACTCCTGTAGTTAATACTACTTGAAAAGCACCTAAAGCTACAGTTTCATTTAATGCAACAGCTTGAAATACAGCAACCGCTACAGTGGATTTAGAAAGTCCTTTCATTCTAAAAAGCGAATGAAACAGCGAACTTGAAGAAAACAAACAAGTATTCTCAACAGAAAACACTGTAGATGCTCTTTTAATTCTTTCTAATACAGAGACAAACACAGACAGTTCTAAATACATCACTGTATCTGCTAAACTTTCAAACACAGATGCTCAAGACAAAAAAGCAAGAACTCATTTAACATTCGATATTGATAAACTTCAAGCAACAGCAAAATACTACTTTAATTCGCTACAAATTAATGGCGAAACTTATCTATTCAATGAAGTTGCTGAAAAATCAATGATCAAAAATACAGATAAATCAACACTTTCATTTACAACTCTAACAAAATCAGGAGAAGAAGCTAAACCGGAAATTTCTTCTTGAGAAGCACCAAAAGCTACAGTAACATTTGATGGAATGACAGAAAATTCTGTAATGGCACATGTTGTTCTTGATTCTCCATTTATTTTAAGAAGAGAATGAGATAAAACAAAAGAGAAAAAGGCTCAAGAAATTGCTCAAGCTAATACAGTAAATCTAAAAATGACATTAGTTACTTCTCTTGATGAAAATGAGAAAAAACAATACATTACAACAAGCACCACTTTATCTAATTCTGCTGCAGCGGAAGGTGAAAAACCAAGAACAAAAGCAGACTTTTCAATTTCAGGACTACAACCAGGAACTACTTACTATCTAAAATCATTCGAAATTTCAAGTGCAAGCTATACTTTTGATAAATCAGACGAAGATTCACTAATTAAAAATGATACTCAACCACAATTCTCAACAACAGGGACAAAAGTAAAAGAAAATATAAGTGAATGATCCGCTCCTAAAGTAAATAAAATTGAATTCAACGACAATAAAGAGGCTCTTTCAGGGGTATTAAAAATTCATTTAGAATCACCTTTCATTTTACAAAAAGAATGAGATAAAACAATTGCAAAAGAAAATCAAACATTTAATCCAGAAAATTCACAAATAACTGTAAACCTTGTTGCTGTAGCTCTCGAAAGTGAAAACGGAGCTGAAACAAATACTATTCTTAATGTTTCTGGACAAATAACAAATGCAGATCAAAATGGTGATAAAGCTAGAACTTTAATTACTGCTACATTTACAAACTTGATGGAAAACAAATGATACAAACTTAAATCACTACAAATAGATTCTACAAATTACAATTTTAGCGATACATCAGAACAAAAACTATACACAGATACAGTATCAGGTCAAACTAAATTCATTATAATTAAAAATGTTGACGGTGATATTAGTATCGGAGACGAAGAAGACGAAGAATAATACTCAAAAATGCAAAACTTAAGTTTTGTATTTTTTTATCTAAAAAAAGCAAAAAGCTTATTTTTACTGTATTTTTTCAGATATAATTCAAAAAATAGCAGAAATCTCCAGTTTTAGCTTGTTTGTTGTATTATAATTAAATTAGACACATTTTAAGGAGCTTTATTATGAAAGATAAATTTAAAAAAGTTATTTTAGGAGTTTCAGCAACAGCTGTTTTACCTATTGCAACAGTTGCTACTGCAATCTCATGTAATCAAAACACAGCAAGTCAACAAAGTGCATCATCAGATGATACTTTAAGTCCAAAATACCTGTGTTTCCCAGTTTAGGCAAGAAACAAGAAATATCACTTTTTTACAAAAGTTGATATTTTTTTATAACAGCACTTTAGATAATATCTCCATAAATTCTTTATACAATAATTCTTCTTCAAGGTC
>NZ_JAFIDB010000010.1 GCF_017052595.1 Mycoplasma procyoni
ACCTTGAAGAAGAATTATTGTATAAAGAATTTATGGAGATATTATCTAAAGTGCTGTTATAAAAAAATATCAACTTTTGTAAAAAAGTGATATTTCTTGTTTCTTGCCTAAACTGGGAAACACAGGTTGTACTGAAGTATCTCCTGTAGTTGGCGGAGTTGGTGGTGTTTGTGTTTGATCGCTTGGAGGATTTTCGCCTTTATCATCACCAGGTTTTGATGGCGCATCTTTTGGAGGATTGGTTTGAGACTCTGCAGGTGGTGTTGTCTTTTCTTTTTGTGTTGAAGGTTGGCAACTTAGTGCAACTGTAGGAATTAATAGAACGCTTGAAGATAGTCCTAATAATAGTTTGTGTAATTTAGCTTTTGTTGATTTCATAATTTCTCCTTTATTACTTAATTTACTATATTTTTATTATATAAAATCGTCGTTAAGTCTTAAGAAAAAAGCTAAAAAAGATAATTTACCAAAGGTGCTATAGTTTTGATAAAAGTTAGTTATTTCAAAAGTTCAAAAAAAAAAAAAACAAGCAGAAAATGCTTGCTTTTGTGTTTTTTAGGATGAAATATTATTATTCTTCATCTGCTTTAATTGCACGTTTTTTGATAATAACGTCAGCAATTTGTTTTGGAGTAACTTCGTAGTGGTCAAATTGCATTTGGTATGTTCCACGTCCTGAAGTCATAGATCTAAGTTGTGTTGAATAACCAAACATTTCTGATAAAGGAACATCTGCTCTAATGATGTTTGCTCCATCACTTCTTGTTTCTTGTTCTTTAACTTGTCCTCTTCTTCTTGAAAGATCTCCCATAACATCCCCTGAATAATCAGCAGGAACAACAACTGAAACGTCCATAATTGGTTCTAGAAGAACTGTTCCAATAGCATCTTTAGCTTTTGTAAGAGCTTTAGAAGCTGCTATTTTATAAGCCATTTCAGATGAATCGACGTCGTGGTATGAACCATCAAATAAAGTAGCTTTAATGTTAATCATTGGGTATCCAGCTAGAATCCCTGAAGCCATTTTGTCTTCAAGTCCTTTTTGAATTGATTTAATGTATTCTTTAGGAATTTTTCCACCAACGATTTTGTCAACGAATTCAAATCCACCATCTGGGTTTGGTTCAAACTTAATTCATACGTGTCCGTATTGTCCTTTACCTCCAGATTGTTTGATGTGTTTTCCTTCAACTTCAGCTGCTTTAGTAATTGTTTCACGGTATGAAACTTGAGGTGCTCCAACTGTAGCTTCAACACCAAATTCTCTTTTTAGACGGTCAACAATGATGTCTAGGTGTAGCTCACCCATACCAGCAATAATTGTTTGCCCTGTTTCTTCGTCTGTTCATGTTCTGAATGTTGGGTCTTCGTTTGCTAGTTTTTGTAGACCGATTGAAAGTTTTTCTGTAGCTGCTTTTGAAGCTGGTTCAAGAGCTTGAGAAATAACTGGTTCTGGGAATACCATTTTTTCTAGAACAAAGTGTTTTGCTTTTTCTGAAATTAAAGTATCTCCTGTAACTGTATCTTTAAGTCCAACAGCTGCAGCAATATCTCCAGCTCTAACTTCTTCGATTTCTTCTCTTGAGTTAGCGTGCATTTCTAGAATACGTCCAACTCTTTCTTTTTTGTCTTTTGTTGAGTTGTATACATATGATCCTTTTTGTAGAACTCCTGAGTATGTTCTAAAGAATGTTAATGTACCAACGAATGGGTCGTTCATGATTTTGAAAGCTAAAGCTGAAAAATCAAAATCATCTGAAGCAGGAACTTCAACAACTTCTTCACCGATGTATCCTTTAATAGCTGGAACATCAATTGGAGAAGGTAAATAATCAACGATAGCGTCAATCATTTTCTTAACCCCTTTGTTTTTAAATGATGTACCACAAACTACTGGGAAGAATTCAGAAGTTAGAGTAGCTTTTCTGATTGCTTCTCTTAATCTATCTGCAGAAACTTCTTCTCCTTCAAGAGCCATCATCATGATTTCTTCATCGAAGTTAGCAACTTCTTCAACTAATTTAGCTCTCATTTCTTTAGCTTTTTCTAATAATTCAGCTGGAATTTCGATTTGTTTTGCTTCTTCTTCTTTTCCGCCATCATATTCAAAAGCAGTCATTTCAACTAAATCGATTAGTCCTCTGTAGTCGTTTTCTGCTCCGATGTTTAATTGGATAGCAACTGCATTTCCTCCAAGTCTTTCTTTAACTGAACGGATTGAAGCTTCAAAGTCAGCTCCTGCTTTATCCATTTTGTTAACATAAACGATTCTTGGAACTTTGTAGTTTGTTGCTTGTCTTCAAACTGTTTCTGTTTGAGGTTCAACTCCTGATTGAGCATCAAGAACTGCTACAGCTCCATCAAGTACTCTAAGTGAACGTTCTACTTCAACTGTAAAGTCAACGTGTCCTGGAGTATCGATGATGTTAATTCTTTTTCCTTTTCAGAATGCTGTTGTAGCAGCAGAAGTAATTGTAATACCTCTTTCTTTTTCTTGTTCCATTCAGTCCATTTGTGAACCACCATCGTGTGTTTCACCAATTTTGTGGATTTTTCCTGTGTGGAATAAAATTCTTTCTGTTGTTGTTGTTTTACCTGCATCGATGTGAGCCATAATTCCGATATTACGGTAGTCTTTTAATTCGTATTTTCTAGACATATCAGATTATCATCTAAAATGAGCGAATGCTTTATTTGCTTCAGCCATTTTATGTGTATCCTCTTTTTTCTTAATAGCTCCACCTGTGTTGTTTGATGCATCGATGATTTCGTTTGCAAGTCTTAAGTCCATTGTTTTTTCTGCTCTAAGTCTTGAGTAGTTAATTAATCATCTTAATGATAATGTTTGTTTTCTTCTTGCAGAAACTTCCATTGGAACTTGGTAGTTTGTTCCTCCGACTCTTCTTGATCTAATTTCAAGTTGAGGTGTAATGTTGTTGATTGCTTGTTGGAAAACTTCTAATGGTTCTTTTCCTGTTTTTTCTTTAACGATATCAAAAGCTGAATATAAAATTGTTTGAGCTGTTGATTTTTTTCCGTCTAACATAATAGCATTAACTAATTTTGTAACTAATTTAGAGTTAAAAATTGGATCAGCTAGAACATCACGGATAGGTGCTTGTTTTCTTCTTGACATAATTCCTCCTGTATTTGTAAATTAATTAATGTTATTTTTTAGGTTTTTTAGCCCCGTATTTTGATCTTGCTTGGTTTCTTTTGTTTACACCAGCTGTATCTTGTGTTCCTCTAACGATGTGGTATCTAACCCCAGGTAAGTCTTTAACTTTTCCTCCACGGATTAATACTACTGAGTGTTCTTGTAGGTTGTGTCCTTCTCCTGGGATGTAAGCTGTAACTTCCATTCCGTTTGATAATTTAACCCTTGCATATTTTCTTAAAGCAGAGTTAGGTTTTTTAGGTGTCATTGTTGCAACCCTTGTACATACTCCACGTTTAAATGGTGAAGGTAGTTTTGTTTCTTTTTTGTGTAAAGAGTTGTAACCAACGATAAGAGCAGGAGCTTTAGTTTTTCTAACTTTATTTTCACGTCCTGTGCTTACTAATTGTGCTATTGTAGGCATTTTTGTGTCCTTTCTTTCTTTTTTATAAAATGTTATTCAACTTAACTTAAATATTAAGCTTAAAATATTATACAACAACTCTGCCGAGTGTATCAAAAAAAAGTTAAAAAAATTAAAAGTTGATTTTTTTGTATTTTTCTTCTGTATTTTTTATCTTTTTGTTTTTTTACTTTTTTATTTATTTAAAAAGTTAGATAATTTGAATATAAGGAGGTGTAGAATTAAGAAAACTATTTTAAGTCTTGTTTTTTCTTTATTTATTGGTTCAGCGAGTCTTTTTTCTTGTTCGCATGCACTTCAACCACAAATTAGAGATACCTTATACATCAAAGACAAAACCAAGAGAAATAGTCTCTTGTTTTGAGACGATGGTGTATATATTCAAAAAGATAAAACAAGAATAGAATTTGTAAATCTAAAAAATAAAATGGAGTTTGAACTAACTAAATCTCAAAGTTTTAATTCCCTATTTTTAAATAAAAATACCGAAAAAGTAAATAACGCCATTGTAAATGTGTGAAATAGAGAAAATACAAAAAATTTAATTGGAGCAGAAATTAAATTTTTAAACAATAATGCATTTAGCGATGAAAAGCATCAACATGTTCTATTAAATTTTTACTTCTTCGATGTTATGCGTTTAGGTATGGAAAGGCTTGATTTTAGCGTTGATTATAAAGGTTTTGAAAATAATGCCTTTATTTTGGATGTTAATTACAGAATTCCGATAGTTAAAGGTGAAAACAAACTTAATTTTTCAACAGAAAGTTTGTTTATAGAAAACAACTCAAGAGAGCTAAAAATCAAAATGTTTTCTTTTGTAGAAAAAATTCCAAAAAATTTAATAAATGATAGTTTTATTGCAAAAATAAAAATTTTATAAAGGTGAAATTATGAAGAAAAAAATTTTGTTATTAGGCTTACCTATAGTGCCTATTGCTTTTAATATTGTTTCCATGAAAAACATAAATGAGAATGAAAATGTTTTCAGTAGACAAATACAAGAGTATGATTCTATTTTTAAAAAGTTATATGATAAATTAGGATTTACAAATGAAGAGTTGCAAATAGCTTCCAAATCAAAAGTTAAAATCGGCATAATTGACGGAGGATTTGTAGATTCAAATATTTTAAAATTTGGAGGTAACACTTTAAAAGAAATAGATTTAAGTAGCAACTATTCGTTATTAGAGAATAAAAGTAGAAGAAATTCGAATTTTGTTCATTATTTTAAGGAAGATGCATATTATCCTGAATTATATAATAAAAATTTTCAAGAATCTTGAAATGTAAATAAACATGCAACGCAGATTGCTTCTCTTCTTGTTGGGGATTCAGGATTATTTAAAAAGGGAGAAATTTTTTCTGCAAAAATGCCAAGATTGAATTCAGATTTCGAAAAAAGAATTGAAGAGATATTAATTTATTTTAAAGAAAACGGTGTTAAACACATAAATATAAGTTATTCATTTTCAATGTCTTCTGTTCTCATAAGCGCTATTGAAAATATACACAATTTAATAACAAGTTCTCCTGAAGATTCTCTTGAGTGAAAATTAAAATTAGTTCATGCAAACGAATCTGTCATAACTGTTTTTGAAAACCAAAAATTTTATTCAAAACTATATTATTCTGGTTCTTCCTTGCTTGACGAATATGCTGAAAAATATAAAATGAAATTTTTCATTTCATCTGGAAATTATTTTAAACTATATGAAAAATTTGAGAAATGACTTGAAGAATTTAAAAAATACATTTATAAAAAAAATAGCAATGAAATCGTAAACAGAAGTCTAGAAGAAATTATTGCTTATTTGGAAAGAAGAGAAAAAGAAGTTAAAGATTATCAGAAAAAAATCGCAAGTAGCAACAACTATTTCACTTCATCAAAAAACACCTTTATTGTAGGAGCAAGTAATTTTGACAGCGGAAAATTAGAAGATTTTTCAGACGGTGGAAATGAATACTTTCCAAACTCTCCTTTAATATTGGCTCCTGATTCATTTAGTGAAAAAAATATTTTGTTAAACACAAATTGAAGAGATAGTGTTTCAAAAATTGATGATGATAATGAAAATATGTTTACTGGTACAAGTTTTTCAACACCTATAGTATTGGCAATGGTACTGCTATTAGAAACTAAAGAAAATAAAGAATTCGACATTCCTCAGCTTAAGCTTGCAGTTGCTGGCTCAGGAAATTCAAATAATGTTTTAGATAAATCAAATTTTGCACACGGAATTATTAATTGAAGTAAACTTAAAAGATTAATTTATTCTGTTAAAAAAATAAATATCAAAGATTTTAAAAATGGGGTTTATGAATCTAATAATATTCTTAATTATTCAAATAAAAGGATAAGATTTTTATTTGGCACTTTTTCAAAATTACACAAATTACATAAAGAACTTAGAACGATAACTGAAGAAGAAATTTTGAAATATATAAATCCGTTCTTTTTAACTTTTAAATATAAAAGCAAAGAAAAAACTTCTGTTATATATAATTTAATTCATCGTTCAGATTTTGAAGGGGGTTTCTACTTCCCGAATTATACAAGTTCCAATTTATCTGAAGAAGGGCCATATTCTAATTTTATTCTTCCTGTTGAGAAAAAATTCTTCATTTATACAAATAATAAAGCATCTGAAAAATCAGAAGTGGAAGACGCTTATGTTCTCTTTTTTGAAGAAGACCCAATTTCTTAAATTAATCATTTCCTTTGCAATTATTCCATTATTTTCACAAGTTGTTGTTAGTTGTTCTGATGAAGAGAAAAACTATAAAGCAATTTATCTTCTGAAATCAACATTAAAAAGAGATAATCTTTTTGATTTAAGTTTTAAAGAGGCGTTTTTAATATCTGATTATTACTCATTTAATTTAAGTTCTATTAATGAATCGGGTTCAATTGATGAATACGATTATAACAAAGAAAAATCAAACAACAAAAAGCCTTTTATTGAATCTTTAAAAGGTTTATTACAAAGAGAAACGAACAATAAAAATCTTTCTTACTATAGCGAAAATACAGAAAATTCCCTTTATTTAGAAGATTATATTCCTTATGAAGTGTTTTGAATTAAAAAGGGGATTATAGATACTAACAATGATTATCTATTAATTAATCTCTTTGAAATAGCGATAAGTGATTTAGAGCGGAATGACAATTCTAAGGACAAAAAATATTGAATTAATCAGCTTAATTTAGATCTAAAAAATTTTCAATTTATTTATGAAAAAAGACATTCTACCATCCCAACTTATGACCAAAAAACTTACAATATATACCAGACAAAATTCAAACAAAGCGACCCTAAAACACAAAACGACTACACAATAACTATAACAACAAAAAGCTTTGTGTTAACTGAAGAAGAGTTTCAAAATATAATTGATAATCATAATAAAAATTCTTTCTTTTCTCTTGGTCAAACAGAAGCAAATAAAAATTAACCCAAACAGGTTAATTTTTAAATGTTGTCTATTATTTCTTTTGTGGTTTTGAAGTGAACTTTGGCTACATGCACTAAATTTTCGTATCCATGTTGCTTAATAAATTCTTTTGCTGCCTGCTTAACCATATTGTTAACTCCAAGAGGGAAAACAAAATTTCATTCTTCTCTTTGTTTTTGCATGTAATCCAACAGTTCTGCACGAGCAATGATCGATGCACAAGCAACTTCTAAATATTTATCTTCAGCTTTTGTTTCTAAAATTAATTTTGAATTGATTTTAGAGAGTGGAAGCTTTGAACTTAAAAGTTTTTGAATATATTTTTGAATTGAATTTGTGGTTGAAAACTGATCTATAATCACTTCTGAAACAGCGTGATTTTTTTCTAAATAATTAATGTTCATTAAATGAATCAGCATCTTAAGTTCGTTTGCGTTTAAGTCTTGAATTAGTTTGTTGTAATTTTTTTGAGACAGAATTGTTGTCTTAAATACAGTATTTTCCTTTATAAAAGGTGCAACTTTTCTAATTTGATCATCACTTAAACGTTTTGAGTCTCTGATTAAGTTGTTTTCTAAAATTAGTTGTTTTTTGTTTTCAGGAATGAAAAGTGCAGTAGCAATAACTGGGCTAAAATAGTCGCCAACTCCAGTTTCATCACATCCTAATAAAATTTTCACTAGGTAATTTCCGCTTCTTTGTTGTTTCTTGAGTGTCTTACTTTTTTAGACTTCATAATTTCTTTTTGAGGATCTTTTAGGAATTTTTTGATGTAGTATCCAACTCCGCCTTCTTTGTTTGTCTTCTTAAGAGCTACAGTTGCTAGTTTTTTAACTCTTGCATCACTGTTTCCCATTGCAACAGCAATATTTGTTACATTGAACATTGGAACATCGTTATATCCATCTCCAATACTGATTGTATTATCAATGTCAATTCCGTAGTATCTCATTAAAAGAGAAACTGCTTTTGCTTTGTTTACCCCAACTGAAGTGATGTCAAAAACAGGTGTAAGTCCTTCTCCTTTTGATCAAGAAGAAAACTCTCCGAGATCTCCGTATTTTCTTTCAAGATATGTTTTTAGCTCATAAACATCTGTAGTTTCTTTAACATCAAAAACGATTCCTGTAGGTTTAAGAGGCAGCTTGTTAAGATTGATTCCTACAGTGAATTTTAGAGAATCTGAGAATCCGAAAACTTTTTCAAGAGCTTCATCTCTTTTTTGTAATTGAACTCAACCAGGTCCTTCAATAGCTAAGTTTGACATTTCTTTTTTAACTTTTTTATCACCTAAAATATAAAGCATTTCATTTAGGTTTAAGTAGTGAATTTGTGGAATAAAGAATTCATCACTTGGGTTGTGAATGTGCGCACCATTGTAGTTTCCTACAACTGTGTTTAAACCTAATTTTTCATAAATTGGCTTTGTACTTCTTCATGGACGTCCTGTAATAATACAGATTTTGTGTCCTTGTTCGATTGCCATTCTTAATGCTTCAAATGTTTCTGGGTGTATTTCTCCTGTAGATGAATTAGAAAGAATTGTTCCATCTAAATCAAGTGCAAAAAGATAAGTAGGTGCTTTTTTTGGTTTTTTTGTGGTTTTTTTGTTTTCCATATATTTCTCCTAATTTAAATAAAAATTGAAATTAAACCTGTTAGTGTTAAAACAACTAGGAAAGTCGAATCGAAACGATCCATAATTCCTCCGTGTTCTTGAAGAATATTAGAAAAGTCTTTAATTTTAAGAGTTCTTTTGATTGCTGAAAACAGCAAGTCTCCTAAAATCGAAACAACAGGTAAAAGAATAGAACAAATTAAAATAAATAATCAATTTATCTCGATGTTTGCTCAAAATCCTGTAAAGTAAAAGGTTAAAAATGTAAATAACGCAGTAATTGTAAATGAGAAAATTGCTCCTTCTCAAGTCTTTTTAGGCGAAACTTTTGGAGCCATTTTGTTTTTGAAAAATCTGTGTCCTAGTAACATTCCCCCGATAAAGCCAGATGTATCAGAAATAGCTGCTACAGCACCTATTGTAAGTGCTAATCAGAAAGAATACACATTAAGAACTAAAAAAGATTTTACAAAAATCGGAATAAAGCTAATTGTTAAAAAGACAATTAAATACTTTTTAAATGTATCTTGATTTTTTTGTTTTTCAGTTAGAAAAACAACTAAAACAAGAATTAAAAATAAAGAAATAACAGCAAATTCATAGATATGAATCTTAATAATTGGTTCTAGGGCTTTTAAATCTGAAATCCCTGAATTAATCATATTATTGAGTTTTTCGAAGGGTAGGAAATAATAAAGCAAGCTAATTATTGTAAAAATTAAGGTCGTTCATTTTGTTTTAAAAACATTATTGAGGACTTCAAAAATTCCATATGTTCCTAAAATTAAAAATAAAACAGTTCCCGAAATTCTTCCAGCCACTCCTGCTCCATAAGTTAAATAAAGAAGCGGGACGATTATTAATAACAGAACTACAAAAGTTAGAGATCTCTTAAATAGTTTATTTTGTGACAACTTCGTTTTCATTATATGGTCATTAAATCTTTTTCTTTTTCTGCAGCAATTTTTGAAATTAAATCTATTTTTTTATCTACATAAACTTGAATTTGGTCTAAATATCTTTTTTGTTCGTCTTCTGTTAGCTCTTCATCTTTTTTAATATCTTTGTTAATATCTTGTCTTGCTACTCTGATTCCAACTTTAGCATCTTCAATTGTTTTTGAAAGACCTTTAACCATTTCTCTTCTTCTTTCTGTTGTTAAAGGAGGGAAAGTTAAACGAATTTGGTGTCCTTCATTTACAGCTTGAACTGATAAGTTTTGAGCAACAATTGTAGCATAGATATCTTTTGTTGAAGAGATATCAAAAGGTTTTATAAGTATTTGTTGAGCTTGTGGAACAGAAATTGAAGCAATTTGTTCAATTGGTGTTGGTGTTCCGTAGTAGTCTACTTTAATGTAAGCTACAAGTTGAGGATTTGCACGTCCTGTAGATATTTTAGATAGCTGCTTTTCGAAATTTTCAATAACTTTTTGTGATCTATCTTCAAGTTCCATTAAATATAAGTCTAATTCCATAATTAATTCATTACCTTTGTGTGATTTATTTTTCCTTCGACTGCTCTAATAATTGAGTCGTCATCGTTAATGTTAAATACTATTAATTTTATATTGTTGTCTCTGGCCATTGAAAAGGATGTTGAATCCATAACTTTCAAGTTTTTTTCAATAATTTCATCATATGTGATAGTGTCAAATCTTTTTGCGTTTGGGTTTGTTTTAGGATCTGAATCATAAACTCCCTCAACGTTGTTTTTTCCAGCAAGAATAACATCAGCTTTAATTTCTGATGCAAAAAGAGTAGCTGCTGTGTCTGTTGTAAAGAAAGGTCTTCCTGTTCCTCCAACAAAAATTACTATTTCTTTTTGTTCTAAATATTTATTTGTTTTTTCATTAATGTAATATTCTGAAACTCTTTTATCAATGTCAATTGATGAAAGAACTCTTGTTGCTAGACCTTCTTGCTCAAATCCAGATTGAAGAGCAAGTCCGTTCATTACTGTTGCAAGCATTCCAATATAGTCTGCTCTTGTTCTTGAAATTCCGTTTTTTTCAGCAGAAGCCCCTCTTCAGAAGTTTCCTCCTCCAACTACTATAGCAATTTCAATTCCTTTTTCTTTTACTTGTTTTAATTGTTTAGCTATTTTTTTAACTAATTGATAGTCAATCGCTAAACTATTTGCTTTGTTTGCAAGACTTTCACCAGAAAGTTTTAATAATATTCTTTTATACTGCATAAACCACCTCTTATTTTATATATTTAAATTTTACTATTTTTTTGCTTTTAGACAATAATTTTGTTTATAAATGGTAAAATTTTATAGAAACAAATTCAAAGGAGAAAAATGTTAGGCATTTTTATAGAGATCTTTGGATATATCGGTGTTGCTGTAACGGTAGCATTTGTTATCCCACAAATAATTAAAACTTACAGAGAAAAAACAGCAAAAGTTAACATGTTGAGTTTCTACATTTTCTTTGCTGGAGTTGCTCTTTGATCAATTTATGGAGCATTTTTAGCAAGTAAGGCAGTGCATGTTGTTGTTGCTAACTTAGTCTCTCTTGGTTTAAGCACAATAACCATATCACTTCTATTAAAATATAGCGAATCTAAAGTTTTATTACCCTTTATTTTTGTAGGTGTAATAATTAATTTAGTAGTTGTTGTTTTATGTATTTTAGCAATTTACAACGGATGGCAATTTGCTCATATTTCAATAACTTACATTATTTTAGCTTTAGCTGCATCTTCAACTTCTTTTGCCTTTTTACCTCAAACAATACAGGTTATCAAAACAAAAGCTGTAAGAGATCTTTCAATTATCATGCTTGGTTTAGGATTTATGGTTAACTTTATTTGAGAAGTTTATTGAATCTTAACACCAATTAATCTAAATTGAAATATGGCTGATCACATTGATACAATTTATGTTTTATTAGTTCAGTTATTTGCGATGATAATTTATTCAGTCCAAATTGCTCTAATTATTAAATACAAAGAAAAAGCAAAACCAAAAAAACAAAAAGCAAAATAAAACGAAAACACCGCATTGAGGGTGTTTTTAACTTTTGAAAAACCTTTTTACGACCTTTGATTTCTGTTTTTCTTTTTGAAAATCAGACACACTCATTAAAGCACGATGACCAATAGTTTCATTGACTTTTAGGATCAATTCTTTTTCTTTTGTATAGTCTTTATCTTCATCAAAAATAGCTCTTGTTACATAAGTTTCTTTTTTGAGTTCTGGGAAAAACACAAGTAAAGACTTGATTTTTTGTTCTTCTCAAAGGAAATCAAAAAGCTTAAGCACGCTTTTATAAATAATTTCAAAATCATTTGTTTCTTTGGGTAATTTTATTTTTTTGCTTAAAGGGGCTTTATTTGAATTAAAGATGCTCAAGCCTACATAGTTTGTAATCATTAGTTGTCTTTTGAGTTTATTACTTAAATTTAAACAGATTGATTTAAGATACTCAAGAGCAACAGTTCTTTCTGTTATTTCTTTGTTAGCTTCGAAAGTGACTTGCTGCGAAATGCTTTTTGGATCGTGTGCTTTATAGTCTACAAAGTCGTTACCGGTAGATGTCAAATCATCGATAACATCTAGTATTTTTTTTCCCATTTTTTTCATTAATACAGGGTTTTTCGGGGCTTTTAGTAGAAAATCATTTACTGTTTTAATGTCTTGAGAAACTAAAAATTCTGCAGTTCTTTTTCCGATTCCGTAATATTTATGAATTTCTAAAGGAAGAATATCAGTTGCTATCATTTCTTTTGAGATGAATTTCACGCCAAAGGGCTTTGCTTGATTTGTAGCCATTTTTGCTAATAATTTGTTGTGCGAAATTCCAACACTAACAGGAAGTTGCAACTTGTCCATAATCTGTTTTTTGACGAATTCCCCCATTTTTTCCTTTGTAGAGAATTTTTTTGAAAATTCTGTAACATCAACAAAGCACTCATCAACAGAAAGCGGCTCAATTTTATATGTGATTAATTTAGCTAAAAAATCAAAGAAAAACTGCGATTCAGAAGAGTAGAGTTCGTGTTTGGGATTGACTATAATTATATCTGGGATAATTTTTTTAATTTCTTTTACTAATCAAGGGACTTTTGCTCCTCTTTGTTTAGCTTCGTAAGAAAGAGAAACTGCAATTGAATTTTCTCCTTTTGAGGCAATTGCTACAGCTTTTCCCTTTAAAGAAGGATTGATTTTTCTTTCTGCAGAAACAAAGAAGGAGTCAATGTCAATGTGCATTATAACTTTATACATTTTTTAAAATAAATAAATGCAAGATAACTTGCATTTATTTTTTCTTTGATTCAATAATAGATATAATATCTGAAATCTTCTTGATTGACATTAATTCTTCATCAGAAACTTCGATGTTTAACTCAGTTTCTAAATCAGAAATTATTTCAACAAAGTCAAGAGAATCAATTCCTATTTCGAAAACTCCACTTTCATCGTCGAATTTTTTCTTTGTGTAAGTAGATAATTTTTTATATACTAAATCTTTCATACAAGAATTATAACCCATAACGAATGGAGAAGTGATAATTTTTTCTTAAAATTTGATTTTCATACTCTCAAATAAATTCTACATTTGCATTTTGATCGTCTTTTTTGTCATGAGCAAATTTAATGTTTCCATAAGAAACACCCAATTTTTTGATTACATCTTTTATAAAAAACGCAATCATTTTGTCTGTAATTACAGGTTTTTTGTCAACTATTTCAATTAAGTGATAGTAATCTTTTTGATCAATTGAAGGGAAAACATCTTCAACTTTAAGTTGGTATTGCTGTTCTTCATTGTGTTCTTGAACAAAAGTTTTAGTTTGTGAGACTGCAAAATAAGTCCCAACTCCAGCAACTCCAACACCAGCAACTCCAGAAGCACTAATAATTAAAATCTTTTTGTTTTTAGCGAGGCTTTTTAGAATCTTTTTCATCTTCATCTTCCTCTCTTTTATTGCTAAAATAAAGGTTTTTCAGTGCTTCTAGAGATAAATTTGAATCGATTACATACTTAAATTGTTTGTTTTCAATTAAGCGAAACTCGGATTCTGAAATTTCAGATTCCTCATATTGATTAATTAATAACTTAACAACACCTTCATCTTTGTCCAGTCATCTTTTTTCGATATTATGTTTAAAAGAAAGGGAAATATCTTTATAATCGTTATTAATTGAAAGATTAATTTTGGCAAAGATTTGTCCAGAGAAGTTGAAAGGAACTAAAAAACCTCTCTTGGAATTATTGTTTACTCCTTTTTTGACTGTTGAAGTTTCAAAGTCATAGTAAGTTTCATCTGTTATTCTAATTTCACCAATTTCTGTTTTCCCTTTATATTTTTTAGGATGAGAATGTCTGTAAAAAGACACATTCAATTTCTCTTTGTTTTCTAGGGGAAGATTTTCAACATTTTTTGTAACGATAGCTATATCTCTGTCTAAAAGTTCAGATTCAGCTATTTTATCGTTATTTGCAACAACTTTAAAAAGGACTTCATTGTGTTCACCTTGAACCAATGGCATTTTGTAAAAAGTGATATTATTGAAATAGATTTTAGTTTGGCCGTCTTGATAATGATCTTCAATATCATTAACAAAGCTTGCTGTTCTGTACATTTTCATTGTTTGAAAATTCAATGCATTTTCAACGAAAAAATCACTTTGTTTATTAGGATTTTTATTAAAAGTAAGTTGACTGATTAATAAAGGGTTATTAGTTGTGTTGTTTGTGCTGACAATGCTCATGTTTTGGATGTCAGAAAATTTGATTTTTGTGTTTTGAATAAAGGGAAAATAAAACGTTTTGTATCCTTCAACCTTTATATCTTGCACAACTTTTTGCTCAATAAGCGTGTTATTGATCTCAATTTCTGTTCTGACAGATTTTTCTGTTTTTGAAAAGTATGTTACTTTGATGACAAATGTGTCATCTTTGATGTTTCTTTTAATTTCGATGTATTGTTTGTCTTCTTTATCTCTTGTAGAAGGTATAAGTTTTCTTTTAGAGATATCGATTATTTCTTTTATATTTGCTATTTCTGTTTCTTGATTATCTTTTATTTTGTAAACTACAGGTGCATTATTCATATAAGAAGTGAATAAAACGATCTAAAGCTGCATTCAAGTCTTTGTAATATGTGCTTTTTGAGCAATAATCTCTATATCAAAGCGGGTCGTTTGAACTAAATTCTTTTTCCAAAATGAACACATCTCTTTTTGGAAGTAAAGAGATAATTAATTCAAATGTGGTTGGCCTTGATTCAAATTCTATTTTTTCTCCATTTTCATCAAATTTTGGGAACTCATTTGCATTCATTATGTTTGCAAATTTAATTTTTTTAGAGACTATAAAAATGTTTCTTACTAAATTTTTCTTTTCGTGTAAAGAAATATTGGCAATGGCATTATGATTAAATTGATTCATATTTTTCCTTTCGCCTTTTTCCAAAAGTGAAAAAAGAACAAGTAACTTCTAACTCATTCTAATTTTATTCGGCATTACACTATAATATATGGCGGTCCAGACGGGGATCGAACCCGCGATCTTCTCCGTGACAGGGAGACGTATTAAACCACTTTACCACTGAACCACTTGTTTATTATATTATAACACGTTATGATAAAATTAGAAATCTTTTATTATAATTTATTCTTTTTGCGTTAGTTTTTAATCTACATTGAAGTTGAGATAATCATAACCTTTAGCAGTTATTTTTCTTCCTCTGCTTGTTTTTTCTATCAAAGAATTTGATAGCAAGCTAGGTTCTATGTTTTTTTGAATATTTTCTCTTGATTCTTTTAATATTCCGCAAATTACATCGAGCGAAACTGATTTGGATTTAAAGATATTTCCGAGTAATCTTAAATATTCTATGTGAAGGTTGTTAAGGCCTTCTTTGTAAATTCCGATATTTTTCAGAGTTGTATCAACTAGTTTTTGATCTATTTCTTTTGTTTCTTGATAAATTGAAAAATCTCTAACTCTTTTCAGAATGTTATTTGCAATTCTGGGTGTACCATTTGTAAATTTGGTTATGTAAGAAATCAGATCATCAGCTAGTTTTAGTTTGAGTTTGATAGATGAATTCTTGATTATTTTGGACATTTCAAAATCGCTGTATGGTTTGAGTTTTGCAATGAAACCAAAACGATCTCTTAGTGGTTGACTAAGTCCATCTATTTTTGTTGTTGCTCCAATCATTGTAAATTCCGGAAGGCGCATTCTCATTATCTTTTGCTCACCATCAACACCTATTTGAATGTCCAAAACAAACTCCTCCATTGCTGTATAAAGCAGTTCTTCAACATTTTTGTTGACTGAGTGAATCTCATCAATAAAGATAATATCACCCTTTTTAAATGAAGCAAAAATTGATAAAATATCTGATTTTTTCTCTATTAAAGATCCTTGAATAAACTTAATTTGACCTTCAGTTTCTGTAGAAATGATTTTTGCTAAAGTTGTTTTTCCCAGTCCTGGCGGACCGTAAAATAATATATGATCAAGTGTTTTTCTTCTTTTTTTGGAAGAATTAATTAAGACCTTTAAAGTATTTATTAATTCTTCCTGACCAATAAATTCATCAAAATTTTTTGGTCTAATTTCTAAATTCTCTTGCATTTGAAATTATCTTAATCGCCTGTTCAACTAGCAATTCAAAATTTTCATTAGGCTCAACAACTGACAATGCAAGATCGATTTGTTTTTTCTTGAAACCAAGAACTCTTAGTGTTTCCTCAAGATCAGAACTCATTTTCATATCAAGTTTTGAAGCTGATGTTGCGTTTTCAAGTTCTTGCGCTAAGTTCTCAACGATTTCATCGCCATCAACCTCAGATTCGCTGTTTTGCTGTCTTGATTTCATTGATTCAACCATTTTTTTGTATTTCTTTTCGAAATCAAAAACAATCTGTCTTGCGATTTTAGGTGTGATGTAAGGATATTTAGCAATTTGCTCTCAGTTTCCTTCAGAAATATAAATCATTGACTTCTCTCATCCGTGAGACAAGAAATTAATTGCAGTCTTTGGACCGATTCCGTTTATTGTTATCAAGTCCTCAAAGAGAATTCTTTCTCAAAAGTTTTCAAAACCATATGTGGTTTTTTGATATTCACTTTCTCAATGATAGAGATAAATTCTTCTTGTTTCTCCTTTCTCAAATCTTTCTGTATTTGCTACATAAATAATGTGGCCAGCACTGTGACTTTCTAAAATTATGTAGTTGTGATTTTTGAAAATTATTTTTCCGTATTTGTAAATTTCCATTATGTGACCTCCACACTAGAATAGAAATTTTTTGCAAAAAACCACGAGAAAAGGAAAAATTTGGGAAATCCTCTAGATTCTTTCCTAAATTTTTCCACCAAAAATCAGCAAAAAAATTGACAAAAAACAGATTTTTGTCAAAATCTGTTTAGTGTATGTTTTTAAGAATTTTTTCTCATTTTCTTGGAAAAACTTCTGGTGTTTTGTCTGTTTTTGAAAACGAGAAGGAGTAATTATCTTTATCATTTTGTGTGTTAATTTTTTCAATTTTTGGATCAATTTTCAGCTCTGACATTATTCAAGAAGCTTCTTTTTGTTCTTCAAAAACCTTTGGACCTTTTAAAAAAGAAAACACAGATCCTTTTTTAGCTAAAAAGTGTGTGACTTCGATTAATTTTCTTAAGTCCATTACAGCTCTTGCGCAAACAAAATCAAATTTTTCTTTTTCTTTTGATTCTTCTGCTCTTATTTTAAAAGCATTCATTTTTAAATTTAATTCTGCTTTTACAATATTCAGAAAGTCAACTCTTTTTTGCATCGGTTCATATATTGTTAAGTTTACATTTTCATTTATTATTGCATAGGGAACAGAGGGAAATCCTGCTCCAGCGCCTACATCAAGAAGTTCTATGTTTTTATTTATTAATCCTTCTTTTTGAAATTGATTTTGAAGAAAAACAATTGATTCAAAGATTCCTTCTTCTCAAAGTTTATCTCCACTAAATCCTGTTAGATTCATGTGTTTATTCTTTTCTTCAATCAATTCAACATATTTTTCTAGTTTTAAAAAAGCTTGTTCATTATTAACTATTTGTCTTGTTTTTTCTTTAAATGAGGTCATCTTTAAAACCTTTGTAAATATCAGAAACAGAAGATCTGTTGATTGTTGCGTTTATAACTTCTGATATGAAATCACAAAGTGAAACAACTTCTAATTTAGAGAATTTTTCCATATTTTCGTGTTCGATTGAGTCTGTGATAATAACTTTATCAACAAATTCACTATTTTCAAACATTTCAAATCCTTTTGAAAAAATTCCGTGTGTTGCAACAATTGTAACACTTTTTGCACCGTGTTCTTTTACAGTTTGTGCAGCTTTTAGAATTGTTCCACCTGTATCAATGATGTCATCAACAATGATTGCATGTTCTGAATCTACTGTACCAATCATACCTAAAACTTCTGTTTGATTTGTACCGATTCTACGTTTATCAATAATTGCGATTTTAATTGAAGCAGATAATAATTCTGAAAGAATTCTTGCTCTTACAGTTCCTCCGTGATCTGGTGAAACTACAGTAAATTCGTGTTTTTTCTGTTTTAGTCTTTTGGCTAAAATGAATTGACCTCTAAGATCATCAAGAGGGATGTTGAAGAACCCTTGAATTGAAGGGTTGTGTAAATCAACTGTGATTATTTTTGTTGCTCCTGCTGTTTCTAGAAGGTTTGCAACAAGTTTTGCAGCAATCGGTTGTCTTCCTTTTGCTTTTCTGTCCTGTCTTGCATATCCATAGTAAGATAAAATAACAGTAATTTCCTTTGCACTTGCTCTTTTTAGAGAGTCAATAAAGATTAATAACTCCATAATATTGTTATTAACTGGAGTGTGAGTACTTGCTACTATAAATACATTTGAATTTCTTACAGTTTCTGTAGAATTCAACATAACTTCTCCATCAGCGAAAACTTCTTTTTTGATAGGAGTTAAAGGGATTCCTATTTTTTCTGAAATTTTCTTAGCTAAATTTTGGGAATTTTCCATTCCAAACAACACATTTTTTTCGTATTGCATTTTTTGCTCCTTAATGTAAAATTAAACTATATATTATTAAATTATATAACTTTTAGTAAAGTTTTAAAACATTAGGAGGCTAAAATGGACTTAAAATTTCAAAAACTCGAACTTCAACACAAAGAAATTTTCGAAAAAACTAATTGAGACTATCAGTTTCTGTCTTTTGCGGGAATTGATGACATCAAAAATAGCTTCAATCAGGCTTTTGAGTGAATGAAACTTAATTCAGAAGGTAAAACGAAATTTGATGTTATGGGCGAGTTTCTATTTCTAATTGATAAAGATAAAGATATAAATGAAATATTAGCAATGGTAAGTGTTAGAAAACCTAAAAATGATACAAGCAAAATAATAGAACAACACGGACACATCGGATATTGAGTTAATCCTAATTTCAGATCAAAAGGAATTGGAGCATTTTGCTTGCAGGAAGGTCTAAAATTCATCCATGAAAAATGAAAACTAAAAAGCATTTATATAATTCATAAAATTTCTAATAATCACTCACACAAAATAATTTTAAAATTCAATCCTCAATTAATTTCTAAATACAAAATTGAAAACGAGGAATTTCTCAAATGAGAAATTGAAACAAATCAATGAAATAAAAACAAACTTAATAAAATAGATATTTTTAAATAGGAGAAAAAATGGCAAACTGACAATTTAAAAAAACACAACCAAAATTCGAAACTTTATATTCTAATTCAAACTGAAAAAATAATCTTTTTAGTTCTGAATTATTTGAAGAATTTGAATATAGTAATTTTAGTACTTTGAATGCTCTTGTAAAAAAAATTGAAAATCCAAAAAATAATCTTTTATTTTTTGGGGATGTTTACTTTTTAGTGGACTTGGACGAAGAAAATACAGAAATTTCCTGTATTTTAGCAATTTTAAAAAGAAAAAGTGATAATAAAATTTTTGTAGAATTTAAGATTAATAGCTCTTTTGTTAGTTATTCTTGAGACGAATTTATTGTTAAAAAATCTCTTCAATTAGCTAAAGAAAAACATAATACAGAATCTGTTTTTTATCTTAATAATTCAGATTCCAAAAGCGACTTTTTTAGTGATTTAATGATTTTGGAATCAAAAGAAAATGATGCATTTTTATGTTTATCAACAGACTACAAAGAAAGTGATTTAATTGATTTGCACGCTCATCCTTTAAAAGGATACTATGAAAACCCTACAGAGGAAATTCAAAATAATTTTAAAAATGGTATTTCAAAAATGCTTTTTGTTGGAACTTCTTGAGACGAAAATACAGAAATAATGCAGGAATTCAAAAAACACAAAAATGTTTTTCCAGTTTTAGGAGTTCATCCAAATGATGTAAACGATAAAGAAGATTACACAGAATTAAGAAACTTTATTACAGAGGACGTTTATGCAATTGGTGAAATAGGTCTTGATTTTCACTACGATGACAATGCATCCAAAGAAACTCAAATCAAGGCACTAAGAGAACAAATTCAAGTTGCTCAAGAATTTAATCTCCCTGTTATTTTACACATCAGAGAAGGTCTTGCAGAGTTTTATGAATTATTAAAAGAAGAACAATACAGAAAAACCACCTTTATTTTCCACACTTACAGCGGAGATAGAGAATGAACTCACAAATTCTTGAAGTTTGAAAATGTTTACTTCTCTTTTTCAGGGGTTATTACTTACAAGAAGAATTTTGAGTCGAGAAAAGTTGTTGAAATGATTCCGCTTGAAAGAATTTTTTCAGAAACAGATGCTCCTTATTTAGCTCCTGAACCTTTTAGATCACAAACCAATCACTCAGATTATGTGAAATACACAGTTGAAACAATTGCTTTAATTAAGAAAATATCAATTTCTAAATTAAAGCAAATTATTGAGCAAAACTTCCAAAAAGTTTTCAAAAAATAACAATATAAAGCGATTTAACCAAAATAAATCGCTTTTTTTGTTAAAATTTATATATAGAAATAAAAGGATTTATATGATTAATAAAACTATAAGAGCAAAAAAGAGATTCGGTCAAAATTTTTTGATAGACCAAAATGTAATAAGTACAATTATAAAAACGGCAAAACCAAGTGGTAAAGAAATAATAGAAATCGGACCAGGACAAGGTGCGATAACAACTTATCTTTTGGGAAGTGCAAAAAAAGTGACAGCTTATGAGATTGACAAAGATATGGTATCTATCTTGAATAAAAAAATTTCAGCACCTCATTTTGAGTTAATTCAGGGAGACTTTTTAGAAGCGAAATTTGAGTGAGAAGGAAAAAAAGATGTTGTTGCAAATCTTCCTTATTACATAACAACTGATATTCTTTTTAAAATTTTTGATAGTATTGAAAAGTTTTCAAAATTAACGATTATGGTTCAGGATGAAGTTGCTGAAAGAATTATTGCAAAGAAAAATACACCACAATACGGAAAACTTTCTGTTAGTTGTCAGTTCTTGGCAAATGTAAAAAAAATTATTAAAATACTTCCTGAATCTTTTTATCCTCAACCAAGGGTAAATTCAGCTGTAGTTGTTTTAGAATTCAAAGAAAATATTGACAAAGAATTCATGAATTTTTTCTTAGAATTTATCAAGGCTTGTTTTTTTATGAAAAGAAAAAAATTAGAAAACAATCTCAAAGTATTTATGTCTAAAGATCAAATTAAGGAAATATATTCTAAACTAAACCTAAAACCAAACGTTAGACCACAAGAATTAGATTTAGAAGAATTTTTAGAAATTTTTAAAATGTGAAGGGAAAGGTAAAATGACACTTTATATAGATTTAGGTAACTCAAACTTAAAAATCGGTTACATAAAAGACAAAAAAATGAAAATTAACACAATTTCTACTTCTTTTGATAAAAAAGAAATTGAAAACATATTACTGTGAATTAAAAAAGACTTAAAAGAAGAAAAAATTGAAAAAGCCCTTATTTCTTCTGTAAATAATGAAAAAAATCCACTATTACTATCTTGTTTAAACAAAGAAAAAACTAATGTACAATTCATTAATTTTGCATCCTTTACTAAACAACAACTAACTGCAAAAAAAATCAAAAACACAGCAGAAGTAGGGAGCGATATACTGCTAAATGCTTTTTATGTTGCTCAAAATTACAACAGTGCAATCGTAGTTTCTTTAGGAACAGCAACTGTAATTTCAAAAATATTGAACAAAAATATTGAAGGTGTTACAATAATGCCTGGAATTGAATTAAGTTTAAAATCTTTAGTTGACAATGCATCAATGATTGAGGATTTTAAATTAGTAGCACCTAAAAGCGAACTTGGTTTAACTACTCAAAACGCTATTTCAAGTGGTATTTTGAATGGTTCTATGTATGCAATAGAAGGATTTCTAAAAGAAATTAACAAAGAAAAACTTGCAGTTATTTTCACTGGTGGAAATAGTCAATATCTAAAGAAAACAATTGAAAAATACAGTTCTGTTGATGATATGGTTATTAAAGCTCTTCACCTTTGAGACCAACAAAAAATAGTCTAAAAATGAGGTTTGCACCTCATTTTCTTTTTGCAAAAATTAAAAATCCCACCAAAGCAGATGATTGAGGCGGGATTTTTTGAATAAAAAAAAATTCACTAATGTGAATTTGGCCATTTCTGAAATGGTGGCTCCGACAGGAATCGAACCAGTGACACACGGAGCTTCAATCCGTTGCTCTACCTACTGAGCTACAGAGCCAATGGCGGTCCAGACGGGGATCGAACCCGCGATCTTCTCCGTGACAGGGAGACGTATTAAACCACTTTACCACTGAACCGTTGGTTGCGGAGGTAGGACTCGAACCTACGACCTTCGGGTTATGAGCCCGACGAGCTGCCGACTGCTCCACTCCGCTATATAAAAAAAAGATATTGTTTACAAGTTATTACCTTATCAACAATAATGGCGGGCAATGAGGGATTTGAACCCCCGCGGGCGGTGAAGCCCCTGCTAGTTTTCAAGACTAGTCCCTTCAGCCTCTTGGGTAATTGCCCATGGTGGACCCAACTGGACTCGAACCAGTGACCGACCGGTTATGAGCCGGTTGCTCTAACCAACTGAGCTATAGGTCCACTAATTTTAGGTTAAGGAACCTATTCGGTTTCCATATGGTGGCTCCGAAGAGAGTCGAACTCTTGACCTTCCGGGTATGAACCGGACGCTCTAACCAACTGAGCTACAGAGCCATGGTGGAGAGGAAGGGAGTCGAACCCTCTACCTCCTGCGTGCAAGGCAGGCGCTCTAGCCAGGTGAGCTACCCCCCCAATGGTGAAGAAGACAGGATTTGAACCTGCGACCACTACGACCCAAACGTAGCGCTCTGCCAAGCTGAGCTACTTCTCCGTTATATATTCTACCAACTTTTTAAAAATTACAAAGCATTTTTTTAATTTTTTTTATTTTGGTACTCAACTTGCCTTATTATTATATAACTTTTTTAATTTTATTTATCCAATATGCGGTTTTTTTACATAAATAGCTTCTAGTTCTAAAATATTTTCTGATTTTTCAAAAACTAAATTTTCAAAATAACTAAAATTATTAATTAAATATAAATAATCAGGTTCTTGATCTAAACCTTTTTTTTCTACTAGTTCTATATTAGAAACCCGAGTTTCAAAATTTTTAACAATTTAAGGTACTAAAATTTAAATTTTAGCAGTTTTTTAATGTCTTTTTCAGTGATATATAGTTTATTTAAATCAACATTTATTTCTTCAAAAAAGTTCAATAT
>NZ_JAFIDB010000011.1 GCF_017052595.1 Mycoplasma procyoni
ACCTTGAAGAAGAATTATTGTATAAAGAATTTATGGAGATATTATCTAAAGTGCTGTTATAAAAAAATATCAACTTTTGTAAAAAAGTGATATTTCTTGTTTCTTGCCTAAACTGGGAAACACAGGAACGGAAATAGTTAATCCTACAAAGCCAAACAAAATATAAACGAGATAATTGTTTTTTCTTTCTTTTTTAGAATGTTTTATACTGTCTTTCAACGCAAAATAAACATTTGTTCAATATTTTGAAGCTTTATTTCTTTCCTCTTCAATAGTTATTGTATTTTTAAGTTCTTTTCAAAAATCAGTATTTTTAAATATTTCTTCTTTTGATTCTTGTGTTAAGATTATGTTATCTTTAGAATTAGAAATTTCTGTTTCTTTTTCTACTTCTTGCTTTAATTCATAAAAAAGATTCGTATTATTTTTCATTTTTACCTCTTTTACTTTTTTTGAAAAAATTTCTTTTAAAAATACAAATTGCAATTAATGCAACAATTGAAATTAGTAATATAACAAAAGAAGTGTTTATAATAATATGCAACTCAATTCCTCAATTTCAACGAAAATTATTTTTATCTGTTAAAAAATTAAAATTGTGTTCTTGTGAATTTCACTTATTTGCAAGTATTTTTTGGAAAAAAGCAGCTCAAAAAACAGTAATGAGTACTGCTATTGGAGAATACAAGATTTTTCAATTTTTTAAAAATATTTTAACTCAGTTGGACTTATTGTTTGCTTCTATTTCATTGCTATTTGCTGCTATAAAATCAAGAAAAATATTGTCAAAAAAATCAAAATCTAGTTGTTCTTCATGTTCATGATATCAACTTCTGAAAAACAAATACTCTTTATAAATCTTTTCTTCTTCCTTTACGTTTTCATCTAATAAAAATGCATTTCAAAATGCTTTCATATGTCATTTTTTAAGAAAAAATTGTGAGTTTTTCCTTAAAAATTTTAAAAACTTTTCCTTTATTTGAATTATTTCAGCCTCATTAAGTACAATGCAAATGTGTTTTTCCATTTATTTTCCTCCAAAATTTCAAATATATCTATAATAAAATTATAAATGATAAATTCTATTCTTGAAATTATTTCTTTTGTTTAAGTTGCAAAATATTCTTAAATGAAAATACAAAGAATATTTTGTAAAATAAAAGCACAAGTATTTTCCTAAATTGGTATCTTATAAATCAAAAAGACATTGATAAAAGAAAAAGAAAATCAGATTTAGGCAACTCTTTATTTAACTTCATTTTATTTGAATAATCAAATATATTTCTTTTCTGAATTTGTCATTCTTTCTCGTACTGATTAATATAGTATTTTAAGAAATCTATATACCTTCTATTTCCAAAATCTTCTCCAAGGTGTCTACTAATAATTTTGTATTGTTTTTTAGCATTATAAAAACCTAATTGTTTAGGACTCAAGAGAATAAAATTTTCATAAAAATATTTATCTCCCTCTTTTTTAATCTTTTCATCATTTCCAAAAGGAACATCAAAAATTGTCTTTTTGGTTTTTTGTTTAAAGCTAAATCTTGTGAAGTAAGTTTCTGGAAATTCTGTTAATGGGAAAAAAGATTTATTTCCATGTTCAAAGGCAAAAGATTCTAAATCTTCTATTTGTTCTACAGGTTCTCAGTATTCTTTCACATCTTCTGTAAAACCAAAATGCAGTCAATCAGATACCGCAAAGTACATGTAGTTGATTTTTCTTTCAGTAAGTAAAAAGTTATAATTTTGACAAAAGAAAGAACTAACAACTATTCTATTCTTAAAGAGAGAATATTCGTTGTCTCTTTTTGAAAAAACTGAAAAAAAGTCATTTAGTAAATTATTGTTCAGGAAAATTAAATCATTTCTCATTCTTACAACATACTTTGTTTCTACGTGTTTTAAACCTTCTTTTACTGCATGAGAAATTCGATTGTGATTAACTCCTACATCTAAACTTTGCTTAAATAATTTAGATGTACTTTTTTTGTAATATAGACCTCCAGGATCTTCATTAACTACAAACTTGTCAACGTTTGGATTTTGATCTATTGGATCGTTTTCTCAACATGAAACTATAATTTTTGCATCAGGATAATGTTTTTTAATTGATAGTATTGATTTTTTTGTATATTGATCATATTTTCCATTTAAAAGGAAAGTAATATCTTTTTCGTCTAATTTATTTATATTCATACTATTTAAGTTTATTTATATTCTCCTTCATTTGAATAGGCGTTCCAAATGATAGGTATTTTTCTTTATCAATTTGGAATCAAGAAATTTTTTTACCATCTTCTATCATTAAATTATAAATATTTGAAATATAAAATTCACCTCTTGTCATTCTTTTTAAAGCATGCATTTCTAAATTGTATTTAAAGAAGTCTCTTGCAGTTGAAAAGAAATATAGTCCAGAGATCGCATGATTAGAAACAACTTCTTTTTCAACTGTTTTTGAGACTAAATCATTTTCTTTTTGAATAAAAGAAAATTTAGGATCATTTGAATCAAAAACAGAAAGAGAGCCATCTGTTTGTTGATTTAAAGAAAAATCAACAAATTTTTGAGCCTCTTTGTCTAGATAAAAATTATCTACATCCACAAATAAAATAGGTTGATCTAGATCTACATGACCGAAAACATTTAAGGCAGATGAAGCTGCTCCTGTTGTTGGAGTTTTTATTCCAATAACATCTAATTTTCTATATTTTGTCTTTAATTCTAATAATTTATCATTGTAATCATTTAGAAATTCATTTTTTGTCACTAATAAAAAATCATTTTTTTTATCAAACGAAGAAAGAGTTCATTCTATAAAAGTTTTGTTTTTAACCGCTATAAAAGGCTTAGGATCACTAAATCCTTCATCTTTAAATCTTTGCCCTTCACCAGCCATTAAGATAACAATTTTGAGTTTTTTATCTTTCTTTTGCATATTCTTTAAGAACACTTTCGTTTATTTTATCTCACCCTCTAAATGTTATGGTTCTGTCACAAATAGTTACATCTCCATTTGGCTTACCAAAAAATATTTCATCATAATAGATTTCATTTTTTTTAAGTCACTCAAGTGTAATTAGGCCTATATTTTTCATAACTTTTCCGATGTTGTGTTCTTGAGTTTGCATATTTCTGGCTGTGTTAATAACGATTGTGTGTCCTTTTGCTTTCATTTCATCTATAAATTCTTTAGCACCTGGTAAAACTTTTACTTCTGAATATGATTGATTTTCTTTTTTAATTTCGCAAATTGTTCCATCTAAATCAATAACTATTCTCATATTACTCCTTGTTAAGCATTTTGTTAAAAATTTCAACAGCTTTTAAATAGAAAATCTTTTGGTGTTCCATAGATTCTGCATGTAGAGGAATCATTGTTAAGAATAACAATCCTTCTATTAAGAGGATTTCTTGATAATTTACACCAAAAACATCTTGTACTATTGATTTAAATTTTTCATCAATAATTTTTTGATCAGAATGACTTAAAATTAACTCTTCTTTAAGTTCAAAACGATTTTCTGTTTGTTTAAATCAGTATTTATTTGCAACAATTCAGTCATAGTGTCCTCTAAAACTATGACTCAATTTAGCTATATCGTATCTTAAGTCTCCGTAAATATCAACATTTTTACTACTAAAACGACCTCTCGGATCAACAACTCTTATTTCTTCTTTTTGAGGACTAACTAAAATATTACTTAAGAAAAAGTCTCCGTGAACGATTGAAGTGATTGATTTATTTATAAGTAGAGCATCTATTAATTTAAATACTTCAGATTCAATCGAAGAAAAAGGAAGAAGTTCTTTGTTATTAAAAATAATTTTTTCAAAAGAACCATTTAAAAGTTCTTCCTCGTTTATTCATTTAAGTCTATCTATTGTCTTTTCTTTGTAAATGAATTCTGTTATTAGAATATCATCAAAGTTTTCTTTTTTCTTTTCAGTCTTTTTAATTTCTTCTAAAAAATCAAAAAATAAAGTAAGTAACTTTAAGTATGTTTCTAATTTATTTTCATTAAGAATCATTTGGAATGAATTTTCAAATGGTATTAATTCCATTATCATTTCACAGTATTCATCTTTTTCATAAAAACTAAAAATAGCTGGAGTGTATTTTCTTAAATTAGATGGTAATTGTTTATATCAATTGTATTCATCTTTTAATTTTTCTTTATGAGTAGATAATTTTGATATTTTAGAATTTGAAATCTTTTTTATTTTATTAAAATGTCTTGTTAAAAAATTATTGTTTTCTTTCATAATAAGCAGTAATCTGCATCCTTAAAATTAAGTTATCGGTTATATATATAGATATATATTATAATATTTGTAAAATAAAGGTATTGTAAATCAGTATTAATTATATACTTAATTTAAAAATTAATGTAAAATAAGGCTAAATTGAATATTTTTAGGAAGCCTGAAAAACTTGACAAGAAATTTAAATAGCAAAAATGTAATTGCTCTTAATGAAATTAATTGAGTATAATAACGATTTTCTTGTTTGTAATCAAATTTTTCTGTCACGAATTTACTATCTAGCTTATCATGACATTAATTAAATTTTATCATGCACTCACATCTCCTTAAATATTACAATATTAATTTTATCACATTTACTAAAATATACCTTAATTACAGTGTTCTTTTGGTTCTTTAATTTAATATTTATAAACTTAATTTATATCAAAATACAAATAGCAAAGCACGTGTTTTATCTATAAATTGTTTTTTCATTTTTGCAGCAACTTTAAAGCACTAAAAAATTAAATTTCTAAATATTATGGATTTTATTTTTGACTTCCCACTTGGGGGCTATTTTTTCCGAAAATACAGCTCAAACAGGTGTTTTAGGAAAATATTTTAGTATTAGTTGAGCTAGATTGAGATAAATTACTTGAATAAAAAAAGATGCATAAGCATCTTTAGTGGTTTAGTTAATATTGATAAATATTAACGAAATTATTAGTGTGATAGTTGCTACAATTGAACCAACAAAAACATCAATATAAGACTTTCTTCTACGCATTTCTGCTATGTCTTTAATTGAATATAATTCTTTTTGAGGCATTCTATTTTCTTTTAATATTCTGTTTTCTCTTTTAATAGAGTAATTTTTTATTCCTTTAGTTGTTGTGTCAAATAATCCTCATTTAATCATAAGTGCTAGTATACAAATCGAATAAATTAAAAAGGATGTTGTAAGCAAGCTGTTTGCTCAATATATTTTGTTAAAACTAAAGGTCATTAAACTAAATAAAACAATGAAAACAATAGCTCAAAAGACAATAACAATATAATTGTAAATTGTAGGTTTTTTAATAATTTTAAATTTAATAAAATTTATAATACTATTCATTTTTATTTAATCAAGCTTTTAGTTGCTTTTCTGTTCCATAAAGTTTGTGGCTTTGAGAATCGTTTACAAGACCTTCGACTACTTCATTAGGGAATCTTTGTTCTTCTAGATAATCTAGCTCAAAGCTTGAAGCCTTGAAAGGCTCGTTTGCATTTGACATTTTAGGAATAGAATCAAATAAGTTAATTGTGTAAGGGTGTTTTGGATCTTTGTAGATTTCCTCTGTTTTTCCTCTTTCAACAATTTTCCCAAGGTGCATGATGATGATGTTGTCAGCGATGTACTCAACCATTGATAAATCATGAGCAATGAAGATCATTCCGATTCCTTTTTTCTCAACTAAACTTTTTAGTAAGTTAACAATTTGAGCTTGGATTGAGATATCTAAAGAAGCGATAGGTTCATCAGCAATAATGATTTGAGGTTTGCTGATTAGTGCTCTAGCAATAACAATTCTTTGTCTTTGTCCACCAGAGAATTCATGTGGATAACGGTAAGCAAATTGTCTTAGTAGACCAACTTCTTCTAAAGCACCATAAATCAATTCATCACTAATAGCTCTTTTAATAATTGATTTAAGAACTAAAATTGTTGTCTTTTTGATTCCAAATAGATAAGCAATTCTGTTGTAGTTTTTATTAATTAGTTTTGTTTCTAAACCAAAGTTTTTAACAACACCTAATTTTTCTTCCACTTTTTGAGCATATTGTTTGATGATGTGTTTTGAGTGTTCTTTGTCTTTTTGTTGTGCAAGAAGTTTTTTCTCTAATCAAACAAGGAATTTTTTGTGGATTGTTATAAACTGAAGGTCAAGATCTTTTTGTTTTTTAGAAATTGCTTTTAGTTGCTCTTGAGCAGCTAAAATTTTGGCATCAATTTCTTGTTCTCAAAGTTTAAAATCAGCAACAAAGGCATCTAATTCGTGTTTGAAAACGTGTTCATTTTTCTTGTGAACAGCTTTTGTTAAGTTGTAAGAAGCTGTGTAGTAAGGATCAATTTTGTTGTCTTGTTGTTTGATTAAATCTTGGATCGAAGCAATTTCTTTTTCTAAAAGAGCAATTGTTGAGTTATAGTGTTTTTCTTTTTGTTTTGCTGTGTTTATAAAAGGTTTTAGATCGAGTTTAGAGTATTCTCTTGAAAATTTAGCAAAAAGAGTTTGCTTTGTTTCAAAGTTGTTTTGCTCATCTAAAACTTTAATGTATGAATTTTCGAATTTTTCAACTACTTCTTTGTTGAAAACATTTAGTTTTTCAACAATTTCTTCGATTTCTTCTAATGAAAGTCATCTGAAAATGTTTTTAGAAAAGTCAAGTGCGTGTTTTTTACGTTGTAGTAATCTTTTTGCAATTTTGTTTACAAAAGCTCTTTTCATAAAGAAAGAGTAGTTTTGGAAATCAGGTGAGTTTAGGGCATTATCTTTGTTTAAAAGATATTCACTTTTAAACTCAAAAACACTGCTGTCTAAGAAGTTTTGAGAGTTTGTTAGTTCTTCTTGTTTAGTTGCTTTAAAGTCTTTTAATTGCTGTGTTTTTTGCTCTAATAATTCTTTTAGTTGAATTGTTTGAGGTGAGAATTTAGTTAGTAATTCAGCTTTTTTAAGTTGTTGTCTTGATTCTTCAAGCGCTTTTTCGTCATAGCTTAGTTCTCCATTTCTAAATTCTTTTTGTTTTTGGAAATAAAAAGAATATAGTTGTGAAGAACCTTTGTACATTTGGTTAATTGCTTTTGATTCGTGGAATTGTCTTTTTCCTAAATACACAAAATATGCATTGAAAATATCTTCATCACTGTTAGATTCAGCAAGTTTATCAAAGTCAAAATCTTTGAAGTGATCTCACAGTCCTAAATAAAGATTTGCTTCTTCTAAAGTAGTTAGTGCATTTTTTAGTTGTTGTTCTTTAAAAGCTTTTATAAAGGTATATTTGAAGTTTTGAGTAACAAGTTTTCAATCAGCAAAGATGTCTTTTAAGTCATCTTTGATGATTTTGTTTGTTTTTAGAGGTTCTTTAAGAATTGAATAAACGTTTTTTTGTCCGTTTAGTGATGCGTGTGGATCTTGGAAGATCATTTGTAAGTTTTTACGCATGAACTTGTTTGTTTTTCTTGAAAGTTTTTTACCAGAAACTATTTTATTTAAAAGTCTTACTTGTCCATTGTAGTTTTCATAAAGTCTAACTAGTGAACGTCCGATTGTTGTTTTACCTGAACCAGATTCTCCGATTAGACCTAAAACTTCACCTTCAAAAAGTTTGAAATTAACTTTGTCAACAGCTTTAACAATACCGCTTTTGTTATAAAAGTATTTCTTTAGATTCTTAACATCTAAAATAACATTTTCTTTATTAATCATTTTGCTCAAATACCTTTCTAAATAGTGATAATCTGTTTTTTAGTTGCTCACTTAGTTCTACTTTAGGAGCATCTGGGTGAAGTAGTCAAGTTGCTGCTGCGTGTGTTTTTGTAACTTCAATTAAAGGCGGCTCTTTTTCAAAATCGATTTCAAGAGCATAGTCGTTTCTAGGTGCAAATGGGTCTCCGGCAGGTAAATTAGCCATGTCTGGAGGTGTACCTTTAATGTTGTATAGTTTTTGGTTTTTGTCTTCAGGAATCGCACTGATTAGTGCTCAAGTATAAGGGTGTCTTGGGTCTGTGAAAATTTCTTCTCTTGTTCCTCTTTCAACCACTTTTCCTGCGTATAAAACATAAATGTAATCACAAAATTTTGCAATAACTGAGATGTTGTGAGAAATGAAAATCATGGAGATTCCGTATTTTTCTCTAATGTCATTAAACAGAGCTAATACAGAAGCTTGAACTGTTGGATCAAGTGCTGTAGTAGGCTCGTCAGCGATAATTAAATCAGGTTGAGCTGCTACTACCATGGCAATAACAACCCTTTGTTTCATACCTCCACTGAATGTGTGTGGATATTGATTAAATTTTGCTCTAGCGTCTCTGATTCCAAAAGATTCTAAAAGGTTAACTAAATAGTCTATTTTTTCTTCTTTTGTTTTGAATCTTGGGTCTTTGACTAAAACGTCTAATAGTTGTTTTCCTACAGTTCTAGTAGGGTTAAGTGCTGTAAGAGGGTCTTGTGGAATGTATCCAATTTTTTTACCTCTTATTTTGACTCATTCTTTGTCTTTTTTAAACTTAGAAATATCAATTCCTGATACTTCCATTACATCACTTTTTGTATAAGCAAGCTCATTGATTCCTAAAAGCGCTTTTGAAGTAACTGTTTTTCCTGAACCAGATTCACCTACAAGTCCAACAATTTCTCCTCTTTTGATTTTTAGATCAACTCCTCTAACGATGTTGATAAATTTTTTCTTTTGTTTAAAAGAAACTCTAAGGTTTTTAACTCTTAATAGTATTTCTTGTGAATTTTGATTTTCCATATTAAGAACCTTTCTTTACGATTTTAGGATCGAGTGCGTCGTGGAATCCTAAAGCAACAAATCTTAGTGATAGTGAAATTGTTAGAAGAATTAATGAAGGGAAAGCAAGTGCTCATGGGTTTGTGTTTAGTAGTGTAGCTGATGATGTAATTAATAAACCTAAGTTAGGTGATGATGAAACAGATTCTTGTAAGAATCCTAAGAAGGCAATACCAGCAATCGCTTGGATACCTGCTGTAATTCTTAAAACAAAACTGTTAGCTAATTTACCTGAAATTGTAGGTAAAACGTGTGCAAAAATTAGTCTTAATTTTGAAGCACCAATTGTTTGTGAAGCATAAATATATTCTTCATCTTTAACAGTGATTGTGAATGTTCTTGTTGAATCTGCTGCTCCAGTTCATCCTGTTAGCGCAAGAATTCAAATAATTGAGAATCAGTTTGTTCCAAAAATTCCAAGTAGGATAATAAAGAGAACTACTCAAGGAATTGCGTTAAAGATCTCAATTAATCTTAGTCCTAAAGTATCAATTTTTTTACCAACATTAAATCCTAAGAAAGCTCCTATAGCAACTCCAATAACTGTTTCGATGATTGCGATTGCAAAAGCAACTCCAACAGCATTTAGTGTTCCTACTCAAGTTCTTAATCAGATGTCTCTACCATATGAGTCTGTACCCATGATGGCATTAACTTGTCTTGTTCCGCCTTCAAGAGCTTGGATCACTTTGTAAGGATTTAGTGTTACTAATCATTGTTGTGGTCCTAAAGATTTAGGAGTACCAATGATTAATTCTGGGTGTTTTGATAAGATTTCGTTTAGTTTTTCTGTACTTAAAGTAAGGTTAACATCTCCATAAAAGCTTGGTTTTAGTTCTGTAACTAAACTTGTGTCGATTTGTGAGATTTTTTCTGTTGTAGAAAAGGGTGAAACACCTCAAGAAATTGCAGCTGTAATTAATAGTGCAAAGAAGATAATTAAAGCAACTACAGCAAATTTGTTTGCTAAAAATCTTTTTAAAACGTCAATAAAGAGTTTTGAAGGTTTTCCTGTGGCTTGTGATGAAACAACATCTTTGTTTACACTCGAAAACTTCAGTAGTTCTTTATCATTGTTAGAAAAGTTATATTTCTTTTGGAAATCTAAAGTTCTTCTATTCTGTTCCATTTGAGTCTCCTTTTATTTTTTTAGATTGCTGTAGTTGAGATTTAAATTGTTTGTTTCTGTTGAGGTGTTTTTTGAATAGACCAAAGTAGTTTTTTGATTGTGATGTTGATGCAATTTTGATTCTTGGGTCCATTCAAGCATAAGACATATCGACGATGATTAATGTCACTAATGAAAGGGCTGTAAAGAAGACCAGTGAGAACATAATAACGTTGATTTCTCCTTTTTGAGTGTAAGCAACGATGATTGTTGAAGACCCTGGAATTCTAAAGAATTTTTCAAGAATAATACTTCCACTTAATAGTCCGATGTAAGAGAAAATTAAGATTCCTACAAGAATAACAAGTGAGTTTCTTAAAACGTGTTTTCTGAAAATTTCGAATTTTGTTAGTCCTTTTGCTTTAGCAATTAACACTTGGTTTGATGTTAATACAGAAACTACTTGGTTTCTAACAAAGATTGTATAACCTGCTAGTGAAGATAAAGTAAAGACAATAACAGGTGTTACAAGAGATAAAGCAGTTAAAAGACCGCTTGCATCCCTTGGATCTCTAAATTCAAAAGGAAGTCCTAATGAAGAAGTTACAAGAACAATTAAATGAGCAATAACAAATGAAGGAAGGGCGATGAAGATTGTAACAAATGTTGTAATTGCACTATCTACTCATTTTCCTCTGTTGTAAGCTGCTACAACTCCTAAAGTAGTTCCAATAATAACACTTAATATAAAGGCTGGTAATGAAACTAAAATAGTTCATTTAAGAGGTTCAAAGAATAATTTTGGAATGTTGTGTTTGTAGTCCGATGTATCTGAATAGATGACTCCGGAATCGAATCTGAAGAAGAAATCTCAGAATCAATTAAAGAATCTAACTATAGAAGGACGATTCAGGCCGTTGATAGCTGCTCTGTCTATTAACTCAGCTGTTCCTTTTCCACTACCTTTAGCATTTAGTGCATCTTCAGCAAATGGGTTGTTCCCAAATGATGCTTGAAGCATATAAACAATAAAAATAATGATAAAGAAAGTAATTACAGCAAGTCCTAGACGCTTAAAGAAATACTTTCACATTTTTTATTTTGCCTCCTTATTAAAAGTTATACTTCCATATGTTGTATATGAAAATTCTGATACAGGAACTTGCATTGCTTTATTTCAAACTGAAATAGAAGGAGTTCCTGAACTAACTGCAAATTGTTCTTGTGGGTAAATACCATTTAGTGTTCTCATTTCTTTTGAAAGTTCGATTAGTTCTTGGTTTGTTAATTTTCCTTGGTAGTTACTGTGGAAAATAGCAGTAAATTCTGTAAATTCTAAGTCTTTTTTCTCTACTCATTTGTTGAGTCTGTGGCTAAACACTTCAGTTTTGTCTTCTGCAGATTCATCTGTTTTTTTAGCAATTCTTGTTATAGTTTCATCTACATAAATTTTGTCATCTTTTACGAAAATAGGTGTTTTAATGAAACTTCTGATTTGGTTTTCACCATTTCCACCTTTAATTTCTTCTGGTTTTAGGTTTCTTTTTACTAATTTACCTGCACTATTTTTTTCTCAGATGTAAGGTGCTAAAACAATTGGATTTCCGTTTGAGTCAAATTTATAAACAATGTTTTGTTTGTCATCTTTTGTAGCAACTGGTGTTCCATCTGCATTTATTTTTTTAGGAGTAACTCCGTCTGCTTCTGTGTCATATTTGTAGTCATAGTAAACTTTTAGAACATTAACGTTGTATGAGTTGTTTGCAAGTTTTCAGTCTGAAACTGGTACTCAGTTTTTAGAAAATCCTTCTTTGTCTTGTTCTTTATTTAGTTCTGCAACAAAGTCTTTTGAGTATTTATAGAAAACAGGGAAGCTTTTTACTAAAGGATCTGTTTCTGGAAGTTCTGCAAATTTAGGAATTGCTAAATAGAATCCTGGGCCTTCCATTTGAGAAATACCATCTAAAACAGTTCCTGCTCCTTCGTAGTCATTTGATCAACCACCAATTTGAGCTCCTGAAGCTCCTAAAATAAGTGCATTTCAAACGTCTGCTGGGTTAAATGGAACTTGAGCAATTACATTTAGTCTTGGATCAAGTGCGTTAATTGCTTTTGCAACTGCTTGTAGTGTTGTTTGTTTTTTAGATGATTCGTTTCTATATCTGTTGTTTAGTGAAAACTCGATTTTTTCTGTTGCTGGAATGTTGTTTTGTGCATAGAAGTCATCCAATAACTCTTTCATTGCTTTTTTAAGTTTGTCAAAGTTTGGAGCTTGGAATTGAAGATCAGAGCTTTGTAAGTTTGCTAAATAGTGAAGTCTTTGTTCGTCCATTGTTTTTTCATAGAATCTGTTTCCGTCTTTGTCAACTGCAAAGGTTTTATTGATGTCTTCATAGAATTTTCTTGCTGTGTCATTGTTGTTTTCTGAACCACCAAGTTTGTCATCTGGACTGTAAATTCCAACTCATGGAGCTGCTGTTTGTGAAAGACCTCTTACATAAGCATATTGGTTTCATGCGTTGTCAACAATACTTCAGAAAGCAATGTTTCTTTGTGAATATGTGTAGTCATAAGGTTTAGCAAGTCCATTTGCAATTGTCTTTTTATCTGTGTTTAGAATTAGTTTTGCAAAAGTTTCGTTGAAGTAGTATTTTTTCTCTGCTGTTCCGTTGTTAAAGTCTGTACCTGCTTCTAATAAATTGATCGGCCCTGGAATAACATCTCTAAATAAATCACCAATTAATTTTCCTTTGTCTTGTGTAGATCTAAAGTGAATGTTTGAAGGATCTTTAAGGATTGCTGATTTGTTTGTTTCACTTAAAGTGTTGAAACCAATAACAGAGATTGAACCTTCTTGGAAGTTTTTAAAGGCAGCATTGTTGTATTGCTCTTTGTCTGGATATGCGTTGTATTTTTGAATAATTTTCTTTAGAGCAGAGCTTTCTTTTTCTTTTCAACCTGTTTGAGCATAGTGAGGGTTTCTGATGTATTCTTTTCTGTTTGTGTCAATTAAAGAAGGTAAATAAGGTGATGCATATAACTGATCTGTGTCGTATTCTTGACCATATCAGTAGTATCCGTATTTAAGTGCATCTCCTGTTTCTCCTCTTTTACCGTGTTTTAGTTTTTCATCTTCAACTGAAGCATTTGAAGCTAAAGAATCAACGTCTTTTTTAGTTCTTTCATCAATGAATTGACTTGATACAGCATTAAAGTATGTGGAGTTGTGAAGAATTTTGTCAAAGAAACCTAAAAAGTTGGCTTCTGTTCCATCTTGTAAAGACTCAAAAGTAATTGCTTTTTCTTCTGTTCCTTCTACTTTTTGTAAAAACTTGCTCTCATCTTTTAGAGTTTTTCTATTTATTCCAAAAACTCTTAATAAATAGTCGTTTGAAATGTGAGAACCTGGATCAAATTGACTTCCTGAACCTAAAGCAAACTCTTTGATTACTCCTGTATCAATAGCTTCTGAACCACCATGTTTGTGTCTAAAACCTGCGTCAAACAGTTCTTTTCTCATTCATCCATAATAGAAATCTTCAGGAACAATGTCGTATTTTGTTAGTTCACCTTTATTGTTTACTCATTTTAGACCTTTTTTAACAACAACTTGCATTTTTACAGCATCAGCTAGTTTTTGGTTGAAGTTTGAGTTATTAATTGATTTTAGATCGTTTGAAGTTAGCTGAACTAAAGGATTGTCTGGTTTTTGACCTTCAGCTACTTCTCCAACTTCGTGTTTGTCGTTATCAAACTCTGATTTGTTTCCATCTTTATCAAACAGGATGAATTTTTCAGCTAAAACTAAAGTTCTTCAAGTATAAGAAGGTGAAATTAAAATATAGTCACTTTCTTTAATTGATGTAGAATCTGAACTTTTGTTTTCTTTAATTTCGTATTTTGGTTCACCTTTGAATTCTGTACCAACAAATCCATTAGACACGATATAAGAAGTATCTGTAGTAATTTCACCTAAACTATATGAATAGTCGTGATCGAATTTTTTAGCAGCTGTATTAGCGGCATCAACTATAGAAACATATTCTTGTTTTTCATACACAGGTTCAACTAATGTACAAGACATTACAAACGGAATGGAAGAACCAATCACAGCTGAAGCACCTAAAATATGCAGTAATTTCTTTTTGTTCATATTTTTTCCTTTCTTGTTTAAAATCACAAAAAATCTCTTTATGCACTTTCCATAAAGAGATTTAATTTAAGTTTTATTATATCTATTAAATTTAAATAACTTTTAGGAAATAGAAGCAAAAACAACGTTTTTAATAATAAAAGCGGTTTTATTCATTTTAGCCATCTTACGGGAATCGTTGTTTCTCATATTCTGTTTCCTTTCGTGATTTGTTTAATATTATACTAACTTTTTTCTTTTTAACAAGCAAAAAAGCATTTTTGTAATAAATTATGAACTAAAATGAAGACTTAATCCTTTATTTTTTCTGTTTTTTAGCTTGTTTGGTTATGAATTTCCAGTTTAGCTAGAAAATAGTGACTTAGGTTGTAGTTAGTTTGTTCTTGTTGATTTTCTTCTTGTTCTTGTTGTTGAACCTGAGCTTCGACTTTTATTTTTGGGTTTAATTTTTTGCAATAAATCAAAATCTCTTTAGTTAGTGTTAATAAATCTTTTTGCTTTGAATTTTTGACTATTTCAGTTAGTTTGATGATTATTTGATTATCTTTTGGATCGATGTTTTTAATAATAACTTTAAGTTGTTTTTGTTTTAGTTGATTAATAAACTCACTCAATTCTTCAATGACTTCTTTTTCTTGTAATCTTCTTTTGCGAGTTATTCTAATTAAATAATCCGCCGATACAGCAGAGTAGTGCATATTTACAAAAAAGATAAGAGCATTGCAAAATATTCAAATACTAAAAGAAATAGCGTTCGCAAGATCAAACTCTATTTTTAATCAATCAAACACAACAAAAAAATCAAACCAAAAAGCAATAAAAATTATGTTGTGTAATATAACAGAAATCTTTGCATTAATTGTCTTTTTAAAAATGAAATATCTAAAAGCTTTATAAAGGGATGGATCGTTTTTATAAGATCTTGAAATTATCATGAATTTAAAGTTTTGGTAAATTATATAAAACATTGGAAGTTCTATTGCTGTTAATATGCTAAAAATTATTGTTAAAATCATTTCTTAAACTCCTAAAATATGCATAAATCCTGTATAAAAGTTTTATTTTAATTAAAATTCATAGTTCTTCTTTTAATTATTATATTACTTTTTAAAACATAATTAAGTAATCTTTGTGTTTTAAAATATAATAATATTAATGAATAAAATTTGAAGGAGGCAAGATGGGTAACAAAGAAAAAGCAGAATCTAAAGAAATAAGGTTTATTGATTTATTTGCAGGTTTAGGTGGAATTAGAATAGGTTTTGAAAAGGCTTTTAATGAACTTGGTTTTAAAACAAAATGTGTATTTTCTTCTGAAATTAAAAAACACGCAATTTAAACGCGGACAGAAAATTTTAACATTTTCTAAGAATTTAACATCGCAGAATACTCCTGCGGTGTTTTTCAATTTAATTTTGATTGAATTCTGTTTTCATTATATCATTTTACATAATCTGCAATGA
>NZ_JAFIDB010000012.1 GCF_017052595.1 Mycoplasma procyoni
GGGGCGAAGGGGGGGTAAAAAAGTTTTTTACTCTATTTTTTTAGTTAATTTAATTTTTTGTTTTACAATTTAATTAACAAGTTCCATTTCTAATTGTGAAATGCGACAAAATTCGTGTTACTTAACAGATACCACATAAAAATTTGTTTTTAGCATAAATTATTTTTTTCTTGTCATATATTTAATAGCTTGCTCTTGTTGTTTGTTATTTTGAATATTTTATAATTGACAATTTTAAACACATAGACAAAATAATATCATTAATTTTGATGGAAAAATTTAGGAAAAATGCTGAAAATTTTCCCAAATTTTTCCTAAAGAAGCCATTTTTTGCAAAAAATTTCTATTCTAGTATATGAAGATAAAAAAGCAAGAAGATATTAAAGATTGTGGTTTGGTTGTTGTCCAATCTCTTTTTCACCATTTTAACAACCAATGAATCAGCATCAACAGACTAAAAGAAGATGCTTATTTTGATAATGACGGAATTGTAATTAAGAATTTACAAAACCTTGCAATTAAATGAGGAATCTCATTAGAAGCTTACAATATTGATTTTGTGTCCTTTAGTGAACTCAAAATTAATGAGCCTTTTGTTACAATCATCAACGAAAATAACTATAACCACTATGTAATCATTACAAACAAAACAAATAAATATATAGAATTTCTTGATCCTTTAATTGGTAAAAGAAAAATGAAAATTGAAGAATTTAAAAACGTTTTTATAAACATAATTATTAGTGCAAAAAAGGAGTTTGACATTAAGTATAAAGAAAACTCTTCTTTCATTAAACACATCCTAAAAGATCCTAAAAATGCTTATTTTCTTTTAGTTATGGTAATTATTTCAATACTAAATTTCAGCAGCTCTTTCTTTCTAAAAAACATTTTAGACAGGGTTTTTCCCTTTAATAACTTAGATTTATTAATTAAATTATCAATTGTTTTTGTTTGAATATTTCTGTTTAGATTTTCTCAAAATCTAATCAAATCTTTCTTTGTTAAGAAATTACAAATGATAATCGAAAGAGATATAACACTCAACTTTTTACACTCGCTTAAAGGTGCTCAAAACAGTCAATTACTCAAAATTGATATCACAGAATATCTAAAGCGTTTTTCTGTAATTAACAGCTATAGTTCCTTTAATGCAAACTTTGTTTTTAGTTTGTTTAGCGATGCTGCAACTTTTCTGTTTTCAATGCTAATTTTAGCTTGAATCAATTTTTATATCTTTTTAATTGCTATTGCAGTTTCTTTAGTTTATTTTGGATTTTCAGTTATTTTTAAAAAACTAATTTCTAAAAAATACAATGTTATCTTAAAGAAAAATGCAGAAGTTAACTCTGCTTATTTTGATATTGTCAACAATGTTCTTAAACTAAAAAACGATGACATTCAAAAAGCATTAAACACAAAATTTCTCAATAAACTTAAGAATCTAAAGCAAGAGGACTTCAACTTCTGAAAAAACAACTTTGTTTTTTCACAAACAAAGTTATTTATCAACGAAATCCTACCGCTTATTATCATTATTTTCAGTTCTGTTTTAATTTTAAGATCACAAATGCAAATTGGTGAAATGATTTTATTCACAACCTTTTTTAGCAGTTTTATTAACCCCTTAAATAACCTTTCTGATCTAAGTAGTTATTATCCAATTTTCAAACAAGAAGAAGAAATGCTGAAGTTTATTTTAGAGATTCCTAAAGAAATAAATGGAACTCAAAATATTGAAAAAATTGCATCAATTGAAATCAATAATCTTGATTACAAAGCCAATAATATCAAAACTATTTTAAAAATTAATGAACTAAAAATTTCCGAAAATACACAAATAACAGGTAAAAACGGAACTGGAAAAACTACTTTATTGAAAATTCTAAATCAAGATATTGAAAACAACAGCAATATTAAAATTAACAATCTTGAGCTTCAGTTTATCAACAAAGAAGAATTAAGAAAAAAGGTAATTTATCTTTCTAATGAAATAAATAGCTATAGCAGTTCTGTTTTGGAATTTATCACAGATTCCTCAAACCAAAAGATGAATACATTTCTTGAAAATGTCTCTTTTTATAATTTCGCTGTCCTTTTACAAAAATGACAAATTGATCTCAAAAGCGATATCAAACCTCAATGATCTAATTTTTCAAGTGGCCAAAAATCAATTATTTTATTACTAAAACTATTTAGTCAAAAATATGATGTTATTCTTTTGGATGAGATTTTCGAAAACTTAAGTCCTGAAAATTTCGAGATTATTTCAAAGATCATAAAGGATTTTCAGGGAGATTCAATCTTTATTGAAGTTTCACACTCAAAAAGATATCTTTACAAAAACAAGGAGGTTGATCTTGAAAAACTTAAATAGAAGTTTAATTTTAATTTCTGTTTCATTGTTTTTGTTTGTAATTTCTTTTTTGGTTGTGCTTTGATTTTGAAAAATTAAAGCGAATCAAAGGGTTGCAATTGAGATTAACGTAGATCCAGATAAAAATCTTAGTTTTAGAACAAATTCAGCTCTTTATTACAAGATCACCAAAAATAATTTAGTTCATATTGACAAAATTTACAGCAATATTAACAAAGAAATTGATCTCAAAATTGTCAATATCAAAAATATTGAAAAGGATCTTTTTGAGTACACTTTAAGCAAAAATCACAACTTAAAAATAACAAAAAACACAGTAATTACTGCGTTTTTGGTATTCAAGAAAGAAATTAATTTCTTTGAATTGTTCTTTAATTAAAGTAGTTTTTCTAAATCAAGTTCTGCTGTAGATTTTAAAACCACATCAGCAATTTCTCAATTTTCTTTTTCACCATGAGTAATTGCAACTGTTTTAATTTTAGCATCTTTAAGACCTTTAACACCTGCAATAGCATCTTCAAATCCGATGCACTCTTGTGGTTGTAGTCCTAAACCTTTAACAGCTGCTAAAAAGATTTCAGGATCTGGTTTTCCGTTTTTAATTGTTCCTGGATCAACTATAAAATCAAAGTAGCTAAATAGATTAATTTTTTTCAAAATTAAAGGTGCGTTAAAGGAACTTGAAGCAATTGCTAATTTTAGTCCTTTTGCTTTAGCTTGGTCTAAGAAATTTTTGATGTTAGGTAAGATATCTTTTTCATCAATATCTGTTTCAAGCAGTTTTTTGTAATTGTTGTTTTTTTCTGTTGCAATTTCAACAATTTCTTGTTCTGAAAGACTTTTGTTAAATAACTTTAAGATTGCTTTTAGAGTATCAATTCTGTTTAGACCTTTAAGAGAACTGTTTTGTTCTTCTGTGTAATTTAGACCTAATTTAGCAACTTCATTTCTTCAAGCTTTGTAGTGTAATGAAGCTGTTTCAGTGATAACTCCATCTAAATCAAATACTAATCCTTTTATCATTGTTTTACAACTCCAAATGTGTATTCTTTATTTTGTTTTAGAACTTGTGGTTTGTTGTTGATGTAAACTTCAAACTCGGCATTTCCTGTTTGTTTGATAGTAAATCTGTCTCTTAATACTTCAATTTCAAAGTTTGAACCTTTAACTAAAATGCTGTATTTTAGTTTTGTTCATTGTTTTGGAAGAACAGGTGAGAAGAAGACTTTTTTGTCTAAGAATCTAAATCCTCCATATCCATAAACAATACTTTGTCAAATAGCAGCTAGTGAACCTGCGTGGATTCCTGCATCTGCTGAGTGGAAGTTTGTTCCTAAGTCGATATTTAGAGAGTATTTAAATAATTTGTAAGCAATATCCATTTTTCTTAAATCAACAGCTTTAATAGCATAAGTTGTTGGACTTAAAGAAGAATCGTGAGTTGTAACTGGTTCATAGAAATCAAAGTTTTTCTCAACGATGTCTAATGGGAATAACTCACCTAAAATGAATGTAGATAACACAACGTCAGCTTGCTTAACTAGTTGTGAGCAAAGTCTTTTGTGTCCTTCTGTTGTGTTAAATAGTTTTTTACCAGCATCTCCAAGTAATTGGAAAGGACTTACATCAATTCTTGGTAAGTGTTTGAATTCATCGTTTTCTCAAATGATTCCATTTTCATCTGGAAGTTGTTGTACAAGGTTTTCTTTTACATCTTCCATTAGAGCAAGATCTCATTTGTAAGGTAATTTAGCTGCAATTTTAGCTAATAATTCTTTACCTTTTGAGTCTTGAGAAAGTTTTGCAATGTAACCAAGAGCAAGCTCTAAGTTTCTTTTTGCGATTAAGTTAATAAAGTTGTTGTTGCTGATGTTTCCTTTGTATTCATTTGGACCCATAACATCAGTAATTTCGTATCTGTTATTTTTCTTTTCAACTCTTGAAGTTCAGAAAATCGCTGTATCGATGATCATTTCATAACCCATTTGTTCCATAAATTCAACATCTTTTGTAACTTGGTAGTATTGATCAACTGCAAAAGCAATATCTCCAGGCACATGAATTTCTTGTTCTCTAGATGCAATAGGCACTTGTTTTCCTGTAACAACGTCAGGTTGCCCTCAGTAAGGAGTCATTTCTCCTTCTGTAGGTCAAGCCATTTCTCATGGATATTGAGCTCCGATAAAGTTTTTCTCTTGAGCTTTTCTTCTTGCTCCTTCAATTCCTTTGTATCTGTATTCTAATAACTGTCTTGCAACTTCAGGTTTTGTAAATAGATAGTTAGGAACAATGAAAAATTCTGTATCTCAGTAGCAGTGTCCTTGGTATCCTTCACCAGATAATCCTTTAGCACCTACTGACATATTTGAAGAGTGTGTAGGAACGAAAGTGTTCATGTGGTAAATACCGAATTTAAGAGCTAATGAGTCATATTTAGCATCTTTTCCACCTTCAATTTCAACATGGAATTGTTTGTAAATTGAATTGTAGTCTTTTAAGTTTTGTTTTTCAATGTCTTTGAATGTTAGTTCTTCAAGTCTTTTTGCAAGTTCATCTGCACTTTGTTTAACTTGATCAAAACTTAATAATTCATCTTTATCAACTGTTGTTGAAACAGACATCATTTTTTCTAAAACAAAAGGTTTTTTAGTTGAAAGCGCTGTTTTGATTTCGTATCCAACTTGTCTTCTTGACATTTTTAAAACATAATCATCATTACCGCTTTGTAGTAATTCTGAGTTTGAAAATGCTCTAATTTTCATGTTGTGAATTACTCAACGTTGTGATTGATTTGTTTGTTCTTGGTATTGTAATAAAGAAGGTCCAACAAGGAATTTTTTCCCTTCATCAAAGTGTTGAATCCCGCTGTTTGTTGTTTGTCCATTAATTAAAGGAAGAATTTTTAGAGATGATTCTTTTCCTCTTAATTGCTTAATTTCTATAGTTTGAGCATAAATATTTTTTTCTGATTGTGAAATAATTCTTTTGAAAACAAGAGAGAATTTTTTGCTTCCTTTAAGAATTTCAATTTCTCTTTTTAAAAGACCATTTTTTAAATCAAGTGATTTGTGGTATTTTACTTTTTTGTTTAGCATTAAGATTTCACCATCAATATAAATTGATGTTTGAATTAAGTCTGCTAAGTTAGCAATTTCAGAAACTTCTGTTTTGTCCCCTTGGTTGAAAATTCCGTTTACAAAGAAGTCTTCTTTGTTGAAAACACTTCTTTCTTCATCAACCGCTCTAATTCCTAAATAACCGTTTCCTTGTGCAAAAATTGATTCAGTTTTTTTAGTTAATAAAGGATCTCATCCATTTTGTAAAATTATAAAATTATCTGTATCGTACTTTAGTTTAGCCATGTTATTTTACTAAAAACATTATTGACTCATATGGTCTAAGTTTGTTTTTAAACTCCTTGTTATCTGTGTATGTACTTAAAAGAACTTGTGCAGATTTATCTAATTTAAATTCTTTTGAGTTTGATGTTAAGTTAATAATTGAAATAATTTCTTTATTATTGTTAAATCTTGTAATTTTAATAAGATCGTTTTCAAGTAATTCCATTTTTGATTTACCGTCTATTAAAAGATCTTTATATTGTTTTCTTGTTTCTATTAGTTTTTTGAAGAAGTTTAGGATTGATTTTGGTTCTGCGATTTGTTCTTCAACTGAAGATTCTAAATAGTGTCCTGAGTGTTTAATTCAAGTTTGAGCACCTTCGTTAAATCCGTGGTTGAATTTTTTGTTTCACACCATTGGTACACGAGAGTGGTCTCTTGAGTTAACATTGTGGTATGTTGTCATTTCTTCTTCTGTGTATAGTTTTTGTTGATCAACAAAGATTCTGTAGGCATTTAGTGCATCAACATCTCTAAATTCTGATCTGGATTTGAAAACTGGATTTTTTAGTCCAATTTCTTCTCCATAAAGGATTGTTTGAATTCCTTTTAATGAGAATTGGTATAAAGCGATTGTTTTAGCAGATTCTCTTCAAAATAGTTTTTCATCTCCTCATCTTGAAATTGCACGAGCTGTGTCGTGTGATGATGAGAAGTTTGTGATCATGTGTGTTTCGATTTGATCGTTTGTTTGGTATTCTTGAATTGCTTTGTTTGCAAATTCTCTTACGCTTCAGTTTGCATCATAACCATTTCTACCTGTTTCTTTTCCTCAACCAATGTATCAAGAACCGAAGTTGTAGAAGTTATCTGCAATTTTTTCTTTTCCTTTTCCATATCTTAAAGCTGTGTTAGGTTGAATTCCTGAAGCTTCTCCAATAAAGAAAACATCATTTTTTGTTTCATAAATTTTGTTTAAGAATTTTTGTAAGTACTCAACCATTTTTGATCCAAATGAGTGTGAAAATTCTCCATTTGGTTTTGTTTCTTTGTGTACGTGTTGAATAGCATCTAATCTGAATCCTCTTACACCAAGTTTGTATCAAAAATCAATTACATCCACCATTGCATTAATTGTAAAGTCTGAAGCTCAGTTTAGATCAGCTTGCTCAATTGCAAATAAGTGGAAGTAGTATTTGTTTACTGAAGGTACATACTCTCAAGCGCTTCCTCCAAAAATTGATTCCTCTTTTCCCGGTTTGTCTGTTCAGATGTAGTAGTTGTGTTCTTTATTATCAACTGATTCAATTGCTTTTTTAAATCAGTCGTGTTTATTTGAAGTATGGTTTAGCACAATATCCATAATAATTTCAATATTACGTTTTTTAGCTTCTTGTACTAATTCTTTGAAATCTTCTAATGTTCCAAATGTTTCTCATGTTTGTTTGTAATCTAAAACATCGTATCCAGCATCTGCAAATTCTGTTTTGTAAATTGGACAAAGTCAGATTGCATCTACTCCTAATCATTTTAGATAATCTAGTTTTGAAGTAATTCCTTTTAGATCTCCATTACCATCATTGTTTGAATCTTTGAAGGATCTTGGGAATATTTGGTAAATAACTTTTTCACCTCATTTTTTTAAATGGGAATCCATAATGTCTCCTTTAATATATGCATTTTTTTATAATTTGTAAATTAATTTTAATATCAAAAGAAAAATTTTTATTAACATACTTGTAATACCAAAAAAGTTCTTGTTATAACTCATTTTACTTACATTAAGGTTATATCAATCAAAAAAGCGATTTTTTGGCCTTTTATAAAGCAAAAACCAGCATTTTCAGTGCTGGCTTCTTTTTTCAATTTTATTTTAAAAAATCAAAAATTTGTTGGATTTGTTTTGAGTTATAGTAATCTAAAGAATCAAATTTAATTGATTTTTGTAATTTTTGAGGATTTTCCAAATTCTCGAGTGAGTTTTTTAATAACTGTTTATCAAGCTCAAGTCCTTCAACTAAAATATCTAATATTTTAATGTCATTTTTAAAGTCTTGTTTATTATTAATTCTATTTATGATTTCAGAACAGAATTCCATCATTAAAAGATAAAATGCAGAGTTTTCAAATGTCTTAAATTCTTCTATAAATGATTGATTTTTAAATGGATTTGGAATTACTTTAATGTTTATTCCTCTATAAATAAATTCATTTTGGTTTTGTGTTTGAGTACAAAAACTTTTTAACACAGAAATAAGATCATAGTTTTGATCTTTATTTAGAATTTTAATTTGGTCTATTGTATAAAAAGTTGAAGTGTAGTTTTCTAAAGTTTTTTGTCCTAAAAACACAACTTTTTCTAAATCTAAACTTTTATCAATTTTATTAAGTCTTATTCTGTTTTTGAAAAACTTAAAGCATCTTTTTGCATCAGAAAATCTAAATGATAAGAAGTTTATGATAGCTAAAGCAAATGAAGAATATTCAATAGATAGAGTTTTATAATTGTAAAAATAAAGAACTAATAAAAGATTTCTTTTCAATGAAATTCAAAACAGAAATATTGAAATAAATAAACTTATTAATCCTAGCCACAGATCCTTTTCTGGGTGTCTTCTTACTGGAATAACACCAAGAAACACCAATGATCACAATAAAAATGAAACAGCATGAGCAGAAAATAAGAAAGTTAATAAAGCAAGTTTTGTAAAAGATGTTATATAAATGTATTTATCAACTTCTTTTTTGTAGTTGAAAATTTTATTTTTTGAGTCAATTTTTTTATAACTATAAGAATTTTCTTCACTATAATCATAATCCAATTCTATTTTTGATGAATAAAAATTAATTCTTAAATAAAACTTAATTCAACTATAATAAAGAACAACTTTACTTTCTTTTTTTCTCATTCTCATTTTTATTACTAAAATCACATAGTAGTTGATTAATCATCAAATATTAAGTGGTGAAAATACAGCGGGATAGTATATAAAAATAAATACTGTTACTGGATTTGAGAAAAAGGCTGTAAGTATTTGAAATTTAAAAATCAAATAAATAATAAACAATAATGGTGCTACTAAAACTGAATTTATTGAAATAATCAATAATAGTATAACTCTTAAAAAAGAGTATTTATTGTCTAGTCAATATGATATTTTGTTGATTTCCATAACTCTCCTTGATTAAAATTATCTTAAATTATATTGAACTAAAATAAACGAAGACACAAAAATCGAAAAATTCATAATTACAAGAAATATTACTCTTGCAAAAGAATATGTTTGATTTAAATTATCTGAAATTTCCTCTAATTTTTTCATTTTACCTCTTTTCAAAATTTATTTTCAATTTTTAATTTCCCTGTATAAAATCAAAAATTTGTTGCATTTTATTTCAATTGTAATATTTTGCAAAATCGAATTTTATTACATTATTTGTATTTTTCACATCAATTAAATTATCAAGTGATTTTTTTAATTGTTGTTGTTCTATTTTAACTTCATCTAACAACACATCTAGCATCTCAATATCATCGTTGTATTCTTTGTTTTTTTCGATTTTTTCAATAACATCATTGCAAAAATCTAACATTAAAAGATAAAATGCTGAATTTTCAAATGTCTTAAGTTCCTCTATAAATTCCTTGTTTTTAAAGGGATTTGTAATTAATTTAATGTTTATTCCTTTATAAATAAATTCGCTTTGGTTTTGTGTTTGAGTGCAAAAACTGTTTAATACAGAAACCAGATCATAGTTTTCAGCTATGTTCAAAATCTTTATTGTGTTTATTGTATAAAAGGTTGAAGTGTATTTTTCTAAACCTTTTTGTCCTAAAAACACAACTTTTTCTAAATCTAAACTTTTATCAATTTTATTGATTCTTATTCTGTTTTTGAAAAACTTAAATGTTCTTTTTGCATCATAAAATCTAAAAGATAAGAAGTTTAAAGTACTCAAAACAAATGAAGAATAAGTTAGTGAAGGAAATCTATTATTAAAAATATGTAGAAATATTAAACAAATTTTACTTAGTGATCCTACAAAGAAAAACAAAGAAATAAATGCATGAACTATACCCATTCAATAATTTGTATAACCTGGTTCTTTAGTTGCTATAATCCCAAAGTGAAGAAGAGAAAACACCATAAAAACAATAGATAAATCAATTTTTAAAAAAAATGACAAATGGTTTTTTATAAGTGAAAGTAGAAAAATATGTTTATTTACTTCTTTTTTGTAGTTAAAAATTTGAGTTTTCTTCTTTTTATATAAATAATAGTTTTCTTCTATGTAATCGTAGTCGGTTTTTAATTTTTCTCAATAAAAATTAATAATCAAATAAAACCTAATTAAAGCAGAATAAAAACTAAAAATACTTTGTTTTTTTCTAATTTTTGATTTTATAGCTAAAATAATTGATAAATTAATGATTGATCAAATATAAAGTGGAAAAAGGGTAATTGGAATAGCAAATCAAATGAAAAATAGTCATATGTCAGAAAAGAGTATTTCAAATGAATTAAATCCATAAATTGCAAAAACAATTAATAATACAGAAGAAACAACAACACTGATTACAACGAAAATCAGTAAAGTTATAGTTCTTACAAAAGAATATTTATTATCAATTCAAAATGCTATTTTGTTTGATTGCATATTAATTAATTATTTCATTTTTATAAGTATATTTATAAAAAGCAATCGCTTGATCATGAATTGATTGCTCTATAAAGGATATAATATTTTGAACGTCCTTTACAATATCAGAGAAAACTGTAAATAATCCTAAATCTTTTATTTTTGATATTTCGTTTTTTATTTTAATAAGAGAATGATAAATCATTTTAACATTTTCATTGTTTTTAGCTGAGTTTAAAATAGCTCCAGATTCTCCTATAACGAGTAGTGGAATTCCTTGCTCATTAAATTTTAGTTGACTTAATAAATTAAGACTTCCACCTATTATTCCTAAAATCATTTTTATTGTATCGGAAATTGGTTCTGTTGGATTAATAGCTTCTGATCAATCTCCTAAAGCATCTGAAACATTTCTTATGTTAACTGAATGAACGTTGTTTCATGTTTTTCTTCATTCTTTGGGGTTTGCATTATCAAGAAGTTTATAGTATAACTTCGCTAATTTTTGTTGTAGTTTTATTCAGTCAGTTTTTTTATAGTTTCTAGAAATTATTGAATCATCTAACTGTAAATAAACTCATCTTGCATGACCTGAGCTAACTTTTGTTCCTTCTGGTGAACCTGGGTCTCATCTTTTAAATTCTAATGATAATTCCTCTTTAGGAATTACTCTTCTAACTTCAATTATTGGTAAATCTATAATCATTTTTTCCTCCGGTTTTAAAAATTTTTTGTTATATAAAATAAACTCTCACCTTTTTAAGATGAGAGTTAAATATTAGATTTGATTAAAATACTCTACTTAAAAAGATGGCAAAAATAATTATTAGTTTTAATAATACGTTTATTCATATTAAACTTAATAACTAAATTAGCCATATCTTTCCTTTCTTTTATATAACAATAAAATTATAGCACTAAAATTATTGCTTGTTTCTAAATTCTTGTTATAGCGGTTTTGTTTGCAAAACAAACAAAAATCATCTAGATGATCTAGATGATTGATATTTATTCTGCTTTTTCGGTTTCTTCTTTATCTCTAAGAGTTAGAATAACTGAAGTGTGTGCTGGAATAATTCTTTCTTTAACAAGTGATGAAATGTAAGGTCTTGAAGAAACAGCAATTTTGTATTTTTTAGTTGGATAAAGGGTTTTTCTTTCTTTTCCGAAGTTGTGGATAACAAAGACTTCTTCTTTATTGTATTTAATTTTGTAAGATACAAAGTCTTTTTCGTTTTCTAAAATATAGATATTTCTGTTGTATGTTTTGAAGTTTGTTAATCTAAAGAATTTTGTTTTGTTTCTGAAGTTAATTAATTTTCTTGTAAAATCATGCACTTCTTTAACACGTGGGTTTTTAAGGTGATCTCACTTAATTCCGTTTGTGTAATCTGTTGTTTTGTAGGAGTTATCAACTACAAAGTGATTTCCATCATCAATTACAAGAGAATTTTTGTTTAAAACGGGAAGATATCTATTATCATGACAACCACTTAAATCAAGTGGTTTTGTTTGCAGCAATTCTGTACCAGCAAGCACTAATTGTCTTCCTTGAGAAGTAAATTGCATCATTAAAGCTTGGTTGTTTAGAGCGATGTTTTCTTCGAAGTCTTTATCTGAAGTTGTTAGAATTTTATCTCAAAGACTAAAACCATCATGACAAGCCGCATATTGTAGAGCTATGTTGTTTTCGCGAGAGAATAAATCGTATTCAGTGTTTGAGTAGATTTCAAGTCCTGAAAAACTATAACGCTTGATGTTTCCAACAATAGAAGACACAAAAGAAGCCATTTTTTCTGTATTTCCTTGAATTAATCCCTTTTCATTTGCTTCAATTGAATCAGCTCCTTTTATTGCGTTTCTGATTGTGTCATTGAAATAAAAGAAATTATAGTCATTATCTGTAACACCTTTTGTTAGTGAGTTTGTGTAGTCTAAATCACTGAAAGGTCAAGCTTCACCATGGAGAATAATATTTTTGTTTTTTCTTTTTAAAACTCTACTAATTTCTTTTAGAGTTTCTTTATCAATAAAGGTTGAAAGGTCAAATCTGAAACCATCAACATCAAATTCATCAACATAGTAACTTAAAGAATCAATTATCATTCTCCTTACCATTTTAGCTTCTGTATTAAGTGCTGGTTGATCAACTGGATAAACCTCTGAACCTGTTCTGTAGTAGTAATCTTTTGTAAGTTTTTCAAAAAGAGAATTTGTCATTGTGTGGTTGAAAACAACATCCATAATGATACCAATACCCTTTTTGTGAGCTTTTTTAACAAACTTTTTGAACTCGATAATTCCTGCAGCAGCATCTTTCGGATTATTTGTGTATCAGTTGTTTAGAGCGAAGTAGTTTAGAGGATCATAACCTCAGTTGTAGTTTGTTGTTCAACCTGTACCTTCTCCTTTGTTAAGGATGTTTAGATTGTCTGCATTTGTTGTATAAGGTGCGTGAATAGGTAGTAATTGGATGTGTGTAAAACCTAATTCTCTTACATAGTCAAAGATTTTGTTCTCGATTGCTGCATCAAATGTTCCAAGTCTGCTTTTAAATTTCTTTTGGTCTAAAAGGGATGTGAAATCTCTGATGTTTAGCTCGTAAATTACAGGGTCAACAGAGTTGTTGAACTCTGTTTCTAAAGGTCTCTTTTTAACAGAATCAGAAGCCTTTTTTCAGTCGACTAAAATAGCTAGTGGAACTTCGTCTGTTTTACCTTGTCAATCAAATGGAGCAAATGCTTTAGCATAAGGATCGATTGTGTATTCGTATTCATCTGAACCTTTGTGTTGGATTTTAATTCAGTAGTAAAAACCTTCGTATTCTTTTGGTATTTTAGCACTTCAGATGTTTTTGCTCTTTTTAAAACTAAATGTTGCTATTCTTGTTTTTGAG
>NZ_JAFIDB010000013.1 GCF_017052595.1 Mycoplasma procyoni
CTAGTTCTAAAATATTTTCTGATTTTTCAAAAACTAAATTTTCAAAATAACTAAAATTATTAATTAAATATAAATAATCAGGTTCTTGATCTAAACCTTTTTTTTCTACTAGTTCTATATTAGAAACTAGTTTATTATTTTCGACTACTGCAAAATAAGAATCTTTCCCTCTTGCGTCTATATAAATTTCTTTTCTTTGTTTTTGATCAAATAATAAAAATGTGTTTGTATAAAAAAGTTCTATGTTAGTTAGTTGAGCTAAAGTTCTTGCGAAAACTAAAGAAATTCTAACTCCTGTGAAAGTTCCTGGACCAATGTTAATGAAAATTTTTTTAATATCTTTAATATCTAAATTGTTTCTTTTTAAAATAGAACTAAATTCAATTGGTAAAATTTCTGATTTTTCTTTTATGTTATCAATAATTGTTTTATCTACAAGTTTTGATTCTGCATCAAAAAGAGCTAAAACAAAGGATTTTGCTGTTGTATCGATAAAAATTTTCATTACTTTTCCTTTTTTATTCTGTATATTCTGTTGTTTTCTTGATCAAAAAGAATATCTATTTCAAGCACATTTTCGTAATTTAGATCAAGATTATTAGACCACTCAATAATTACTTTATTGTCTTCAAAATAATCTTCAAATTCATCAAGATCGCCATTAATATTATAAGCATCAATATGAACTAATCCTTTATAAATTTTCATTATGTTAAAAGTCGGTGAAGTGATATTTTCTTTAATGCCCAACTTTTTAGCAATCGCTTTTGTTAAAGTAGTTTTTCCAGCACCTAAATCACCATTTAAATAAAGGAATTTTCAGTCATTTTCAAAAATTTCTTTAACAACTAACTCAATTTCTGTATCGTTTGTTGTTTTTATTTCTTTATAAAACATACTCAAATTATACTTTAAAAAATACAAAATAAAGTATAATAAGCAATATGAAAAACACAAATTTCCTAAAAACAAAATTAGGTTTCTTAAAATCGCGATACTTTATAGATGTTCTTGATAATATTGTCGGAAGTAGATATCACTTAAAAAAAATCGAAGATAAAGACAAGCATGCTGTTACGATTTCAAAATGAATTTATTTCGCCGTTGTATTCTTTTTCAGTTTCTATTCTATCCTTGTTACAGGGATTTTCGGAATAATTAAAGATGAACAAACAAAAACATCGTTACTATTTTTTGTTGCGTTTTCAGAAATCATCACTTTCTTTTTATTCTTATTTGATTACTTCTTGTGATTCTGAAGTGCACCTGCAAGAAATATAAAAGGTTCAAAAAAACCAAGGTTAAGATTCTTATTTTCTTCTTTATCTTTCAGTTTAATTATTTCTCTTTTACCTTCTTTATATGTAATTGATTTAATAATTCCAAACAATTTAAACATACCTTTTATTAATTATTTAAAGAGTTTTAAGTTTTTAAGAATGATTAGAATCTTGATGCTATTAAACATTTTCAGATCCTTTTCTTCTTTATTTTCTGTATTTAAGACTCAAAAAACAATTTTAATTAACGTTTTCGTTTTACTATTTATTATTGTTATTCTGTTCTCGTTGGTTATTTTAGATGTTGAAACAGATTATGTAAATAGCTTGCCTGCTGATCAAAGACCTTCGAGCTATGTAGACTCATTTTCAAAAGCAATTTATTTCACAACTATCTCGCTTACTACAATAGGTTATGGAGATATTTCACCTCAATCAGATATTGCCAAAACACTTGTTATGATCATGTCTGTTATTGGAATTGCTATCTTCGCAATTCCTTCAGGGGTTATTGCAGGAACTTTCTTAACAAAAATGCAAAGCAACATTGAGAAAAAGCGTAAGCAAAAAGAAGAGCAACTACAGGCCGCTAAAGAAACCGAAAACACAGAAAACACATCATCTGAAGAAGTTATAGATGAACAAGAACAAACAGAAGAAACCGAAGATAACACAGAACAAAATCAACAAAGCTAATACAAAAACAAAGGGATTTCCCTTTGTTTTGTTTTATTTTTTAGAAAAAGCAAATCCTCTTGTTGCATAGTAAATTGCTTCTGCAACTGTTGGGTGTGTGTATGAAGCACTTTGTAAATCACTGAATTTAAGTTTTAGTCTCATTGCTAACGCTATTTCATTAATTATTAAATGAGAACCTTCTAAAAACATAAATGAACCTAAAATTTCTTCTGTATTTAGATCGATTAAGAATTTAACAAATCCGTGTTTTTTGTCTAAACCATCTGCATGCGCTCTTGGAAGTGCTGCTGCTGGTAAAACAATTGCTTTGTATTGTGCATTTCTTGATTTAAGTTGTTGTTCAGTTTCTCCAACTCCTGAAAATTCTGGATTTAAATACACTGATCATGGAGTTGTTTTAGCATCAAATAACTCGTTATTTTTGTGTCCTAAAATATCTTTAGCAACAATATCTCCTGTTTTGTAAGCAACTGTTGATAACATAAATAGACCTGTTACGTCCCCGATTGCATAAACATTTTCAATGTTTGTTTTCATTGTTTGATCAACTTTTACAAACCCTCTTGGATCTAATTGAACACCAAGTTTTTTAAATGAGTCTGTGTTTGGAATTCTTCCTACAGCAAGAAGTGTTTTTTCAGCTTCAAATTCTCTTGTTTTTGAGTTGATTTCTGTAACTAATTTGTTATCTTTAAATTCTACTAAATTAACATCTTCAATAATTTCAACACCTTTTTCTTCTAAATAGGCTCTTACACTTTGTTGAATATTAAGATCTTGTGTTTGTAAGAATTTTCTTGCTTCTAAAATTGTAACTTTTGTTCCTAATGTTGAATAAAAGTATGCGAACTCTAAAGAAATAGGACCAGAACCAATAATATTTAGTGTTTTTGGTTGGTTTTGTAATTCAAGTGCATCTGTAGAATTAATTAATAATCCTTTTTGTGAAGCCTCTTTAAATCCTTTCAGTTCTAAGAATCTTGAAGAAGAACCTGTTGCTAAAACTAATTTATCAAAGTTAATTTTTTGATCTTTAAATTGAAGTGTGTTTTTGTCTAAAACTTCTGCTTCTCCTCAAAAAATTTCAACACCAGAAGCGACTAATGATTTTTCAATTGCTCCATTTAATAGTTGTTTGTTTTCAATTCTTCTTTTTTGAATTTGATTAAAGTGTGAGTGAAATGAAGCTGTTTTTAAACCAAAATCTTCTGCATGTTTTAGTGTATCTAAAACTTTTGCTGATTTAATTAAAGTTTTAGTTGAAATACATCCTTCATTAACACAAGTTCCACCAAGGTGTTTCTTTTCAAATAAAGCTACGCTTTTTCCGTTTTGTGCAAGTATGTTTGCTAATGAATATCCACCAGGACCAGCTCCTATAATTGCTACATCAAATTTTTTCATGTTTCCTCCTAAAATTTATATAACTTAATAATAAAGCATTTTTTGTGTTTTTTTACAAAAAATAACTTCATAGACGAAAAAATTGCTATTTTTTGCGTTTTTTTCGTCGAGTAGCTTAAAAAATAAAAATCGCCACAGCGATTTTAGTATGCTTTTGCGAAAAGAACAAATCTTCTAGTTGGTTTTTGACTAAAAATACATAGAGATTCATCTTTTGGTTTTAGATATTTAAATGGAATACATCTTGAAGTTGCTCCAGTTTCTTCTTTGATTCTTTCTTCTTCAGCTTCATCTCCATTAAATGGAATGATAACAAATTTGTTTTTAGCAATCTCTTCTTTGAATGAAGTGTAATCATAAACAATAACTGTGTTTGCTTCAAGTCTTTTCTTAGCAGCATTATAAAGTTGATCTTGTACTTGGATTAATTTATCTTCAACAACTTCTCTAATATCTTCTAGACTTACTCTTTCTTTTTCAAAAGTGTCTCTTCTAACAACTGTTACAACACCTTCTTCAACATCTTTTGGTCCTACTTCAATTCTTAAAGGAACACCTTGGATCTCTGAGTTAGCAGCCTTAAATCCAGGTTGGTTGTCACTTCTGTCAACTCTTGTTCTAACTTTTTTAGAAAGTCATTTTTCCAGATCATTAACTACTTGTGAAACTTTTGGATTTTTGTTTGCAAATAACTCAAGAATATCAACTTGAATTGGAGCAATCTTTGGAGGGATGATGATTCCTGAATCATCTCCGTGAGTCATGATTAGAGCTCCTAAAAGTCTTGTTGAAATTCCTCAAGAAGTTTGATAAACAAACTCATCTTCGTTGTTTTTATTTTTAAATGTAATGTTAAAAGCTCTTGAAAAGTTTTGAGCTAAATAGTGTGAAGTTCCTGATTGAAGAGCTTTTCCATCTTTCATCATGGCTTCTACTGTGTAAGTTGAGCAAGCTCCAGCAAATTTTTCTTTTGGAGTTTTTTTACCAGCAACTGTAGGAATTGCAAGGTATTTTTTAAGGAATTTTTCGTAAGTTTTGATCATATCTCTTGTTAGTTTTCTTGCTTCAGTTGGATCTGAGTGTACTGTATGTCCTTCTTGTCATAAAAACTCGCTTGTTCTTAAGAAAGGATTGGTAGTTTTTTCTCATCTCATAACGTTTGTTCATTGATTGTAAATTAAAGGTAAATCCTTGTATGATTCAACTGATTTTTTAAATAAATCAGCAAATAAAACTTCACTTGTAGGTCTAATATAAAGGTTGTCGTGTAATTTTTTTTCACCAACGTGTGTAACTGTTACTAATTCAGGAGCAAATCCTTCAACGTGTTCTTTTTCAGTCTTAATGAAAAAGTCAGGAATAAGCATAGGTAGATAAACGTTTTGAACTCCTTTAGACTTGAAAATTTCATTCATTTTTGACTGAATATTTTCTCAAATTGCATAAGAGTTAGGTTTAAAAACTATAGTCCCTTTAACTGGACCATATTCCATTAATTCTCCGTTTTTAATAACATCCACGTATCATTGTGCAAAATTTGTTTTTCAAGGTGTAATTTTGTCTAGCTTTTTCATAATTCAAATTATACAATTTTTAAATAAAAAAAGCAAAAAAACGTAAGAATTTTTGCTTTTTTTGGCCTTTTTTAAATATTGCTATTTAACTTTCTTTGTGTTTTTAAATAAAACATCATAAATTTCTTGATAATTTGAAACTGGAATGAATTTAACATTTTTCTTAACTTCCTCAGCAATATCAACAAGATTTCTTTCATTTTCTTGAGGAATGAATATTGTGTCAATTCCAAATTTATAAGCAGCTAATGATTTTTCTTTTAGTCCACCAATTGCTAAAACTTTTCCTCTAAGTGTGATTTCTCCTGTCATTCCAACTTTTGGTGATACAGGTTTTTTAGAAAGAGCTGAGATGATAGCTGTTGTGAAAGTTACTCCAGCAGAAGGCCCATCTTTTGGAACAGCACCTTCAGGAACGTGTATGTGAATTTGATGTTTTTCAAAATCAAAATCAATGTCAAATTCTTTTGCTTTAGACTTAACAAAACTTAAAGCGATTTCTGCAGATTCACGCATAACATCTTTTAGTTGTCCAGTTAATTTTAAGTCTGCTTTTGGAGACTCGATTGTTGTGACTTCGATTGATAAAGTTGAACCACCATAAGAAGTATAAGCTAAACCATTTACAGCGCCAACTTGAGCTTCTTTTTCATTGATGTCATCACTAAATCTTTCAACCCCCAATAACTCTTTAGCAACTTTTTGATCGATTTTATAGCTTTCTGAGCTAATTTCTTTTTTAAGTAATTTTGTAATTATTTTTCTAGCTAGTTTATCGAAGTTTCTTTTTAAGTCCCTTACTCCAGCTTCTCTTGTGTATTTTTGAATTACAAATTCAATAGTTTTTTCGTCAATTTCGAAGTATTTTGACTCGAGCATATTTTCTTCAAGAACTTTTGGAATCAAGTGTTCTTTTGCGATTTGTACTTTTTCAAGTAGTGTATAAGATGAAAGTTCGATGATTTCAACCCTGTCTGCAAGAGCGTGTGGTATTCCTTCAAAATAGTTTGCTGTAGCAATGAAAAGAACTTTAGATAAGTCATATTCAAGTTCTAAATAGTGATCTTGGAAGTGTTTGTTTTGTTCTGGATCTAAAACTTCAAGCATTGCAGAAGCTGGATCACCTTTGAAATCTGAAGACATTTTATCGATTTCATCTAATAAAATAATTGGGTTTGAAACACCAGCTTTTTTAATTGCACTAATGATTTTCCCAGGAAGAGCACCTACATAAGTTCTTCTGTGTCCTCTAATTTCAGATTCATCTTTAACTCCTCCTAAAGAAATTTTAATCATTTTTCTTCCTGTTGCGTCTGCAATTGATTTTGCAATAGAGGTTTTCCCTGTACCCGGAGGTCCTACCAATGTTAAAATTGGCATGTTGTTTCTTGGAACATCTGAATCTTTTGAAAATAGAGAAGAATCGATTGCTTCTTCTTGGTTAGGTAATTCAAAAAGTTTGTTTTTGTTTTGTTTGTCTAAAACTTCTTTTTTGTTTGTTAAAACAGCAAGAAATTCAAGGATTCTTTCTTTAACTTTTTCAAGTCCATAGTGCTTTTCAGAAAGGATTTTTTCTGCTTTTTCAATATTTAAGTGTTCGATTGCAACCTTTTTTCAAGGAAGGGAATAAATTAGGTCTAAATAGGTTTTTGAGATGTTTGCTTCTGGTGAGCTTGACATCATTCCTTTTAGTTTTCTTGTTTCATTTTTAATAACTGCAATTGCTTCTTCTGGGAATTTATTTTGATCTAAAGGTTTTGCAAGTTCTTCTTCTTTTTTGTCTTCGTTAACGTCTTGTTCATCTAGTTTTTGTCTGATGATCTTCATTTTTTCTCTTAAAATGAACTCAGTTTGTTGTTTGTCTAGATTTTTTTTCATTATTGTATCGATGCTGTCGACGATTTCTTTTTCTTGAACTAAATAGTGGATTAATTCAATAACAGACTGAACCTGCTCTACTAAATCAGGCTTTCTTATTAATTGTTTTGCAAGTGTTTTATTTAAATCAACTGTTTCTTTTAAAAAAGAAATTAAATATTTAATATTTGTAACTGAATCACTTTTGTTTTCAGCAAGTGTTTGTGAAAGAGTTGTGTGAATGTCACCAAAAATTGTGTGTGCTTTTAATAAAGTCAACACTTTTTCTTGTAAAGAATCTAAAAGTTTAGATTCATCTTTGTAGTCTTTAACTTCAACTTCTTTATATTCAGCCAGTGTTGAATCAAGCACAGAATCATCACCATCATAACCAAAATATAACTGTTTAACCTCAACATGTTTAATAATTGATAATTTAAAAATTCTCTTTTTGTTTTCAGTTTTTTCTTCAAGCATTTTTACAAGAAAAGCTTGCTTTTCAATGTCATCTACAGAACTAACTAAAAAGTTAGGCGCTTGATTGTTTTTGAATACTAAAACTAACTCTGTATTTGAGTCTATTTTTTTGTCTTTAAAATCATCTGATATTAACTCGTTTATTATATCTTTTGCTACCCTTACATTATAAACATTATTTGGATAGAAAACTTCTAAACCAAATGCTACTATTACTTTCTTTTTCATTGTCTCTCCTTTAACATTATTTAATTATATAATAAAAATTAGCACTTCAACTAAAAAAGTGCCAATTTTAAGAATATATCATTTTTTTGTCTATTTTTAGATACTTAATTAAAACAAAAACAAAAGCTGATGTGATGCTGAAATTTACTAAATTAAATGGAAAATAAGCAACAAAAAAAGCTAAAAAGTAATTTCAGTTTAAAAAGTATTTTTTTAAAGAAGCATCTCAAGTTTGTAGTGTTGAGTTGATGAATGGACCGTCTGTAAACTTAAGAATATTAAAATAGAGTGGTGTTATGAAAAATATGTTTAAAAGCGTCATTATAAGTGCTGTTAAGAACGTCGCAATTATCAATGAAGCCAGTAGATTAACTTTTATCATTTTTACAAAGAATAAAAGTCAAAAAACATAGATTGTCCCTGTAATTAGTAAAATAAAGTGTCCAAAATAGAGCGTTGGATCAAAACTAGAAACAGAGAGAAAAGGACCGATTAAAAACCTTATTAAAAAGCTTGCTAGTCCATAATAAATGTTTGTTTTGAAGAAGATTATGATAATAAAAATAAGTGATAAATCTACTTTTAGTCCCAATATGTTAAAAGGAGGAAAAGCAGGGATAATGCTGCTAAAAAATAAAGCAATTAATGACAAAGCACTAAGTAATCCGCTTAGTGCTATGTTGTAAACTTTTTTTTCTTTAAAATAGTGCATTATAAATCTTTTGCAAGTAAATTAAGACCAACAAGTGCTGAATTATCTTTGAGTTTGTCAAATCTAAATTTAACTTGTTTGAATTGATTTATATCACAAAATTCTTTTGAAACTTTAATTGCTTCTTTTATAAATCAAGTATTATGATTAGATACAGAACCACCAAACACAATTAAATTAGGAGCTAAAAATCCAATTGTTGTAGCAATTGTTTTAGCTAAAGATAAAATAGCTTCGTCAATTACACTCTTATATACAGGGTTTTGTGTGTAATTCTCAAAAATTTCTTTAGTTTCTAAAGATGGATTGTTTGTGAGTTTTGAAGCTCTTAATTGAATTCCTGTTCCTGAAACAAAGTTTTCAGCAGCATATTTTGAAAGATGAAAAACATCATCTTGATTTGTTCCTAAAGGAATTCTTGCGATTTCTTGAGCGAGGTGGTTAATTCCTGTGTAGATCTTGTTGTTAATTACTAAACCTGCACCAAATCCTGTAGAAACGGTGAAAAATTGTGTAACATCTTTTTCTGTTTGTTTGTAATAATGATGATTTGCAAGTGCCATTGCATTAGCATCATTTTCAAAAACAATTTTTTGAAGATCTGTATTTTCTAAAAGGTAACTTTTAAGATCAATTTTTGTTCAACCTTTAAGATTTGGACTCTTGAGAATCTTTCCTTGTTCGTAGTTTGCAGGACCAGGAATACACAGAGCAAGCTTTGTGATGTTATATTTTTTAATTAGCTCAATTAGTTTATCTAAAGTGTTTTTTCAGTTCTTTTGATCTGTTGAAAATTTGATTTTTTTAGTGATTTTAAAATCTTGAACAAGAGCAAAACGAACGTTTGTTCCACCGATGTCAACAGATGCGATATTGTGTAATTTTTGAGCCATTATTTTGTACCAAAAATCCTATCTCCAGCATCTCCAAGACCAGGAATAATGTATTTTTTAGCATTTAAATACTCATCTTGAGCTGCTAAAAAGATTTTTACATCTGGGTGTTGTTTGTGAACGTTTTGCATTCCTTCAGGAACACCAACCAAGCAAACTAAATTAATGTTTGTGAAGCCGTCTTTTTTAAGTCTTGTAATTGAATCAATTGCACTCGTTCCTGTTGCTAACATTGGATCTAATAAAAGGATTTGAGAATCTTTTGCAACATTAGGTATTTTATAAAAATACTCGTGTGCTTGGAATGTTGTTTCATCTCTATATACTCCAATGTGACCAACACGTGCTGTAGGAACTAAAGATAAAATTCCTTCAACCATTCCTAAACCAGCTCTTAAAATAGGGACTAAAACAATTTCTTTGTCCATTTTTTTTCCGTTTGCAATTGATCCTGTTGGTGTTTCAACTTGATAATCAATTGTTTGATAATCTCTTAGAATTTCATAAACCATTAGTGTAGAAATTTCTTTGAGAAGTTCTCTGAATAAATGGTGTGATGTGTTTTTATCTCTCATTATCGTTAATTTTGTTGTAATAAGTGGATGGTCTAATACTTTTATCATATTCCTCCTCAAAAGTTTTAATAACCGCTGTTTTTATCTAATTTTGCACCTTGCATGATTGCAACTCCAGAAGAAGTTCCGAATCTTGTAGCACCTAATTCATACATTTTTTGTAGGTCTTCAAGACTTTTTACTCCTCCGGCTGCTTTAATTTCAATTTTGTCCCCAACAACTTCTTTCATAATTTCAATGTCTTCTGCAGAAGCACCTCTGTATGAAAATCCTGTTGAAGTTTTAACAAATTCTGCACCAGATTTTAAAACAATTTCTGTTGCTTTTTTAATTTCGTCTTTTGTTAATAAAGCTGTTTCAATAATGACTTTAAGAATTTTTGAACCAATTTCTTTTTTAACTGCTTTTATGTCATTTAAAACAAAGTCGTATTCTTTGTCTTTGAATTTACCAATGTTTAGCACCATATCAATTTCATCAGCTCCGTGATCTGTAGCTAATTTTGCTTCGTGTGCTTTGGCTTGAGTTGTCATAGCTCCTAAAGGGAAACCAATTACTGAAGTAATTCCAACTCCTGAACCTTCTAATTTTTCTTTTGCATATTTTACTCAACATGAGTTAACACAGATTGTTTTAAATCCGTATTCTTTTGCTTCTGCAATAAGTTTGTTAATTTCTTTTGATGTACCTTCTGGTTTTAAGTATGTGTGATCGATTAATTTTGCTCAATTCATTTTTTTACTCCATTTTGTCTAAAATAATTTTGTTTTCAACTTGTTCTTTATTAATTTTGTATGATGCTTTTAGTTCTTGTGCAATTTCTGGATTGATTGATTTTGAAGAGTAAAGTGTAAATAGTAAATCACCTTTTTTAACTGATTCATTTGTTTTTTTGGCAATTTCAATTCCTGCTTCAAAGTCAATTGAGTCCTCTTTAGTTAGTCTTCCAGCTCCTAATTTCATAGCAGCATTACCAAACTCAAGAGCTGATGTAATTTCCATAAATCCATCTTGTTCTGCGTATATTTCTTGTTTGTGTTTTGGGTTTCAGAACTTGTCTGATTTTAAAAATTCAACATCTCCACCTTGAACTTTAATAAATTCATAGAATTTTTCAAGCGCTTTTCCGCTTTCTACTACCTCTTTGATCATTTTTAGTGCTTCTTGATCGTTTTGAGTTACTTTAGCTTGCTTTAAGATTGTTGCACAAGCTGAATAACATAGTTCAACAAAGTCTGCTGGGCCTTCATTTTTTAGTGTTTTAATTGCTTCTAGAACTTCGTTTTTGTTTCCGATTGCTCTACCCATTGGACGAGACATGTTTGTAATTTCTACCCTTACATCTCTGTTTAATTGTTTTCCAATTTCAATCATTTGTCTTGAAAGTTCTTGAGCTTCTTCAAGATTTCTCATGAAAGCTCCATTTCCACACTTAACATCTAATAAAATAGCATCTGAACCTGTTGCTAATTTTTTAGACATAATTGAAGAAGCGATTAGTGGCATTGATGAAACGTTTCCTGTTACATCTCTTAGTGCATAAAGTTTTTTGTCAGCTGGCACTAAATCATCTGTTTGACCAATAACTGCAATTTTGATTTTATTAACTTGATCAATAAATTGTTGATCGCTTAAAGCAACTGTAAATCCTGGAATAGATTCAAGTTTGTCAATTGTTCCACCTGTATGTCCTAAACCTCTACCTGACATTTTAGCAACAGGAACTCCTAAAGCAGCAATAATTGGACCTACCACTAATGTGGTTTTATCTCCAACTCCCCCTGTTGAGTGTTTATCAACCTTGATTCCTTTAATGGCACTTAAGTCAATAATTTTTCCTGATTTCATCATTTCAAGGGTAAAAACACCAATTTCATTTGGAGTCATTCCTTTAAAAAGCACTGTAGTTAAGAATGAAGCCATTTGGTAATCTTTAATTTCACCTGAAACATAGTTTTTGATAATGAATTGAATTTCTTGCTCACTCAATTCAAAACCTTCACGTTTTTTAATAATTAAATCGACAATTCTCATTTTTTCTCCGTTTTATAAATTAATAAATAATAAAGAAAGACTAACATTGTGCGTTAGTCTGTCTTCAATAAATTAAGCTAGTTCTAAAGCGATTTCCATCATTTTTCTGAACTTTGTTTCACGTTCTTCTGATGATGTTTCTTCTTTAGTAATTAAGTTATCTGAAATTGTTAATAGACAAGCTGCTTCTTTTCCTAATTTTTTAGCATTTACAAATAAAGCAAATGATTCCATTTCTACAGCTAGTGCTTGTGTAATTTCAATAGTTCTTGATAAAGGTCTTGATGCATAAAACACATCTGATGAGTGGATTCTTCCTACTGTAACATCAATTCCTAATTTTAGTGCATTTTCTAGTAATTGAGCATTTAGTTTTTTAGAAGGCTCCATAACGTGTGTGTTTTCTCCTAAAACTAATTGTGCAAAAGCATGTGAATCTGAGTAAGCACTATCAGCTAGCACAACGTCATATAGGTTTAAATCTTCTGTGTAAGCTCCTGCAGAACCAATTCTAACGATTCTGTCAACGTCGTAGAATTTAAATAATTCATATGAATAAATTCCAATTGATGGTTGTCCCATTCCTGAAGCAGCAACAGAAATAGGTTTTCCTTTATATAATCCTGTGTACATAAACATGTTTCTTACTGTATTTACAAGTTTAACGTTTGTAAGAAATGTTTCTGCTATAAATTTTGCTCTTAGAGGGTCTCCTGGCATTAAAACTGTTTTAGCAATGTCGCCTTTTTTGGCATTAATATGTGGTGTCATTTTTACTCCTTAAAGTTATTTAGTATTATTTAAATTATACATTTTTTATTGTCGAAATTTTAAAATTCATCAATTTTTTTACAAATAAAATTTTGGGCTTGCTTTTTGTTTAAGTTGTGTTTGAAAATAGTTAATAATAAAGTAAATTATCTTAAATTTAGTGTTTAAAATTCTTGATAGAATAAGAAAATATATCATTTTTTGTTTTTTAATTGTTTCTTGGTGCTATAATGATGTTATGACCCCTTTTGGGGGGGCGCTGGTGTGCGTCAAAAAGTAGTTTCTAACTACTTTTTTTTATTTTAAAATTTATAATTTTCTCCATTGATCTTTTGATTTTGTTTTCAATAATAATTTCAACCGTCCCTTTCTTGAATTCAATTTGAAATGAAATTGGTATTATTTTGAATTTTTTTGTTTCTATTAGAAATCTTGGTTTTGATAATTTTAGAATTTTAAATTTCTTAAAAAGATTTTTATTTAAGGATGATTTTATTTTTTCTTCTCTTTCTTTTAGAAAAAAACTTTGTAATGTTT
>NZ_JAFIDB010000014.1 GCF_017052595.1 Mycoplasma procyoni
GACATTTTTTCCTTTCTTTTTTGCCCGGCAGGCCCGCCGCCCCTCCCCCTAGGGGGAGGGCTTAAGTAACCATAAAGTGGAACAAAAAAACTTAACAATGTGTTGTTAAGTTTTCTGTCCCACTTTAATTTCAGCCTATAAAAATAATTTTAAAGAAAGCGAAGTAAGTGGTGATATTACAAAAATAAAATCAGAAAACATTCCAGATTTTGATTTTCTGCTTGCTGGTTTTCCTTGCCAACCATTTTCATCCGCAGGAAAAAGAGATGGTTTTAACGATACGCGAGGAACTCTATTTTTTGAAATTGAAAGAATTCTAAAAGACAAGAATCCAAAAGGTTTTATTCTTGAAAATGTTGAAGGATTAATAAATCACGAAAAGGGAGAAACACTAAAAATAATACTGGAATCTTTGACTAATTTAGGTTATAAAGTTAGCTATAAACTGATAGATTCGCTTAAGTTCGGATTAGCTCAAAGCAGAAAAAGAGTTTACATTGTTGGCACAAAAAGTGACTTAATTGATCTAAATAACTTTGCTGAAAGAGAATCTAAATTCATAGACATTCAAGAGCAAGGAAAAGATATAATTAGTAGCTCCTTTACAGAAAAATTACTCTCTCGTTTTTCGCTTAATGAACTATATGGAAAGTCCATTAAAGACAAAAGAGGTGGCGATGATAACATTCACTCTTGAGATATCGATCTAAAGGGGAAGGTATCACAAACACAAAGAGATCTATTGAATCAGTTACTAAAAGAAAGAAGAAAAAAGATTTGAGCACAGGAAATAGGAATTGAGTGAATGGATGGAATGCCGCTAACAAAACAACAAATACAAACATTTTTTGATGCAGAAAATCTTCAAGAACTTTTAGATGATTTGGTCAAAAAAGGATATTTAGTTTTTGAGTACCCTAAAAAATTAGTTAACAAAAAGAGAGAATATGATACTTCTAAACAAAAGGGATATAACATTGTAACCGGAAAATTATCGTTTGAATTTTCTAAAATCCTTGATCCTAATGATGTTACCCCAACACTTGTTGCGACAGATGTAGAAAAATTAGGAGTTATTGATAATGGAGGAATAAGAAAAATAACCATAAGAGAGGGCTTAAGGTTATTTGGTTATCCAGAGGACTATAATTTAGATTTTCTAAAATATAAAGAAAGTTTGGATTTACTTGGAAATACTGTGTGCATTCCTATAATTTATGATATTTGCAAAAGAATTGCACAAACACAATAAACATAACTCGCATAGCGAGTTTTTTTAATCAAACTCTATTTTTTCTGTAGATTTATTAAATATATCGATTCTGTTTTCTATATTTACTCTTTCAACTATTCAACCATAATAGTTGCACAGTTTAACAAAATTATCAATGCGATTTTTTCCATTTAATTCCTTTAGTGTTATTACTAAAGCAAACTTAAGATTATTTCTATCTTCTGTGTTTAATCTTGTTTTTGTTTTGATATCAATTGCTCATAAAGGATTTTCCAGATAGGCTTTTTTAGCAATTCTTTTTCTTCCATTTTTGCAAACAAGTGATTCAGAAAAATGTTTAACATTATCTCATTTTCTGTATTGATTTCTAGCTCTTTGTTCTGTTGTAAGTTTTTTATCTTGACTATTTTTATCAATACTTTCCAATTGAAAAGCATTGTTTTTATAATGCATTCTTCCAAATTTAAGATCAAGCTCGACATTTGTATAGTCCACTCCTTGAGATCTTGTGCATCTTGGAAAATAGACCATTGTCATTTTGGCAATGTAAGGATGTTTTCTTTCTATAACAGGAACAGGAATTTTATTATTGTAGGTCTGATATTGTTTTATTTCTGAATTAATAATAAACCTTATTTCATCTTTTTTAGTTGATAAAATATCACTAATTTTAATTGGAACTACTCCATAACCTTTATGCTCAATATCTTCTAGATTGTTGTTTCATTCGGTTGCACTATGAATTAATAAAGCTTTAGCTTCTTCTTTACTAAAGTGCATTATTTCTATTAAATAAGCAAGCTTTCTAGCTATCCAAGGAGCTGCAAAAGAAGTTCCCATCACAAAGCTTTCTCCTGTGTTTGAGCAAACTCTTATTTTTTTAGAATCACTTCCACCATAATAACTTATGTCTGGCTTATTAAAAAAAGATAAAACAGGTCCTTTTCTTGAGTAATCTGTTGGTTTTTTGTTTTGATCAACTGAATTAACAACAACTGAATTGAGTGAATCTGCTGGTGCACCTACTTTTTGAACTGAGTGGTTTGAGTTTTTGTTAGTTCCTGCAACAACAAAAATTACATTGTTTTCTGCTTGAATTTTATCTAAAATTGAAGCTTCAAAAGAACAAAAATTCTCATTAACTTCTCTTGAAGAACCTAATGAAATATTTCAAACCTTAATATGTTTATTTTCTAAAACAATTTCTTGGATAGCTTTCATTAAACTAAAGGAACTTAAAAAATCATGCTTAGCAACTCCAAAATGCTTAACTCTAAAATTACCACAACCATCATCTAATCAAGGATTTAATCTTGGTCCATCAACTATTATTGAAGAAACAGAAGTTCCGTGATAAAAATCTTTTGAACTTAATCCAAGATTTGGATTAACTTTATTTTCAAATTCTACTCAATCACCAAAATAAACTTCTTTATCAAACATTGTGTCAATAACACCAATTATAGGCTCATTTGTTGGTTTATGAATACTAAAAACAATATCTTTTTTATTATCTTTTTTCTCCGGATCAGAGATTGGTGCTATTTCTGTAAGATCGCTTATTCCCATAGAAATTAAAAAAGGTGCTTTTTGTTTTAATAACTCAATTTGATCTTTATTTAATAACATAGTAGTGTCATCTATGATGTAAATATTATTCGCATCAAATCCCAATTCATCCAGTATTTCTCTTGTTTTTTTATTTGTTTCATAAATAGTAATTAATGATTGATTTGCAAAATCAAAATCATCAATTTCTGTTTGAACACTTATTTTAGTTATATGAGAAGCGTCATTGATATAGTTAACAAAAAGAGTTTTGGGAAGTTTATAATTAAATTTTTCAGAAGCAGTAGCAATTAGTTTTTTATGATCTTGATGAGTGATTTCTCCTTTAAAGTGTTGATCTACTTCTTGAATCATAATCTCTAAATCATCAATTGTTTTTTTGATAATTTCTTTTTCAACACAGTGAGTAATTATGTGGTGTTCAAAGCTCTTTTTAGAAATTTTTGCACCTACAATAGAATTATTGTTTTTTTGTATGTTTCCATGAAAAAATGCAGATATTCTGTTGCTTTTAGCAATCACTTTGTTATAGTGAATATTAACTAAAGGCGTAATTTTAAGCTTCTGATTTTCTCAAAATTTTAAAACACTTTCCAAATCATTTTTGAGCCTTAAAAAATCCAAAGAAGTTATTTTTTCTGTTTCTTTGATGCTGTTTAAATGAAAACCAGAATTATTTTTTGCTGTTTCAAACTTTCCTTTTAAAATTAATAAATCATTCATTTTAATCCTTTAGTACTCTTGAAACTTGACTCTTCGAAACACCAGTTAATATTTCTATTTCCCTAAGTGTAAAACCTTGATTTTGTAGTGTTTTTAGATCTGGAGTTGCTGTGTTTTGAAAGTGATTATAAATTCTTTTTAGATAATCAAATTCGCTTTTAAGTTCACTAAAAGCAATGGATGTTTTAATGATGTTTTTTAGGTCTCCTGGATATGGAATTGTATTGCAAACAGAAAGGATTTTTCTAAATAGTTTTATGTTTCTAGAAACATCAGTAGTTTTGTTTAAAAAACTGTTTAAAATGATTTCTGCAACTTCAATTAGATCTTCTTTTGAATATCTATTGAAATCAACAATAAAATCAAATCTTCTTGTTAAAGCTTTATCAAATAAATTAACAAGATTTGATGTTGCTATAATCATAATTTTGGGATTTAAATTATCAAGTTCTTTAAGAATGGTTGATGTTGCTCTACCCATTTCTCTAACATCATTTGAGTTTACTCTATCTAGAGCAATCACGTCAATTTCATCAAAAAGAATAATTGCTTTTTGTGGTTGTTTAAGTTCATTGATTTCCTTAAACAACTCGCTTATGTTTTTTGATGTTTGTCCTAAATGACTACTAATTAATAAAGAAAAATCAACAGAAAATAATTCTCTATTAAGTATTCTTGCGATTTGTTTTGCACTTTCTGTTTTTCCCGTTCCTGGTGCACCACTAAAAAGAAATTTGTTAACGCCAATCTTTTTTTGAGCAGCATTAACAATTCCTAATATATCATTTTTAATTGCATCAGGAAGTGGTAACTGATCTGTGTTAGTGTTAATTTTTTTAACAAATTTCATCTCTTGTTCATAAATGGAAGGACTAAAAGTATTTCCATTTGCTAATAAAGTAATAATGTATTCTGAAAGTTGTCTGTCTCCAAGTTTGCTGAATTCATTTGCAATTAAATAAGCTTCAGTTCTAAAAGAATTATCATCATTTTGTGCGTAATATTTAATTAAGTTAATAATATTTCCCTTTGTCATTTTTATTCCTACCTTCTAATAAAATAAGTATATCACACTTGGGACAATAAATTTAAAAAAGGGACAAAAAATAAAATATTAGCAAATCAAAACCGCGTTTTTTTGTTTTTAGTTTATAATTTAAATATATTTAAATTAAAGGAGTATAAATGAATAAACAAAAATTAGCAAGCAAGATTTGAGCTGCTGCAAACGACATGCGGGGAAAAGTTGAACCGCATGAATACAAGGACATTATTATAGGATTACTTTTCTATAAGTTCTTATCAGATTCTCAAGAACAAATGGTAAAAACAGAGAATCCAGAGCTTGACATCAAAGAAATATTAAGCGAAGGTTATGAAGATTATGAAGAACTTAAGGAGTACTTAAAAGAAGAAAGAGGATATTTTATTTCTTACAAAAATCTGTTTTCAACTTGAGTTAAAAATAGTCATGAACTAAAAATAGGTAATATTGTTGATGCAATCAATATTTTTGAGGATAATGTTCTTGAAGATGTAAGTTCAGTTTTTAAAAATATCTTTAGTGCATTGCTTACAACTATTTCAAAAACCGGAGATGAAGCATTACAACAAGCACAATATATTACTAAAGTTATCTCTATAGTAAATCAAATTCCTGTTGTTGAGAACAAAAATTATGATACATTAGGTTTTATTTATGAATACCTAATTGCTAAATTTGCTGCAACCGGTGGTAAAAAAGCAGGGGAGTTTTATACACCTCACGAAGTTTCTGTTTTAATGTCTGAAATAGTTGGAGAACACCTAAAAGAACGTGCAAAAAATGGAGACAAATTCTCTATTTACGACCCTACAAGTGGTTCTGGTTCTCTTTTATTACACATTGGTAAAAGTATCTCAAAATACTCACCAAAAGGAGAAAGAGTTTTAAAATACTTTGCTCAAGATTATATGCCAGAAGCCTATAACTGAACAAGAATGAATCTTCTAATGAAAGGAATTCAACCTGAAAATATTGAAGCAAGAAGAGCTGATACTTTAGAACAAGACTGACCAACAGGAAATGAACTTTATTTAGATGCTGTTGTATCCAACCCGCCTTATTCTTTAAAATGAAATCCAGAAAATAAAGCAAGCGATCCAAGATATTCAGGTTATGGTTTAGCACCTAAAACAAAAGCTGATTACGCTTTCTTACTACATGATTTATATCACTTAAAACCAAGCGGAATCACAACAATTGTTCTTCCTCACGGAGTTCTTTTTAGAGGAAACTCAGAAGCAGAAATCAGAAAAAACCTTGTTGAGAAAAACCAAATAGACACAATTATCGGTCTTCCTGCAAATATTTTCTTTGGTACAGGAATTCCAACAATTATCATGGTACTTAAAAAATCAAGACCAACATCTGATATTCTCTTTGTTGATGCTTCTAAATACTTTGAAAAAGATGGAAAAAATAATAAATTAAGAGACTCTGACATTAAGAAAATTCTTGATGTTGTAATCAAAAGAAAGAATGTTGAAAAATACTCAAGAGTTGTTCCAAAAGAAGAAATCATAAAAAATGACTACAACCTTAACATCCCACGTTATGTTGATTCTTCAGAAAAAACAGAATCTTGAGATATTTCTAACTTAATGCTTGGAGGAATTCCTCAAAAAGATATTGATGAGTTTTCAAAATACTGAAAAGAATTTCCATCACTTAAAGAACAACTTTTTGATACAAACAACTCAAATAGACTTAAAGTAGACATCGAGTCTATTAAAGAAATTATTGACAATAACAAAGAAACAATAGCGTTTTCAGAAAAAGTAAAGAACTCTCTAAATTCATTTGAGGCTTCTTTAAAAGATGCTTTATTAAGTAAATTACCTTCTATTTCTTCAAAAGAAATAAATGAACTTTATGTTAAATTAGGTAATGAAATATTAGAAATTCTTTCAAATTCACATCTAATTGATGAATACGAAGGTTATGAAATCTTTTCAAGAGACTGAAAAATAATTTCAGAAAATCTTGAGGAAATTTCAAGCTTGAATTCACTATCTCAAGTAGTTTCAGAATATGAAGACAGCATTGGTTTAAACAAAAAACTAAAAGATGCTGCTTCAATTGATGAACCTATCATCAAACTCGAAACAATTAGAACCAAATTCTTTAGTAATTTAAGTCAAGAAGTAGAAGAATTAAATAGTTCTTTAGAACAAATTAAACAAGAACTTAGTGAGCAAGTAGAAAACTTAAGTGAAGAGCAAAAAGAAATTGAAAACCTACTCAAAAACGAAACTTCCTTTAATGAAAAAGAAGTTACTAAACTGATTAAAACAATGAAAAAAGAAGATCTTTCAAACGAAGACAAGGACCTTCTTGTTGTTTTAAACACTGTAGCAGATCTCTTTGTTAAAGAAAAGGAAATTTCAGCACAAATCAAACAAAAATCAGCTGATTTAGAAAAACAAGTGATTGAAAAATACAAAAACTTAAGTGAATCAGAAATAAAAGAAGCACTCGAGTACCAATGAATTGGTTCAATGATGCCAAACCTTTACACTCTTTCTTCTTCAGTCACAGAAAAACTAGCAACTAAATTAGTTATTCTTGCAAAAAGATATAAAGAAACATTATTTGATTTAGATCAAGAAATCGAAAAAACACAAAATGAAATAGCTTCTTTATTAGATGAACTAGTTGGTTCAGAAGAAGATATGAAAGGTTTAGAAGCCTTTAAAAAACTACTTACACAAAACAAATAAAAACACTAATTAAAAGATCTTTAATTAGATTTTTTAATTCTAAAAAAGGAGAAAAATGAAAAAATTTAAAGATGAAAAAGAATTTCACCAAGCTGTAATTGAAGAACTTAAAAATCAATATTGAGACTCTAAACTGGATGAGTTTCCTAATCTTCTTGATTGACCAACAGAAGAAAAACTGAAGGAAAATTGAAGAAAAATAATCACAAAAAACAATAGCCAAAAAGAAAGACTAGGAGAACACCCTCTTACAGCCGAAGAACTAGAGCAAATTATTGATCAATTTAAAAACATGGAACCATGACAAATAAACGAATGAATTAATCATGGTGAAGTTAAAATTAATAGACTACATCCAGACGCTAAAAATCGCCACGTTACACTTGATATTTTTAAAAAAGAAGCAGTTCGTGGTGGAGATACAATTTACCAAATTGCTAGTGAAGTAATTATAGATAAAAAAGACAGCTCTACCGCAACACCGGATACTCACAGAGCAGATCTTATGTTGTTAATTAATGGTATGCCGATTTATCATATAGAACTGAAGGATTCTGCAAGTAAGCTTGACGAAGCATTTAATCAAATTTCAACATATCACGGATCAAGAAAAGTGTTTAATAAAAACTTCTTTTCTTTAGTGCAATTCTTTGTAATAATGACACCTGAAAAAATGGAATATTTTGCTAATGTAGCAAATGACAAAAGCTTTAATAAAAAGTTTCGTTTTACATGAAAAGATGAAAATAATAAACCCATTCAACAATATGATGAAGTAATTAAAAACTTTTTACAAATCCCTCATGCTCACGAAATGCTTTCTTACTATTCTGTTGCAGACGAAACTGACAAGACTCTAAAAGTTCTCAAGAGCTATCAAGTACATGCTATAAAAAGCATAAGAGATGTGGTTGAGCGTCATAACTGGGCATCTAAAAAACAAGAAGGTGGATTTATTTGACACACAACGGGTTCTGGTAAAACTCTCACAAGTTATAAAACTGCCCAAATTCTTACAGAAACAAAAGGTGTAAATAAAGTTATTTTCTTAATGGATAGAATTGAATTAGGCAAACAAACCTTGAATCAATTTAAAAACTTTGCCATAAAGCCTGAAAATGTAAATGAAACACATAATGCTCATGATTTTTTCAAAAAACTGAAGAGTAAACAAGGTCAAGAAAGCATTATTGTTACCTCAATTCAAAAAGCATCTAAAATAGCAAAAGAAATAAAAGAAACTGGTCAAATCAGCAAATTCCTTGATCAAAAAATTGTTTTCATAAGTGATGAAGCTCACAGAAGCACATTTGGAGATATGATGAGCGATATAAAACAAAGTTTTCCAAATGCACTATTTTTTGGGTTTACAGGAACTCCAATATTTGAAGATAACAACAAAGGTGAGCAAGTTACAGAAGGGATTTTTGGAAAAATTTTACATAAATACACTATAGCTGAAGCTATAAAAGATCAAAGCGTTCTTAAATTCAAAATTTCTTTTGAAAAAGATTATCCAAGTGAAGAAGAATACAGAAAATGAGCTTATTGTTCACTAAAAAATATTGCTGATTGTAGTGATGCTAATCTTTCTTTATACCCTAAAGATCAAACCTACCAAGATCTTGTTATAAATGAAACATGAAGACTCGGACACTCTATAATTGATGAAGAAACTGGAAAAGAACTCTACCCAAGTGTCGAATCTTGCTTTAAAAATTCTTTTTATAATAATGATAAATACAGAGAAAATGTTGTTAGAAATATTATTCAAAATTGAAATGCTATTAGTAAAAATGGTAAATTCCATGCTATTTTTGCAACAAGTTCTATACAACAAGCTATTGAATACTATAAAATGTTTAAAAAACTAAATAGCGAACATAATTTAAAGGTTACAACACAATTTACAATTTCTCAAAATTATCAAGACGAAGTTGTAAGCGAAGAAGAGGAAAAAAACGCAGATTCTATTAATGTTTTAGAAAATGTAGTAAACATTCTTGATGATTACAACAAACAATTTGATACAAAATTCACAATTTCTCAAGAAGATTATGAAAACTATAGAGCTGATGTTGCAGATAGACTCGCACACAAAGGGAATCATTTTGATATAGACACAAAACCAGAAAAAAAACTTGATATTTTGATTGTTGTTAATCAAATGTTAACGGGTTATGATTCTAAATGAGTTAACACACTGTACATTGATAAAATTATTGATTATGCAAATCTAATTCAAGCTTTTTCAAGAACAAATAGAATTTTCGGCGATGATAAACCTCATGGAAGAATAGTTATTTTCAGAAAACCAAATACTATGAAAGAAAATACTGAAAAAGCTCTAAAACTTTATACTTCAGAACCGGAAGCAGTGCAACAATTACCAATCGAAAAATTTATAACAAGATGTAATGATGCCTTTGCAGAAATTAAGAAAACAATTTCTTACAACCAAAAAGACAATACTTTTGATATTGACAATAATATTCCAGAAGAAAAACTAAGAGAATTTATTAAACAATTTGGTATTTTTAATACAAACAGAATTACAGCAAGACAACTAGGAATGAGAGAAGAAAATTCTCAATTTATATTTGTAAGAGAGGATGATTCTGTAAAAGGAATAATTATTGATTTTACCCCTTATAACGTTAAAAATCTAAATAATCTATATTTTGGAAAAGCTAGAGAATTGCTTTCAATGATGGAAAATTTAAGTCAAGATGCAAGAAACGAAATACAAATAATTAGAGCCACATCAGATTTTTCTGAAGAAAGTAGTATGATGGTTGATGAGATTTATTTAAACAAAATAGTAAAAGAGGCTTTAATAAATCCTTCAAATCAAAATAAACAAAAACTAAAAGAAGGAATTTATTCTTCATATTGAGGACAAGAAAGAGATGATGCTCTTGAATTAGTTGAAGAAATTTCACAAAATCCAAAACAATTTTATGAAAATGTTGAGGAATTTGAATTTACCAAAACACACAATCAAAGACAAGAATTAAAAAGAGAAAATGCTGTTAATGACTTTTGTGAGGCATTAGGAATTGAAGATAAATCAGTTGTTATTGACAAGAAAAATGCTAATTTCTCTTCCAGAAAAGATTTCTGACAACAAGGTGATGACGCTGATATTTTAGATAAAATAAACACTGAAGTTGCTTATGAATATATTGCTAAAAAATTCCCTGAAATTAACCCTAAACAAAAGTTTATGTTTAAGAAAAAACTTAAAAAAGTTATTTTAGATTTTATTCTACATGATAAATTTGAAAAATAAGACAACAACGAATACTGTTTAGTATTCGTTTTGTTTTCTCTTTATTTATTTGCTGTATAATTTAAATAATAATATGAACTAAAAGGAGATAAAAATATGCAAAACACAAAAAATGTACCCAAAATTCGCTTCAAAAATTTTACTCACGCTTGAGAACTTAAAAGCCTCGAAAATTTGACTGAAATTACAAGTGGAGAGTTTGTAATAAAAACAAAACAAAAAGAAAACGGAAAATATCCTGTTTTTAATGGTGGAATCTCAAATACAGGATT
>NZ_JAFIDB010000015.1 GCF_017052595.1 Mycoplasma procyoni
GACATTTTTTCCTTTCTTTTTTGCCCGGCAGGCCCGCCGCCCCTCCCCCTAGGGGGAGGGCTTAAGTAACCATAAAGTGGAACAAAAAAACTTAACAATGTGTTGTTAAGTTTTCTGTCCCACTTTATCTCGTTTATATTTTGTTTGGCTTTGTAGGATTAACTATTTCCGTTATATTTTTATTTTCAACATTACTACTTTATTTTAATATAGATAGTTCTCTTTTTGGCATGACTATTGGTGCTTTTATAATAGTTTATATTATGATAGTTTTTCTATATCTTTCTTTTGTGTTTATTTTAATGGATTGTTATTTGGATAAAAAACCCGTAAAAACAAAATGATTCTGAATAATTAGATTTTCTGTTTATGGTTCGTCTTTATTTTTTATATTACTCATATTGGGATATTTTATTTACTTTTTAACATAGTAAAATGAAAAAAATAATTTCTTTAATATCATTCTGTATAATTCCTATTCTATCATCTTGTAATGGGGTCTCGAAAATAGCTTCGCCAGAAATATTTAAAAGAGAATATAATGATCGTTTTGAATTCAGTTTTAATTCATCTGAAAATGTTGAAAAATATTCTAGCATTCAATTGTATTATAAAGAAATAGATGATCCTGAAGGAAAAACTCTAATGTGTGTAGAAAATGAAAAAGAAAAAACAACCCTATCCGATTTTAATGGAAGAGTTCTTTTTAAAGTTAAAAAAGAACGCTTAGTAAAAGGAATTGTATATAAAATCGAAAAAATTATTTTTAAACGTCATAATAATGAATACGAATATAAGTTTAAACATACAATTACCTTCGTAAAAAACTAAACAATCATAATCTCAAAACTAACCAAATAGATAAAGACTCAAATTGAGTCTTTTTCTTTTATATAGAGAATAAAAATTAACTTTTTAACAAAAACAAAAGAAATATATGTAAATTTGTATGAAAAAAAATTTTTTATGTTAAGATATATAGGCAAACAAGCAAAAAAGATAATTAAAAATAATTTAAAAAAATATTTGTATTTTTTATAAAAAAGTGTATAATATTATAGCAATTACCAAAATGCCGATTTAGCTCAGCGGTAGAGCAGCTGGCTGTTAACCAGTTGGTCGCAGGTTCGATCCCCGCAATCGGCGCCATTTTGGCCCATTGGTGAAGCGGTCAACACACATGGTTTTCATCCATGCATTCACGGGTTCGAGTCCCGTATGGGTCACCATTTTTTCGGAAGATTAGCTCAGTTGGGAGAGCATCGCCCTTACAAGGCGAGGGTCGTGGGTTCGAGCCCCTCATCTTCCACCATGCCGTCTTAGCTCAGCAGGCAGAGCAACTGACTTGTAATCAGTAGGTCGTAGGTTCGATTCCTATAGACGGCACCATTATATGTTTCTGCGGCATTCTATTTAGAAAAAGGTTCGATTCCTTTGAAACATACCTATCTATGCGCGAGTGGTGAAATTGGCAGACACGCTAGATTTAGGCTCTAGTGCTTTACGGCGTAAGGGTTCAAGTCCCTTCTTGCGCACCATATAATTTTAAAAATTACCAGCAAAAACGTTTTGTTTTTGCTTTTTTATACACTATTAAGGCAAATATATGATTAAACTTATTTATAAAGAAAAAGGCATTTCATCTTTTCAAAAGATACGGCAATTTGCAAAAGAAAACAATATAAAAAAAATCGGTCATTCAGGAACTTTAGATCCTCTTGCTACTGGTTTATTACTTGTTGCTACTGATGATGATACAAAATTATTAGACTATATAGACAAAAATACAAAAGCTTACATTGCTACAATGCAATTTGGATACAATTCTAACACATTAGATTGCTGTGGAGATATAGAAAAATCATCTAAATACAGAAAAATAACAGAAAAAGAGGTTCATAAAGCTTTTGAACATTTTTGTGGTAAATACAAGCAACTACCTCCTCAATTTTCGGCAAAAAAAGTAAATGGAGTTAGGTCTTATGAATTAGCAAGAAAAGATATTGCAGTAGAATTAGAACCTGTTGAAGTTGAAATAAAAGACATAAAATTACTGGAATTTGATGAAAATATGAACACAGTAAAATTTGAAGTCGAAGTTTCAAGAGGAACTTACATCAGAAGCTTAATTAAAGACATTGCAGCTTTTTTAAAAACAGATGCAATAATGATTGCTTTAGAAAGACATAAAATAAATAACTTAGGTTTAGAAGACTTAAAAAGAGAAAAAATAAGTCCTCTGGAGCTTATAAATGCTAATAAAATAGAAATCACAGAAGCAGAACTAAAAACCTTATTAAAGGGATTATCCTTTATAAAAGAATATTCTGACACAGATGAAATAATGCTTATATACAATAAAAACATAGTTGGATTTGCAACTATTAAAGATAAAAAAGTAAAAACAAAAAAATTATTTGGAAACAAAATAAACAAAATTCTAGGAGACTAAAATGAAAAATAAATATAAATTAGTTTCATTCGATTTAGATGGAACAATTCTACCTTACACACAAAAAACTTTTGGACCAGAAGTTTTATGAATGTTAAAGAGATTAAAAGAAGAAAATAAATATGTAGTGTTTTGTACAGGAAGAGAAATGATTACAATTGGTTCTTTATTAGATGAAGCACCAGTTGATTATTTCTTAGGAGCTAACGGAGCTTTTATTTATGATGTAAAAAACAAAAAAATGCTATTTGAAGACTTAATTTCACACAATGACTTTCAAATTTTAAGTGATTACCTAAAAGAAAGAAAATGTGACCACAGTGTTATGAGTGAAGAATATGGTTTCTTTTCAGATGGGCATGACTTTGATAACTGATTCTTAAGAGATCATACTCATAAATTTAAAAACCTTTCTGAACTAAATTGAGATAAAGATTCTTTACACATCATAACTGTTAAAACAAGTAATCCGCAAATTATTGTTGATGTTGAAAAATTTATGAAAGAGAAAAACTTAAATTTAGAAATTAACTCAACTTGATCAAAAGGTTTCTTTATCGCAAACAAAAACAGCAATAAAGCAGAAGGATTGAGACAACTTGGAAAAATCATTAATGTTGATTTATCTGAAATGATTGCTTTTGGAGATAGCTCAAACGACTTTGAAATGATTAAAGAAGTTGGTTATGGAGTTGCCATGGGTGATGCAGATGACTTCGTTAAAGAAGTAGCTAAAGATATAGCTCTAACAGCTCCAGAAAATGGTGCTGTTGAAAAACTTAAAGAACTTGGTATCATTTAATAATGACAAAAGTTTTTGATTTTAATAAAAACATAGAACCTGAAACTGAATTAAAAGATTCAGTTTTTATTTTAGGTTCATTTGAAGCAATTCACAAAGGACACCAACAACTTATAGATATCGCTAAACAAAACGGTGATGCTGTAACTTTGATGATGATCTCAAATCCTCAAGTTCTTCCAAAAAGCAAAGATAAAGCATTTATGGATCTTAAATCAAGAATCCAAATGGCTGCTAATTTAAAAGTAGATAATATACTTTTAATTGAATTTAATGAATACACAAAAAATTTAGAAGGTGAGAGATTTTTAGAAATCTTAAAACAATTAGGAGCTAAATATTTTGTTGCGGGTTCTGATTTTAAATTAGGAAAAGGCGGAAAAACAACAGCTCAAGACATAAAAAACCTTTATAAAGATTCTATAATAGCTGATTTTGTTACACAAAACAGTTCCAAAATTTCAACCTCTTTATTAAAAGAAAACCTCTTTATTTCTAACTTTAAATACATAAATGAAGTATTGGTTCAACCATATTTAATGAATGTAAAAATTGATTTTAGAAAGCAAATTTATTTTAGTGAAGATCTAATGGATTTAGTTCCTGGAATTTATTATTGCAAATTCATTTACAATAATAAAAAATATCTTTGCTATTTACATATAAGTTACAAAGATCAAAAAGTTAAGATTTATTTCTTAAATTTAGATATTGAAATCGAAGATATAATTGAGGGATACATTGAAATTTTAGACACAAAAAGAATAATCGTTTCAGAGCAAAACGACAAAGTTTTTGATAATGAAGCGCAAGAAATTGAAGATTTTTTTGTTTCTTTATAGCAACAAAAAAACCAAAAATACAGAAAAAATGGGGAGTTTTGATAAAAAACTCCTTTTTATTTAACTTTTAAGCTTGCAATTTAAACAAAAATGTTAATAATTTTATATAATTTTAAAGATATGGAATTAATTAAATATATAAGAGATGTACAAGATTTTCCTAAAAAAGGAATTTTATTTAAAGACATCTCACCATTATTAGCTAATGGTAAAGTATTAAGATATGTAATAGATAGAATGGCAGAACTTTCTAAAGACGCCGATATTATTATTGGACCAGATGCCAGAGGGTTCTTATTTGGAACACCTGTTGCTTCTACTTTAGAAAAACCTTTTATAATGGTTAGAAAACCAAATAAACTTCCAGGAGAAGTTGTATCAATGGAATATGACTTGGAATATGGCACAAACACTTTAGAAGTTCAAAAAGGAATGATTAAACCAGGACAAAAAGCAGTAATTATTGATGATGTTTTAGCAACTGGAGGAACTACAAAAGCAATTATTAAGCTTGTTGAGTCTCAAGGAGCTTCTGTAGAAAAAATCGTTCTTTTAATGGAACTAGAAGAACTAAACGGAAGAGAAATGCTTTCACCTTATAAAGTAGAATCATTAATTAAAATTTAACAAATGCAGCAGTTGTTGCATTTTTTTATTTGCCAAAATCAATAAAAAATAAAAATTGGCACTTTTTTGTTGCGAGTGCCAATTTTTGTGCTATAATATTTTTATCAATTTAAAAAAATAGATAAAAGAGGTATAAAAATGGCAAAAGAAATCATTTTAGGTATTGACCTTGGGACAACTAACTCAGTTGTTTCTATAATAGAAGATAAAAAACCAGTTGTTTTAGAAAATCCAAACGGAAAAAGAACTACACCTTCTGTAGTTTCATTTAAAAATGGAGACATCATCGTTGGAGATGCTGCTAAAAGACAACTTGAAACAAACCCAAACACAATTGCATCTATTAAAAGATTAATGGGTACAACAAAAACAGTAAAAGCAAACGGAAAAGACTACAAACCAGAAGAAATTTCAGCAATGATTCTTTCTTATTTAAAAGAATATGCAGAGAAAAAAATCGGTAAAAAAGTTTCTAAAGCTGTTATTACAGTTCCTGCTTATTTTGATAACGCAGAACGTGAAGCTACAAAAACAGCAGGTAAAATTGCTGGATTAGAAGTTTTAAGAATTATTAACGAACCTACAGCAGCTGCACTTGCTTTTGGTTTAGATAAAACAGATAAAGAGATGAAAGTTCTTGTTTATGACTTAGGTGGAGGAACATTTGACGTTTCTGTTCTTGAGTTAGCTGATGGTACTTTTGAAGTTCTTTCAACAAGTGGAGATAACAGACTTGGTGGAGATGACTGAGATAACGAAATCGTTAAGTGATTAATTGAAAAAATTAAAACAGAATACAAATATGATCCTGCTAAATTAGACAACATGGCAAAATCACGTCTAAAAGAAGCTGCTGAAAAAGCAAAAATTGCTCTTTCAGAACAATCTGTAACTTCAATTGATATTCCTTTCTTTGGAATGTCTGAAACAGGAGAACAAATCAACGTTGAATTAGAACTTAAAAAATCTGAGTTTGAAACAATGACAGCAAAATTATTAGACAGAACTAGAAAACCTATCATGGATGCTCTAGAACAAGCTGGGTTAGAAGCTAAAGATTTAGATGAAATCTTATTAGTTGGTGGTTCAACAAGAATGCCTGCTGTTCAAACAATGATTGAACACACATTAGGTAAAAAACCAAACAGAACAATTAACCCAGATGAAGTTGTAGCTATTGGTGCTGCAATTCAAGGTGGAGTTCTTGCTGGAGAAATTGATGATGTTCTATTATTAGACGTTACTCCTTTAACATTAGGTATTGAAACAATGGGAGGAATTGCAACTCCTTTAATCCCAAGAAACACAACTATTCCTGTAACAAGATCACAAGTGTTCTCAACAGCCGCAGATAACCAACCAGAAGTAACAATTTCTGTTGTTCAAGGTGAAAGACAAATGGCTGCTGACAACAAAGTGTTAGGAACATTTAACCTTTCAGGAATTGAACCAGCTCCAAGAGGAGTTCCTCAAATCGAAGTTTCATTCTCAATTGATGTTAACGGTATTACAACTGTAACAGCAAAAGACAAAAAAACAAACAAAGAACAAACAATTACTATCCAAAACTCTTCAACTCTTTCAGAAGAAGAAATTCAAAGAATGGTAAAAGAAGCTGAAGAAAACAGAGAAGCAGATCTTAAGAAAAAAGAAAAAGTTGAAACATCAGTTAGAGCAGAAGGATTAATTTCTCAACTTGAAAAATCTCTTGTTGAAAATGGAGACAAAGTTGATGAAAAACAAAAAGAAACTGTTCAAAAACAAATTGACGAACTAAAAACTTTATTAAAAGAAGAAAAATTCGATGAACTAAAAATTAAATTAGACCAAATCGAACAAGCTGCTCAAGCCTTCGCTCAACAATCAGCAAACAACCACTCAAACTCAAATGATTCAACAAATGTTGAAACAGAAATCAAAGAAGACTAAAAACAAAAATCTCTCTTAAAAAGAGAGATTTTTTCTTTTCATTTAAGCGATTAAAAGCAAAGAAAAAATCTAAAATACAGGAAATTTGTGTATTTTAGATTTTTAGTAGTTAAATTATTTTCATTTTAGAGCATCAAATGCTTTTTTAAGTGCCTCTGCTTGTTTGTCTGGAGTTAGAGAGTAGTATTTTTCTGCAAGTCCTGCTTCTCAACCACCATAAGATGAATTACCACCAATTAAAACATAACTTTCTGCTCATGTTTCATCAGCTTTTGTAACTTTACCATCTGTTCCTTTTGTGTATTTAACACCTTTTGTATTAACATCAAAGTTACCAAATAGTTTGTGAGTATCATCTAATACTTTGTTTCTTTCTGGGTTTAGTTTATCTTTTGAAGCGATGTCATTGAAGTCATCGAAGTTGTCTCCAACTCTCATTACAACTTTAAATGAAACTGCGTTTGCACCTTCTGTTTCAGCTGATAAGTCTCATTTTTTATCTGAACTTACAAGGTTCATTCTTTCTTCTTTATAAGATTTAACTCTTTTACCTTTGTCATCTTTTTTGATGTTGTCTCAAGGTTTATCTTTAGAAAGATCAACTCCTTGCATTCATCAAATTCATTTTGGCATATATTTAGCATCTAATCCTTGTGCTACAAGGTTTTCTTTTGTTGGAGTTAGTTGATTTTCTTGTTCTCTGTTTGAGTTAAACATTACAACCCCACCTTTTGATCAAACGTGTTTAATAAATTCAATTGCTCCAGCAATTTTAACTGCTTTTTTGTCTTGAACAAAAGCGTCTCAAGTTTCTGCACTAAATGATTTTTTGTTTAATACTAATCAGTTTTGGTAAGCGTAGTTATTTAAAACTGTTTCATCAATATCCATGAATACAACAGGAATTGATTTACCTTCAGAAGTATTTTTTACTGTTACTTTATCTCCTTCAACTTTAACTTTGTCTTTTTCAAAAATAGATGATTGTCCATCTACTAGTGCGTCATATTGTTTAATAGCTGAGTTATATAAAGTATAAGCCATAGCATCTTTTTCAGCTGATACTGAGTTTCAAACGTTTGATAATCATCTTTGGTTATCAACAACGTATTTCCTGTGTTTCCCAGTTTTTAATACAAATTCCTAATAGTTTAGGAATTTTTTTATACCCTATATTTATTACATAAATATAGGCAAACAAAAACTTTTTTTACTTTTTTCTTGCTTTTTCTTGCCT
>NZ_JAFIDB010000016.1 GCF_017052595.1 Mycoplasma procyoni
CTTGGTTTTGATAATTTTAGAATTTTAAATTTCTTAAAAAGATTTTTATTTAAGGATGATTTTATTTTTTCTTCTCTTTCTTTTAGAAAAAAACTTTGTAATGTTTCTAAATGAGCTAAAGAATTTCTTAATCTTTTTGAAAAATTTAGAAAAGAAATGAAAGCGCGGAAATTTAAATTTTTTAAATTCCCCTCTATCTTTGTTAAAAAAGAATGCTTTATTTTTTCTTCTATCTTTTCTGTGCTAAAAATCATATCTAGAATATCAATCAGTTCTCCAAAAGTAAATTCGTGTATTCCAAAGAAAATGGTGTCTTGTTGTTTTCTGGCTCTTGATAATATTTTAATTATTCTTATTTTTCTTTCTGCAGAAGAAATATTAATTAAAAATTCATTTCAGTCTTCTTGATTAAATCTTTCAGAAAGCGATATTTGTTCCCCTATAAAATAAGCTAAATTATTTCTTATATGTTTTTCAATTTCAGAAACTTTTTGATATAAAACTTTTTCAATTTTTTCATTTTCTAAATAAAAATTCTTAATGATTTCAAATGAAAAATCATCAATATATTTCTGTTGGTAATTTTTATTAAAAATTAATTTATCAAGATCTGGCATACCTGATTTTTCTAATTTTAAGTCCGAAATATTCATTTTTATAGTGCTAAAATTAGCAAATAACTCTTTAAATGGAGTTATTGCTTTTGTATAGTCGTGTTTTTTAAGAAATTCTTCAAGTTCAATTTCGTTTTCTACCTTCATTCCTTTATTTTTAAGTTTTTCAACCTGTTGTTTATAGTTCAAAAATTCATTGCTCATAATTAAATTATAATACTTTTTAATAGCATTTTCTAGTGCAAATTAATATTGAAAAGTATCTAAATCAGAGACAGCAAAAGAGTTCTTAAAAAATTTAAGAAAGACATTTTTCTTGTATTTTAGTGCTAGAATCTGAGAATTTTTGAAACTCTTCTTTTTCATATGTCTCTTTTCATAATTCTATAATTTCTGTTTGATTAATTCAATAATTGCCACCATTCACTGATGATTTAGGCTTAAATTCTAGTTTAGAAAGTTTGTTTATGATATCTTCTTTATCAAAGTCTTTTGAAACCTTTATGTAGTGTTCTGATTTTGAGTTTGTTACTGATGAGACTTCTTTGATTCTGGCTGAGTTTCCATTGATCACAAAATCAGCACTTTGATCTCCCCTTTTTAAAAACGAAAATGCCCTTATTTCCTGTATTTTCTGTGATTTTCTAAGATCTTTACTAGCGTCTTTTTGATCTTTTGTTCAGACATAAAAACTACAAGGAACGTGATAAGTTTTTGGTTGGTTATTCTCATAAATATAAAATGAATCATCTGGCAATTTAAATTCTTCAATTAATTTTCATTCTTTTGGAAATAAAGAGTATTTTTGATTTGTATGTTTAGAAAACGTATCAGGAAGAATAAAGGCAATTGTTGTTGCGTGAAGTTTAATAGCGTGCTTTATAAACTGTTTTGCAATTGTTGATCTCTGACCAAAAGGAGGATTTCCTACAAAAAGAATTTTGTTGCCTCAATTTTGACCAAAATCCAACTCAAAAAAGTCTTGTTTTTGAATTTTGTTTGTTCTTGGCTCAAGATCAAAAGCAAGTATTCTTTTGTTTAAATTACTAAAAGCACCTTCTCCAGCCGAAGGCTCTATTATTGTGCTGTATTTTGCTTTATTTTTGATTTTTTTAAAGCAAATTTTTGCAATTTCCCTTTTTGTATAAAACTGATCATTATTAACTTTCATATTCTAATATTATAGTTTAAAACTATAAAACTTTAGCAAACTAAAAAACAGATTTAGCAATAATTTTAGAAATATAATAAGAAAATATTAATTTTAATTTTAGTAGTGATATAATAATTATCCGAAGCCCTGAGGAGGGAGGCACTGGTGAGTGTCAAAAAAGCAGGTTACCTGCTTTTTTTTATTTCATATTTTAAAATATTTTATATAGATTAAGTTCAAAAAGGGGTTATTAACTAAAAAATTATTTTAGTTATTTGTAAAACTAATATTTTCTCTTAAGTTATTTGACTTTATTTTAAAAAATCTAAAAGAGCTTATAATTAATATATACATAAAATTGAATTCTTTTTAAAAAATTAATTGAGAGGGAATTTGCAAAAAAGAAAAGGAGGTATAAAATGGCGTCTATTTTAAAAAATTTATACGCAACAGACGAGATAAAAAATCATATAGGCGTTGATGAAAACACTAATATTTTTAAGAAGCTCGGATATAAAGATATTGTCTTTTTTATTCAAAGTGACGATTATACAAAAACATTCTATATAACCAACAAAGAAAGAAAACAACGTGTTTATTATTCATCTGATGATAATTTATATGATATTGTTTATGTTCCCGACCTTGAAAATAAAGATCTTTTCAATTTAGATGTTGTAGATAAAATCTATGTTCATGCTTTTTTATTAAGATTCTTTTCGAAACTAAAAAACTTCAATTGTTATAACTGAGAAGCAAGTATAGATTTTATAATGAATTGAATTTATGATGATTTAAACAATACTTTAAGCGAGTTGCAAAAAAGATATCCTGATTTTTATCCTGATTTTTCTAAGAAAAACTTAGATCAATGGGCTAAAATAATTGCGAAGGGTGAATATAATGACTTTTATAACTATTGCCCTGACTTTTAAGAAGTTCATTAAATTAACTATAAGACGTTTCTATTAGTATCTTGTAGATAAAAGCATTTTATTTACAAAAAGACTATTTTTAGCTGTTGTTCAATTCTTGATATTACAATTTTTTAAGTTATTTTTGAAATTTATTATTCATAAATCATATAATAATATTGGTTGGCCCCCACCATACGCGTGGGCTCACGGATGTGCTTCTTGACTCCGTGGTTTGAAAGATCGGTACTATAGGCCGGTTTTTCTTTTATATTTTTTTGACATAGCAACATTTTAATTGTTTTTTAAATTATTAATTTATAAGATGTATAATAATATTAGTTGGACCCCCATTATGCACATGGGCTCACGGATGAACATATTGGCTCCGTGGTTTAAAAAACCGGTACTATAGGCCGGTTTTTTGCTAAAACTTTTTTATCTTTCTTAATTTAGGGAGTTACAAAATGTTTCCATATTAATTCTTGTTTTACCTTGTATTTTGAGTTATATAAATTACCTTTTATTGTTTTTATTTTCATCTTTTGATTGTATCTTCTTTAGCCATTTAATTATAAGAACTAAAACAACAGAAAAAGCACTAACAAACACAAAAACAGAACCAATTATCAAAATAGATTGCCATGTATGAGATCAACCACTAGAATCTGCTCTATTTTCATTTCCTAATAAATTGTTACTTCAAATTAAAGCTATAAACGCCAAAATAGATGGGATGCTAACTCCCATAAATCAATAGAATCTTTCAAATTTCTTATTAACATAATTTTTGTGTTTTTCTAAAAGATTCTCTTGAGTTATTTGCTTTTTTAAAACAATAAAATTAAACTCATTATATAATGCAGTTCAGATATCATTTTTTATGAAAATTGGGTTAAAAATTAAAACAACATCATTGTTTAAATTTTCTTTTTCTCAATTTTTATAGTTGTTATCTATAGCTTCTAATTTTCACTTGAAACTAACATTTTCCTTTTCATTTATATCATTAATTATTTTTTCCAATTCCTTATTAATAAGATTATCAAGTTTTTTATCTTTTATTCACTCGTTGAATTCTTTTAATATATCATTTTTAATTTCCGTTCAACGCTTATTATTTAAATCTATTAATGAGAATGCAAAATTTCTTTTTTGAATTCAAAAAGCATCTTTGGTTTAATTTTATTTTCTATCATAAATATCTAATGGGTCAGTTTCTTCTTCTAATATATCGTTTAATAAAATCTTTTTTTCTTCTCCGGATAATTCAATCTTGTTTTTTCAAAGAAATTGGGTATGAGATAAAAAAACTAATTTTCCTGAATTGAGTACTTCACACTTTTTAAATATTTTTTTAAAGTGATTTCATAAATTTTCATTGTTATCAGTGAATTCTTGAATAAATTTTTCTTTTAATTCTTGTTCTGTTGCTATCTTTTTAATAGTTGTTCTTTTAACTAAATTTCCTTGTTCGTCAACATCAAGATCTGCCACTTCTTCAACATCTTTATAAAAATAAACTTCTTCATCATCAAAATACTGAAATTCCAATATAGTTCTACTAACAGGACCATAATTAAAAGCATAAAAATCTTTAGTAAATAATTGATCTCCATTTTCTTTTGTATAGTAAAAATTAAGGAATCACAAGAATTTTTGTTGTCAAGTTTTGTATTTTGCATTTGTTATTCCATTAATATTTGCGTAAGAAATCAAATACTTCATTATGTTATAAATTTTAATTTTTTTCATTTTAAATACACAAAATTAGAAATTAAATTCCAATTTCACCTAAGTCAGGAGAGAAAAAATATACAATTATTTAAAATTAGATGAAAAGTAAGTAAAAAGAATCCGCGCGATTTTTTTCAAACCCCCACCCCTTTTTTCTCAAAGTTTTCAACTTTTCGAAAAGTGTTGGGGGTTTTTCATCGCAGTTTTTACCTAAATTCGAAATAATTTGTAAATCTTCTGGTATTTAAATTATAATTCATCTTTTGATTTTTGAAACCAAAAATCTCTGCAGGAGTTTTTCAATTTAAATTTGATTGAATTCTTTGGAAGTTGTAGTAGTTAGCGTATTGATCAATTGAATTAATGATCGATCATTTTGAGTTAAATTTTTCTCTGTTTAATCTAAACATTTCAACTTCAAAACATGCAAATAAATATTCAGATCCTCGATTATCGGTTGATACACCTTTTCTCGACATTGATTGAATAATTTCGTTGTCTTCTAAAAATTTTTTAAACTCAAAATTAGCATATTCTACACCATGATCAGAGTGAAAAATTTCTGGTTTTATTGAGTGTTTTTTTATCGCTCTTTTGACTAAATTAATTGTGTCTTCTGCAGTCCTTGTTTCTTGTAGTTCATAATCTAAAATCATGTTTGAAAAATCATCTCTAACAACGTGTAAATAATAGTAACCATCTGGTCTTTTTACAAACTTAATATCAGCTGTTAAAACTTGACCTGGATATTCAGCTTCAAAGCTTTGTAGATAATTTTCAGCTCATACTTTTCTGTATTTATCTTCTTTAGGAGGTTTTGCCGATTTTCCCTTGTACGCAGTACTTTTGTACCCAAATTCTTTGTAAAAAAGTCTAAATTCATGCTCTGTAATATTGCTTCAATTTTCATTTGAAATCTCTTTAATTTCATTATTAATAATGGTGTGATACATCTTATCTCTGCCCATTGTTTTTCCACTAATTTCAGAGCAAATTTTTATAGCATTGAAAATTTCGTTTTTGTATTTTTCATGCCTTCTTTGTTTTTGCGATTTGGGTCTAATTTTTCTGTAAAGATTAGTTCTTGTTGTTTCAAAGAATTTTGTTACATTTGAGGCGTTTACAGATTTCTGTGAAGTCTCTTTTTTATTCTCGTTTTTCTCGAGTTCTTCTCTGTAAATTTCGTGAATTTCCTCGTCTGTTATTTTGTATCTTCTTCTAAGTTCTTTGATTATTCTCACAATCATTCACTCGTCGTCTTCACGTTGTTTTTGTTGTCTGCTTTTTGGTGGTCTTCCTCTTTTTGAAGACATTATTTTTCCTGTCATACTTTCTAATTTCATCTCATCTATATGATACAACTTAATTCATTTTTTTAGAAGTTGAACAGCATTTAATTTTGCTCTTGAGTAAGCGTTTTTGTAGTTTAAATCACTTGAATTAAGTTCATATCTTTCGGAAAATTCATTTAAAAATAGTTCAACAGTTTTTCTCATTCCTGATTTTTCCAGGATTTTACAATATTTGATTTTTTGTTCTTTTGTGAATTGTTTTCTAGACATTTCAGTATTTTCCTTTCTACCAAAAATGTATATACTTTTTCTCCTAGCTTAATTCCAATTTCACCTTTCTTTCTTTTTATTTTTTCTTCTCTTCTTTTACAATTCTCTTTTTAAAATTATATCACCTTTGTATTTATAAATAAAAAAGCTAACACCATAATAAAGTGGGACAGAAAACTTAACAACACATTGTTAAGTTTTTTTGTTCCACTTTATGGTTACTTAAGCCCTCCCCCTAGGGGGAGGGGCGGCGGGCCTGCCGGGCAAAAAAGAAAGGAAAAAATGT
>NZ_JAFIDB010000017.1 GCF_017052595.1 Mycoplasma procyoni
AAAAACCGAGTCTAACTGTGAAAACAGTTAGCAAATTTAAATTAGATACCTTAGAAATATAAATCTAAACAATAGGCTTAAAAAAATACAAGTTATGTTAGCTTTTAAATAAGTAAGAGTATATGGTGGATGCCTTGGGTCTGGAAGTCGATGAAGGACGTGATTACCTGCGATAAGCCTCGTGGAGCTGGAATGCGCTATGATACGGGGATTTCCGAATGGGGAAACCTAATGGGACAAACTCCCATTGATTTATGATGAATACATAGTCATAAATGCGAGACACGTTGTGAACTGAAACATCTTAGTAGCAACAGGAAGAGAAAATAAATAATGATTTCGTTAGTAGTGGCGAGCGAACGCGAAAGAGCCCAAACCATCACTTTGATGGGGTTGTAGGACATTCTATATAGAGTTACAAAATTTTATTATAGTTGAAAAAGTTGGGAAGCTTTGACAAAGAGGGTGATATCCCCGTAAACGAAATAATAAAATCTCTTGAGTGTATCCTGAGTAGGGCGGGGCACGTGAAACCCTGTCTGAATCTGCCGGGACCACCCGGTAAGGCTAAATACTAACCAGACACCGATAGTGAAACAGTACCGTGAGGGAAAGGTGAAAAGAACCCCGAGAGGGGAGTGAAATAGATTCTGAAACCGTATACTTACAATTAGTCAGAGCCCGTTAATGGGTGATGGCGTACATCTTGCAGTATGGGCCGGCGAGTTATGTTAACATGCGAGGTTAAGTGGAAAAAAACGGAGCCGTAGGGAAACCGAGTCTGAATAGGGCGACAAAGTATGTTGATATATACCCGAAACCAGGTGATCTATCCATGAGCAGACTGAAGCTTAGGTAAAACTAAGTGGAGGGTCGAACCGTAGTACGCTAAAAAGTGCCCGGATGACTTGTGGATAGGGGTGAAATTCCAATCGAACCTGGAGATAGCTGGTTCTCCTCGAAATAGCTTTAGGGCTAGCGTGTAGTGTTAAGCATTGGGGGTAGAGCACTGAATATGGAATGGCGGCGCCTAGCTGTACTGACTATAATCAAACTCCGAATACCAGTGTGTATTACTATGCAGTCGGAACATGGGTGATAACGTCCGTGGTCGCGAGGGAAACAACCCAGATCGTCAGCTAAGGTCCCAAAATTATGTTAAGTGAGAAAGGTTGTGAGGTTTCATAAACAACTAGGATGTTGGCTTAGAAGCAGCCATCATTTAAAGAGTGCGTAATTGCTCACTAGTCAAGAGATCTTGCGCCAATAATGTAACGGGACTAAACATAATACCGAAGCTACGGGTACGAAAGTACGTTAGAGGAGCGTTCTAAGCGGCGGTGAAGCAAGACCGTAAGGACTTGTGGAGTGCTTAGAAGTGAGAATGCCGGCATGAGTAACGATTCGGAGTGAGAATCTCCGACGCCTATTGGGAAAGGTTTCCTGGGCAAGGTTCGTCCACCCAGGGTTAGTCAGGACCTAAGATGAGGCTGAAAAGCATAGTCGATGGATAACAGGTTAATATTCCTGTACTTCCTATAAAAGTGATGGAGTGACGGAGAAGGATAGTACTACCACTTATCGGATTGTGGGGTAAGCAACAAGAGGGTCATGTAGGCAAATCCGCATGATTTAACCTTGAGTTGTGATGCATAGTGAAAGAGAAATCAAGTAGCGAATTGTATGATTTCACACTTCCAAGAAAAGCTTCTAGCGTTAATTTTATAGGAACCTGTACCGAGAACGGACACACGTTCCCAAGATGAGTATTCTAAGGCGAGCGAGAAAACCAATGTTAAGGAACTCTGCAAAATTATCCCGTAAGTTCGCGAGAAGGGATGCCTACGTAAGTAGGCCACAGTAAAATGGGGGGG
>NZ_JAFIDB010000018.1 GCF_017052595.1 Mycoplasma procyoni
GATAGATCTTTCAAAACTAGATACAAAAACCATAATACATTCATAAATTCAATTTCAAGAGTTTGATCCTGGCTCAGGATGAACGCTGGCTGTGTGCCTAATACATGCATGTTGAACGAAGCAGTGCTTGCACTGACTTAGTAGCGAATGGGTGAGTAACACGTACCTAACCTACCTTTTAGATTGGGATAACTACTGGAAACAGTAGCTAATACCGAATACGAATTTCTGTCGCATGATGGAAGTTTAAAAGGAGCCTCAAAGCTTCACTTAAAGATGGGGGTGCGGAACATTAGCTAGTTGGTAGGGTAATGGCCTACCAAGGCGATGATGTTTAGCCGGGCCGAGAGGCTGTACGGCCACACTGGGACTGAGATACGGCCCAGACTCCTACGGGAGGCAGCAGTAGGGAATTTTCCACAATGAGCGAAAGCTTGATGGAGCGACACAGCGTGCAGGATGAAGGCCTTCGGGTTGTAAACTGCTGTTGCAAGGGAAGAAAAAATAGGGTAGGAAATGA
>NZ_JAFIDB010000019.1 GCF_017052595.1 Mycoplasma procyoni
CCTTAATTGACGGTACCTTGTTAGAAAGCGATGGCAAACTATGTGCCAGCAGCCGCGGTAATACATAGGTCGCGAGCGTTATCCGGAATTATTGGGCGTAAAGAGTTCGTAGGTTGTTTGTTAAGTCTGGAGTTAAATACCGAAGCTCAACTTCGGCCCGCTTTAGATACTGGCAAGCTAGAATTACAAAGAGGTTAGCGGAATTCCTAGTGAAGCGGTGGAATGCGTAGATATTAGGAAGAACACCAATAGGCGAAGGCAGCTAACTGGTTGTATATTGACACTGAGGAACGAAAGCGTGGGGAGCAAACAGGATTAGATACCCTGGTAGTCCACGCCGTAAACGTTGATCATTAGTTGGTAGGAAGACTTACCGATGCAGCTAACGCAGTAAATGATCCGCCTGAGTAGTATGCTCGCAAGAGTGAAACTTAAAGGAATTGACGGGGACCCGCACAAGCGGAGGAGCATGTGGTTTAATTTGAAGATACGCGTAGAACCTTACCCACTCTTGACATCCCTTGCAATGCTATAGAGATATAGCGGAGGTTAACAAGGTGACAGATGGTGCATGGTTGTCGTCAGCTCGTGTCGTGAGATGTTAGGTTAAGTCCTGCAACGAGCGCAACCCTTGTCTTTAGTTACTAACATTTAGTTGAGGACTCTAGAGAGACTGCCTGGGTAACCAGGAGGAAGGTGGGGACGACGTCAAATCATCATGCCTCTTACGAGTGGGGCAACACACGTGCTACAATGGTTGGTACAAAGAGAAGCAATATGGTGACATGGAGCAAACCTCAAAAAACCAATCTCAGTTCGGATTGAAGTCTGCAACTCGACTTCATGAAGTCGGATTCGCTAGTAATCGCAGATCAGCTACGCTGCGGTGAATACGTTCTCGGGTCTTGTACACACCGCCCGTCACACCATGGGAG
>NZ_JAFIDB010000002.1 GCF_017052595.1 Mycoplasma procyoni
GACCTTGAAGAAGAATTATTGTATAAAGAATTTATGGAGATATTATCTAAAGTGCTGTTATAAAAAAATATCAACTTTTGTAAAAAAGTGATATTTCTTGTTTCTTGCCTAAACTGGGAAACACAGGAGTAAAATAATTAATTAACTTCTCAAAATGAGAAGTTTTTTTATTGCCTTTTGGCACAAAGCGAAAAACAAAAACACCTGTGGTACAGGTGTTTTGGATTATTTTTTTGATTTTTCAATTTCTTTTTTCAATTGAATTTCAGTTTTGGCTTCTTGTGAAATTTCGTGCTTTGATGTTTGTTGAGCTAAAGAATATTCTTCCAGAACTTTAGGATCGTATGAAACTTGATCGCTAATTATGTTGGCAAGTTCTTTTTCAACATAGACAATTCCAGAAGCAATATAAGCTTCTTTGCGTTCAGGCGAGAATTGGCTATTAATAAACATCTTAGCAGGAACTAAAGAAGAAATGAATGGTTGCATTCCATATTGAATTCCACGGTAACCTTCGGTTGTTTTAAGAGTGATGTTTTCAACTTCTTCTTCTAAAAACACGCCTTTAGGTGTAGTAATTTTCAATTTGATTTTTTTCATAATGATTATTTATTTCTATTTGCTTTTTCAATTGCTTCTTCAATTGAACCAACATATAAAAATGCTTCTTCAGGTAGATTGTCGTGTTTTCCTTCAAGAATTTCTTTAAAACTTCTGATTGTGTCTTCAAGTTTTAAGAATTTACCTTCAATCCCTGAGAATTTTTCTGCAACAAAGAATGGTTGAGATAAGAAGTTTCTGATTCTTCTGGCTCTTGAAACAGTTTTCTTATCTTCTTCAGACAATTCATCCATCCCTAAAATAGCAATAATATCTTGTAATTCTTTAAATTTTTGTAGAATTTCAAGAACTTGACGAGCTACTGAATAGTGTTCTTCTCCAATAATTAATGGATCAAGCATTCTTGAACCAGAAGCTAAAGGATCAACAGCTGGATAGATTCCTAAAGCAGCTATATTTCTGTCTAGAACTGTTTTTGCATCAAGGTGAGCAAAGGTTGTAGCAGGAGCTGGGTCAGTTAAGTCATCAGCAGGCACATAAACAGCTTGAACTGATGTAATTGATCCTTGTCTTGTTGAAGTAATTCTTTCTTGTAGTTGCCCCATTTCTGTAGCAAGTGTAGGTTGGTAACCTACAGCTGAAGGAATACGTCCAAGAAGTGTTGAAACCTCTGAACCAGCTTGAGTAAATCTAAAGATGTTGTCAATGAATAAAAGCACATCTTGATTCATTTTATCTCTGAAGTATTCAGCCATTGTAAGGCCTGTTAGAGCAACTCTCATACGTGCTCCGGGAGGTTCATTCATTTGTCCAAAAACTAGTGCTGTTTTATCTAAAACACCAGCTGCTTTCATTTCGTGGTATAAGTCATTTCCTTCACGAGAACGTTCTCCAACTCCCGCGAAAACAGAAAGACCACCATGTTGAGTAGCAATATTATTAATTAATTCTTGTACTAAAACTGTTTTTCCAACTCCAGCACCTCCAAAAAGACCAATTTTACCTCCTTTTACATAAGGGATAAGTAAATCAATAACTTTAATTCCTGTAACAAGGATTTCAGATGTTGATTTTTGATCTTCATAAGAAGGAGCAGGTGCATGAATTGACATTTTTAATTTTGCTTCAGGTGCTGGCATTTCGTCGATTGGTTCTCCAAGAACATTAAACATTCTTGAAAGAACTTCTGTACCAACTGGCACTTGAATAGGTTTTCCTGTGTCAACAACTTCTAAACCTTTAGAAAGCCCATAAGTCATCTCCATAGCGATTGTTCTAACTGTGTCATCACCAATGTGTTGCTCAACTTCTAGAACAATTTTCTTTTTTGCATCTTTTGTTACTAATTCAACTTCAAGAGCATTTAAAAGAGCAGGAACTTTTCCGTTTTCAAACTTAACGTCAATAACTGGACCAAGAATTTGTACAATTTTTCCAACGTTTTTTTGCATTCTTTCCTTTCTTTTATTCGGTTGATGTTCCACCAATAATCTCTGTAATTTCTTGAGTAATTGATGATTGTCTTCCTCTGTTGAATACAATTTCTAAATAAGAAATTATATCATCTGCATTGTTAGAAGCATTTTCCATAGCACTTCTTCTCGCAGACATTTCTGACATTTTTGATTCTGCTAAAAAACTAAATACTGAAGAACCTAAATATAGTGGAATTAGGTTTTTTAAAATAACTAAAGCAGAAGGTTCAAACTCTGTAATTACCCCTTTGTTTGAAAGTGGTTTTGCGTTTTCTTTAATTATTTCTTCTTTGTTTAGTGGCAATAATTTTTTAATAGTAGGCTCAAAAGAAACGCTGTTGATAAATTTTGTATAAACAACATTTACTGAGCTAATTTCTTTTTTGTCCATTAGATTTTGAGCTCACTTTGTTGCTCTGTAAACTAAGTCATAATTTAGATCATCACCATAGTTTAAAAAGACATCAATAATTTGAGACTCAAATTCTTTAAACAGGGAATTTCCTTTATTTCCGAAAATAATTAGCTTATCATCAGGCTTAATTTCGTTTTTGAGTAACTTAAAAATATTACTGTTGTATCCACCACAAAGACCTAAATCTGATGTGATTATAATATAAAGTTTTCCTTTAGTAGAATCGAGTGTATTTAATTGAGAAATTTCATCAGTTTTAGTTACTAATGAAACCAATATATCATTTATTGTTTGTGCATATTCTTGAATTGAAAGAAAGTTGTTTTTGACTTTTCTTATTTTTGCACTTGATAGCAATTCCATTGCTTTTGTTATTTTTCTTGTATTTTCAATTAAATTAATTCTTGTTTTAATTTTTTGTAATGAAGCCATTAGAACTCCGGCATTGCTGGGTGTAATTGAGCATCATAGTTAGGAATTTTTGAAATGAATTCTAATACAAACTCTTTTACAAGACTTCTAAATGAACTTAATAATTCTTGACTAAAAGCTCTTTCTTTAATTAATTCGGCTTTTAGTTCAAGCGCTCTTGTGTCACTGTTGATAAACTTAATTAATTCATTTTTATACTGAGAAATATAATCTTTTGGAATTGGATTAATTAATCTATCTTTAACTGAAAGTAGAATAATAGCTTGATCGTTTTGGTCAATGTTTACATATTGTCATTGTTTTAATAACTCATAAACTTTAGCACCATGATCAAGGATTCTTCTTGTTGATTCATCTAAATCAGAACCAAACTGAGCAAATGATTTCATTTCATTATATTGTGCTAATTGTAGTTTTAGTGATGATGAAACGGCTTTCATTGCTTTAGTTTGCGCACTTGATCCAACCCTTGAAACAGAGAATCCAACATCAACAGCAGGTTTTTGTCCTGAGTTAAATAATGCTTCTTTCATAAAGATTTGTCCATCTGTAATTGAAATAACATTTGTTGGAATATAAGCAGAAATATCTCCAGCTTGTGTTTCAATGATTGGTAGAGCAGTAATTGAACCACCACCATTTTCTGCATTTAGTTTAGCAGCTCTTTCTAAAAGATATGAGTGTTGATAGAAAATATCTCCAGGGTAAGCTTCACGACCAGGAGGTCTTCTTAATAGTAGTGAAAGTGTTCTGTAAGCAACAGCATGCTTAGAAAGATCATCATAAACTATTAAGACATTTTTTCCTTTGTACATTCACTCTTCAGCAATTGAAACTCCAACATAAGGAGCGATGTATTGTAGAGGAGCAAGCTCGGAAGCTCCAGCAACAACTACTGTTGTATACTCCATTGCACCACTTTTTTGAAGTTTGTTAACTATTTGAGCAACTGTTGAGTTTTTTTGTCCGATTGCAACATAAACACACTGCACGTTTTGACCTTTTTGGTTTAGGATGGTATCAATTGCAACAGCTGTTTTTCCTGTTTGTCTGTCACCGATGATTAGCTCACGTTGACCTTTTCCGATCGGCACCATTGAATCAATTGCTAAAATCCCTGTTTTAAGAGGTTCATTAACCTCTTTTCTTTTCATAACTCCAGGAGCTTCAACGAAGATTTCTCTTCTTTTTGAAAGATCGATTGCACCTTTTCCATCAATTGGTTGTCCTAATGCATCAACAACACGTCCAAGCATTTGATCACCAACTGGAACTGAAATAATTCTGTTTGTTCTTTTAACAAGATCTCCCTCAACTATTTCATTTTCTTTACCCATGATAACAACACCAACAAATTCTTCTTCGATATTTAGTGCCATTCCATAAATATTATTAGGGAATTCGATTAGTTCTCCCATCCCAACTTTGTCAAGTCCAGAAACAAGAGCAACTCCATCTCCAACAGAAATAACTTTTCCTACTTCATCAGAGTTAATTTTTTTATTATAAGACTTAATTTGATTTTTAATAAGTGCAGAGATATCGCTTGTTTTTAATGGCATTATTCTCCTCCTTTTAAAATGTGTTCTTTAATTTGTTGTAGTTGTGAAACTATTGTGTTTTCAAAGATCTTGTCGCCAATAACTATTTTAATCCCAGCTATTAAAGACTGATCAATGATGTTTTCTAAAATAACTTCTTGATTAAGTTTTTTAGATACAAATTCAATGATTTGTGCCATTTTTTCTTTTGAAACTTTTTTAGTTGAATAAACAACACCTTTAGCAATGTTTTTGTGTTTAAGCACGATTTTTTCAAAATCTAAAATGATCTCATTTATTTGTAAAATTCTGTGTTTTTTGGTAATTAGTTTTAAAAAGTTAACTAAAAATTCCTCAAACTTTAATTCATTTAAAAATACATTTGTAATAACTTCTTCTTTGGATTCTTGTTCGATTGAAAAAGATCTCAAAAAGTCGATTAATTCTTGTTGATTCTTAAAGATATCTAAAACTTCTAAAGACTGTTTGTAGTATTTATCAAGTTTGTTTTCTTCTAAAGCAATATCAAAAAGTGCTCTAGAATAATTTAAATGGTTGTCATTTGAAATCATGATTATTCATAAACCTCATTAAGTAGTTTATCAATCATCTCTCTGTCTTCATAATGACTAACGTGTTTTTCAAGAATTTTTGATGCTAGTTTTGTTGCTACAGAAATAATCTCTTCTTTAGATTCTTGTTCGAATCTTTTTCTTTCTTGAGCAACGCTTTGGTGTCCATCTTCAATAATTCTCTTAGCTTCTTTTTTAGCGTGAGAGATGTATTGGTTAGCAATTTTTTCAGATTCGATTTTTGCTTGGTTGACAATTCCAGCAGCAGCAATTCTAGCTTCTCATAATTCTGTGTTTCTTCTTTTCTCTAGTTCAATTGAACTTTCTTTGTTTTTTACACTTTCATCGATATTATCTTGAATAAACTGTCTTCTTTCACCTATAACTCTTTTTAAAGGTTTATAAATTAAAAGAAAAAGAGATACAACCACCACTGTTAAAGCAATCAGTGTAGCAAGCATCATTCAAGGGTTAGGCAAAATGTTTTTAAATAACTCTGAAATACTTTCTGTTGATACACCACTGTCTACTTTTTCTGTGGTTGCTTCACTTAATAGTAATAATTTCATTTTTTAGTAAGCAAATATTAAAAGAAAAGCAATTAGTAGAGCGTAAATTGATGATGTTTCAGCAATAGAAGCACCGATAATCATTAATTTATTGATTTTTTTCTCAGCTTCAGGGTTACGACCTACAGCTTCTGCAGCTTTACCAGCAGCATAACCTTGTCCAGCCCCTACCCCCATAGCACCAACCATGGCAAGTCCAGCTCCAATAGCAACTAATCCAACACCTTGTGAGTTAGCTGGATTGGTTTTGTCTAATTTTTGTGCAATTTCTAAAATTTCGTTTGTCATAATAATTTCCTTTCGTATTTATTCTAAAGCACTGCTTCAGTAAATAGTTGTTAATAATGCAAAAACATAAGATTGCAATACCACACCAAAAATGTCAAAATAGAAAATAAATGGTGCAAAAAATATTGCAGCAGGTAAATTGAATAATCCAAATGCACCAACAGGGAACAGATTTCAGATTCATTGAGTACCTGCATATAATAGTATTAAAATAGCTGATCCACCGATGATATTTCCAAACATCCTAAATGATAAAGAAATCAGTGGAGCAGGTATACTAATAATTTCTAATGGATTTAAATATCTTTTTAAAAACCTGTGTTTTTTAAAACTAAACCCTATTATAAAAATTCCTAACCAAGACAATAGTGCTAATGTAAAGGTTACAGAATAGGTACTTCCGATTGGTTCAACCCCAATCATTGATAGAAGGTTTCCACCTAATAAAAATGTCAGAAGACCGAAAATATAAGGCTTAACAAAAGATAATTTTCCTCCTGAACTTTCGTCCACTAAGTTATCTACAATATAAAAATATTGCTCAGCCATATAAACTACTGCGCTTGGAGCTTTATCTTTTTTTGTTTTTTTGATCTGAAAATGAACAATAATTGATATTAACAGAACAAAGAAAACTAATAAAAATAAAGTGAAGAGTTGAGGCTGATTTCAGTTATTCAGTACTTCTTGTAGATTCATCCTTCTTCTCCTTTATATAGTTAATTAATCAATTAATTAACACAGCTGGCAGTATCAAAGAAACACCTACAATATAACTTATTAAATTGACAGGTCAAAGAAAACTAACTGCTCCATTTCAAGATTTATTAATAAATACCATCGCAGCTATTAATAAACCCTGAAACAAAAGTGCAAATATATATAAAAAAATAATAAGCATATTTGCTACTTTTTTCTTTCTTGAAATTCGAGTCATATCTGGTTTAACATTTTTAGTAACTACTGCTGCAAACATCACTTTTGTAAAAAAAGCATAGCTTACAGAAACTAATGAAAAAAGTCAACCCAAGATAAGTGAGTAATTTCAAATTGTTAAAATTAAAAAAATAAAAAAAACCAAGAAATATATAACCAAATATATATTAATTAAATCTCTAAATTCTCTTATTTTTTCTTTCAACTTCTTACCTCGTTTGGACTTGAATGCAATCAAATCTTTTATTATTTTACTCCTATTTTTAAAAACATAGATTGTTTTTTTAAAAAATGCAAAAAAAGGCCAAAAACTCCCCTTTTTTTGCATTTTAAAAATTTCGCAAAAAAATTCTTTGTTTTTTATTTTCTTTTTTATAAAAAAGGCATATAATTTGGTAGATAGTGGAAAGGAGTGGAAATGTTTGGAAATCACCTCAAACCAATTGATGATAAGAACAGAATCACAATACCTGCTGAATTTAGAGCAGAACTTGGCGAAAAATTTTATTTTTCATTAAGCCTTGATAAAGTGATCGAAATTAGATCTGAATCAGAATTTGAAAGAATCAAACAAAAAATCCAAAACAATAACTCTCTTAACAAAAACTTAAGAGACTTTGCGAGATTTTTCTTTTCAAATACTACAGAAGCTACCTTTGATAAATTGGGAAGAGTTGTTTTACCAAAAAATTTACTGAAACTTACTGCTATCAATAGCGAAGCATACTTAATTGGTGTTGGATCTAAATTAGAGATCTGACCTAAAGATAGATATGAAGAGCAAACAAACAAATTTATGGACGAAGATAATCTTGAAGAACTTCAAGAAAAATTATTTGAAAGCGGAGTGGAGTTATAATGAAACATTATCCGGTTTTGCTTAAAGAAGTAATCGAAAAATTAAATATTAAACAAGACGGAATTTATGTTGATTTAACTCTTGGTCGTGCTGGTCATTCTTCAGAAATCCTTAAAAAACTAACATCTGGTTGACTATATGGATTTGACAAAGACGGTGTAGCTATAAAAGAAAGTAGCTCACTTCTAGCTCAAATTTCCAAAAACTTTACTTTAATTCACTCAGATTTCAAAAACATCAAAGAAGAACTAAATAAATTAGGGATTCAAAAAGTTGATGGAATCTTAGCTGATCTTGGTGTCTCATCACCACAACTTGATGAAATCGAAAGAGGATTTTCTTATAACAAAGACTTTCGTCTTGACATGAGAATGAATCAAGATCAAGAATTAGACGCACACTTTATTGTCAATAATTATTCTGAAGAACAATTAATTAAGATTTTTAGAGAAAATGCAGATGTAATGCTCCCACAAAGAGTTGCGAAAGGCATTATCTCCGCTCGTCCTATTGAAACTACAATGCAACTTGTAGAGGTTACAAAAAGCTCACTACCTTCAAAGCTAGTAAGACAGAAAAACCCTGCAAAAGCTGTATTTCAAGCAATTAGGATCGAAGTTAACAACGAACTCGAATCGCTCAAAACTTTATTAGAAGATGCTACAAGTCTTTTAAAACCAAACGCTGTATTGGCAATCATAACTTTCCACTCAATCGAAGATAGAATTACCAAAAACTATTTTAAAAAACTGATTGAATCTAAAGTGGACTACAGACTACCAATCATTGAAGAAAAAGAATGATCTGCGAAATCTTTTCTTCCTTCAGCACAAGAATTGGAACAAAACAAAAGAAGTCGAAGTGCAAAACTAAGAATTCTGACAAAACTAAAATAACTGAAAAGACCTTAGAAAGGAGAAATATGAAAAGAAACATAAAAATTGTCGCACAACTTGCTACAAACAATTATGCTTTATTTGCTTTTGAAGAAATTAAAAATGAAAACGTTCTCATTTACAATAAAGAATATAGAAATCAAGAGAACTTCATTGATTTTTTCAAAGACGCAATTAATGAATTAAATATTTCTCTTAAAACAAAAGCAACTGAAATCTTTGTTTATTTAAAAGAAACAAAGAACACACAGATGCAAATTAAAAACTTTTCTACAGAAATTTCAGTTAAAAACAAAAAATCAATTATCTCTAAAAAAGAAATTCAAATGATCCAAGAAAAAGCTAAAAACGAGCAAATAGACGAGGCTTTCAATTTAGTTTCCTTTTCAACATTAATGTATCATTTAAAAACCGAAGATAAAGAAGTTAATACAACAGAAGTTCCTTTAAAAATGACTGCTAAATCCCTTAAAGCAGATTTCAGCGGTTTCTTTATTGACAAAGAAACATACCAAAAAATTACAAACATTTTTAGTAGCTTAAATTTAAAAGTAGTGCAAATTTTAACTAATGAAATAGTAAAATCACAAATGATTAAGCAAGAATACAACTCAGACTACAGTGCAACAATTATTAACATTGATGATTTAGATGCCTTTGTAGCACATGTCGATAAGTCGCTTATTACAAGAATTAGCAAAGTAGATTTTTCATTTAATAACCTTATAGATCACTTTAAAAACAACTTTGGTCTTTCTTTAGGCCAAATAACTAGAGGACTAAAAATTTTTGGCAGAATTTTTGAGAATCTAGACAACTACGATCGCAGTTCAGTTATTATTGCAAATCTCGCAATTCAAGACTTTCTAGACGCAATCACTCAATACTTCCAAAAAATAGCACTGATTGTCCAAAAAATTTCTTACAACAATCACAAACCTTTAGTTCTTTGTGGAACTATTAACAACTATTTCAACACAAAAGCAATACTTAAAAATTTAGTTAATAAAGACATAAATGTAATTAAACAAAAATCTAACAAAACAATTTCAAAGCAAGCTCGTGAAGTTCTTTATGGAATTAATTTTCTGGCGGAAAATTTCAAAATTAACTCAACAAGCTTTAGCACACTGCTACACACTCAAAACATCAGTTTTAGTCAATTACTCAAAACTAAACACACTTTTTCAAACTTAATTTCCAAATTATTAAATAGAAAAAACCACATAAAGGAAAACTATGCATAATATTAAAATCAAAGTATTAGGAATTGGGGGTTGTGGAAACAACATTCTTCAAGAAATACTTAAACATCCAAAAGAAGATAATGTTGAATATAAAGCATTAAATACAGACGTGCAAGCATTATCAGTCTTTGATGAATCAATGATTTTAGCACTTGGAAATAAAGAAAGAAAAGGTTTTGGAGCAGGAGGTAATCCTGAAGTAGCAAGAGAGTGTGCTTTAGAGTCCAAAGACCAAATCCAAGATTTAGTTGCTGGAGCAGATATTGTTTTCCTTTTAGCAGGATTAGGAAAGGGAACTGGTTCAGGAGCAACTCCTGTCATTGCAGAAATTGCAAAGCAATCAGGCGCACTAACTTTTGGTTTTGTATTCACTCCTAAAGAAGAATTCACAGGAGATAAACAAAAACAAAACGTAAAAGAAAGCTTAAATAAGCTTAAAGCAAACACTGATGCACTCTTAATTTACTCCAATGAAAAATTAGCTCAAACAAACGGAACACTTGATGCAAAAACTTCAGACGAATTTGCCTTTAGAACACTAAAAAAAGCTATCGACGTTATTTTAGAAATTACAAATAAAGTCGGTAAGAAAAATGTGGACTTTGCAGATTTATTATCAATCACTAAAAACAAAGGTGAGATTTTTATAAACTCTTCTGTACAATTTGGGAAAAATAGAGCCCAAAAAGCAGCAAAAAGCTTACTAAATCCTTCACTTTTAGAAAACCCAAGTATAATTAACGCTCAAGACATAATTGTCAACATTACTGGATCAGATATTACAGCTAATGAAATATCAGAAATTATCAAAGAAATTAGAGAATCTACTACTACAAATCCAAACATTGTCGAAGGTTGAATCATAGACGAAAATTCTAAAGATCTTTCTGTATCTTTAATCGCTTCGGGAATGTCTACAACAAGCACTCAAGCTAATACACAGCAAAACACAGACTTTGAAAAACAAATAACTTCCTCTATTGCAAAAGAAGAAGAAAACATTATATTTCAAAATCTAACTACTACTACAAGGACTATGGAGTACAACCTCGAAAAAGAAACAGACGAAAACGAGCAAGAAGAAAACAGATTTCCAGCCTTTTTAAAATAACGAATCGATGTCTTAGAAGATAAATTATAATTAAAAAGTTCAAAAACAAGCAACAAGCTTGTTTTTATTTTTTTGCAACTTTTTATAACTTTTTTAAGGAATTTTAAATATAATTTAAAGCATGAAAATAGGAATTTTTGGCGGATCTTTTGATCCCATTCACAACGGACACATTAAAGTAGCAAAAGAAGCAATAGAACAACTTAATTTAGATAAGTTATATTTTGTTCCAACCTTTAAAAGTCCTTTTAAAACAAAGCAAAAATATGCACCATGAGAAGACAGAATTAAAATGATAGAAATGGTCAAACCACAAAAGAGTGAAATTTCCCTTTTTGAAATCAAAAGAAAAGGAACAAGCTACACAATCGACACTGTTTCACACTTTAAAAAGCAATTTCCAAACGATGAATTGTTTTTAATTTTAGGTTCAGATAACCTTGATAAACTACACAAATGAAAAGAAATTGAAACAATTTCAAAAAGTGTTCAAATTGTTATTTTTAAGAGAAATAAAAACATTTTTAAAGAGAATTTAAAGAAATTTAATTGTTTATTATTAAACAATCAAATTTATGAATTTTCTTCTTCAGATGTTAAAAAAGGAAATTTCAGCGGTTTAGATCCTAAAGTAAATCAATACATTGGAGATAACTATTTATATATTTTAGACATCTTAAATAACACCTTAGAAGCCAAAAGAAACAAGCATTGCCGTGCTACAGCATCAATTGCTGCAGAGTATGCAAAATTGCTTAAATACGACGCTAAAATTGCTTGATTTGCAGGCCTAACACACGACATTACTAAAAACTGAGATAAAGAGTTTCACCGTATGTTTCTTGAAAATAATGGTGTAGATTCTTCTGTAATTCCTGATTACAAACTTCACCAAACCACAGGTGCTCTTTGATTACAAAAATATTACAAAATTACAAATCCAGAAATTATTCGTGCTATCTCAATTCATACTTCTTTAGATTTTGAACTTGATACACTTGACAAAATTGTTTTTATGGCTGATAAATTATGTGAAGGAAGAAGATTTGAAGGTGTTCAAAGAATAAGAAAACTTGCTTTTGAAGACTTTGATAAAGCCTTTAGCGAAGTTGTACAAATGACTTGAGACTACAATTTAAATAAAGGAGTAGAAATCCTACCGGAGCAAATTGCAATTTATGAAAAATGAATACAAAAAGATAATTAAAAAAGCAATAGTAGTCGCAGACCCAAACGAACTAAATCTTCTTAATTTAGAAAATTGAGTTGTTTGTGATACTTTAGAATACAGAACTAAAAAGGTTTATATTTTAGAAAAAGATAAACAAAAAATAGCTCTAATTCACTCAGGAATCGGTCTTGCAAACGCAGCTGAAACAGTTGCTTTTGTAGCTGCTTTTTTTGAAAACATAGAAGGAATTTACAATTATGGAGCTGTTGGTGCTAATTCCGATAATTTAGAAGTTTATGATGTTGTAGCACCTGAAAAATTCTTTTTAGCAGATGCTAAAACTCCTTGATATCCAGAAGGTCAAACTCCAGGAGAAAAACTTTTTTATCAAAACAATAAAGCTCTCAATTATCTAAACAACAATATTAAAAAAACAAATATTGTTTCTTCAAATTCTTTTTTTGCTAACAAAGAAATTGCAGATTATTACGGAAATATTTTTAATACAGAAATATTTGATATGGAAGCATCTTCTTTTAGTCACATCTGTGATAAATACAATATTGATTTTTACTGTATAAAGGCAATTTCAGATATTATCGGCAAAGATTCTCCAGAAATGGAAAACATCAACCAAAGAATTGCAAATGCAGGAAAATTAGCTCTTAAAAGTCTTTTAGAAATAATTGAAAAAAAATAACTTAACCATTTTTGCGTTAAGTTATTTTTATTTATTCTTAGTTAAAGTCAACTAAGTCTCTTAAGTATTTTGAAGGTTTGTATTTGATTGTTCTTTTTTGTGGAACAACTTGTTCTTCTTTTGTAAAACTGTTAACGATTGTACGTTGTTTTTTAACTGTAGTTGAGAAAATTCCAAAATCTGCTAATTTAACTGAATCTTCAGCAATTAGTTGTTCTTTAAGAACGAAAAGCATTGCGTTTAAAACGTCATCCATTTCTTTTGGTGTAATTTTTACAGTTTCATCTGAAGCTAGTTTTTCTACTACTTCATTAATAAATTCTTTTTTAGTCATTATTAACTCCTATTTGTAATTTTTGCTTTATATAATTGTATAACATAATTTATTTTTTCAATGCAAAATACACAAAATTTCTGTATATTTGAAAAATTATGTCTTTTTTGGTTTTGGCAATGAAAAAGAATTGGAGTTACCAATTCTTGTTTCAAATGGTGCTCAAGACGGGACTTGAACCCGTATGCAATCTCTTGCACTAGAACCTCAATCTAGCGTGTCTACCAATTTCACCACCTGAGCCAATGGCGGAACAGACAGGATTTGAACCTGCGCGAGAGTTGCCCCTCCTAACACGTTTCCAACGTGTCCCCTTCAGCCTCTTGGGTACTGTTCCATTAATTAATATAATTATAATTTATTTTTTCCAAACAAAAAGAAAATCACCTTCAAAAAGGTGATTATCTGTGTTCATTACAGGGATTATCTGTTTTTTTCAATTTTATTAATTTCATCAATTAGTTTTTTTAGAACTTCTTCACCGCTTAATTTAGAGTTTTCAGTGTCTTTATCAACTGTTGCTTCTGATAAACTATCTTTAATAATATAAACTAATGAAGTTGTGTCTGAGTCTGATGCATAGTGAAGTGCATTAATATCATTATTTTCAACGAATTTTTTAATACTTCCAAAAGAAACTAAAGCACTTTTTAGATAGTTGATTTCAGATTGGATTTTATTTTTTGTTTCTTGATTTGTTTCTGCTGTAAATTTAGCTTCTCATTTTGTTAATAATGCTTTAATTTCTGTTTCTTTTTGTTCTGTTACATTTTGTTCTAAAGGAATAATGTAGGCTGAAAGCATAGCAATTAGATCACTAACTTTAATTTTTTCTCCTCTGTAAGTTACTTCTCCAAAGTAAAGTCATTCTAAGAATTTAATTGTTGCTTTGTCTTCTTTTCCACCATTATCTACAGAAATAGGAACTAAACTTGAACCTCCTTCTAAAAATGTTTTGTATGTTTGATTTGAAGTTTCAAATAGCTGTGGATTTAATCAAATATCATCAGCTTGAGCAAAACTTGCTGCTACATCTTCTTTTCCTTTAGCAAAAAATCCTATTGAAGTAGGTGATTTAATTGATTGCTCATAACCTACAGCAGCTGCAAAAGCAAAAGCTGTTTTGTATGTTCTTAAATCTCAAGAAGCTCATTCTGTTTTATTGTCTTCGTATTTAATATCACGTAATCCAATTTTTTTAGTACCAGCACTTACTAAATCTGTTTTGTGTGTTTGTAGAGAAAATTCATTGAAAACTTCCTTAAATTTATTTTGAATTTCTGGATCTGTTTTGATGTTGTAAGAAATTTGTGACTGAATATTTTTGTCACCAACAAATTTTTGAGTTCACATTTTTTTACCATTTAATCTGTTGTTTAAGTCTTTCATTAAAGCATCTTGTTGGTAATCAATTGAAAAGATTTGAATGTTGTCCATTCCATCTTTTACTTTAGTTTGATCGATTTCTAGTCCTGCTTGCAATTTTCTTGCAAAATCCATTGCTGAATTAATTGTTTTAAAAGTTGCATCGTTTACACCAACTCCAGCAAAAGAGTTATTTGCTTTTACTTTTAGTGCTTTTCATAAAGAATTTTCAGGAATGCTTGAACCTTTATTTTCTGATTCTTTAGCTTTTTTATAAACTTCAGAATTTTCGTCTACAACCCCGCCACCTTGTTTAACAAAATCAAATAGAAGTCTCATTAAATCAAGATTCATTGAAATTGCATCTATGTCAGAAACATTGAATGGTAAATTATATAAGTGATCTTTTTCGTTCGCTTCTCCAACCAATTTGTTGTGGTTATCTGCAATTTTTTTGCTAAATGAGTTGTATTTAATTTTTGAGTCTTTTAAATCAAGTAATTTTCCATATGTATTAATTAAGAAAGCTCCTGATTGATTTCCTAAAAGAATGTTAGCAACATCTGGAGCATTTGTTTCAATTGATTTTGCTTGAGCTACTGATAATTGGTTTGGGCCAGGTTGTTTTGTTTCTTCTCTTCTTTTTAATTCTACAGGAATAAATCCTTCTTCATTTTTCATTAATTCGTTATACATTGGAACTAATTGAGACATGGCAATCATCATAGGGAATACTGATGATTCTCCAGTTGCAAAGATAATTTTATTGTCGCTTGCAGCTGCTGAAGTATCATATATTTTTGCTTGTTTATCTGGATTTTGATTTTCGTTGTTTGTGTTATTTTGACAAGATAAAAATGTTGCCAAAGGAGCTAAGGTAAGCGCTCCAAAAGCTAAGGTTTTAGTAATTTTTTTCATTTTCTCTCCTTAAATTTTTTAGTATAAAAATTTTACAACTATAAAGCAAAAATGTGCCTAAAAAATGAAAAAAATCACTAAAAAGCGAATTTAGTGATTTTTTTAGAGAAAATTGCGTAGATTCCAAGTGGAAACAGGATTGAAATGAATGCTCCAGCGGACTGAATATTTTGGAAATTTCCACCCGAAGGTGTTGGCCCTAATTCTCTAAATCAGATCGCAATTGTTTTGTTTTGAGTTCCACTTAAAACAAAGTTCGCTCATAAATAATCATTTCAAACAGCAATGCTACTAAAGATAATTATTATTAAATAAACACCTTTTAAGTTAGTTCAATAAATATAATAAATTCTGTTTCAGATATTTAAATTATCTAATTTAGCAAGTACTAATTTATTTTTATTTGTGTTTTCAATTTCTTTAGCTAATTGAAAACACAAATAGAAAGAAAAAATCGAATTAACTGCAAGATTGAAATAGCTTGCTGTTTGAATTAAATTAAGATTAATTAAAATGGATTTAAGAGCTAAAAATAAACCAAACTCAGGTGTTGAAGTGATTATAAAAAGGCTTATTAACAAAATCTTTTTGATTTTGGCATTAGCTAAATAATAAGCTGCTCCAAAGGTTGTATAGATTGTAATTCTAATTAAATTAAAGATCAAAATGGCACTAAAAGAAAGACCTAAAGCCCTTCAAAAATCACTGGTTGCAAAGAAATTATAGTTTGAAAAATCTCAGCGACTTATGTGAATTGAGTAATCTCCAGAAGCTACAGAATTTGTGTCTTTTAAGCTGTATGCCAGCAGTATGTATAAAGGAAATAAAATAAAGAATAAACAAGACACTAAAGCAATGTATTTTAGTGTTTCTTTAAAAATAGTCTTAAACATAAACACCTCTTTTTTGCTTTATTTTATTTCAAATAGAAAAGCTTATAAAGGGAATTGCACTGATAATCACTAAAAATAGAAGATATAAAAGCGTTAGTAAGCTTGCTGCATATGCTTTATTAAAATTGATTCTTACAGAACCATTTAGTGGGTTGATTCAGTCAATGATGTAGCTTGCCAGTGTGTGTGCTTTTAGTTGATCAATTAATTGAGGTTCAATGATTGCTGATGGAAAGAATAAAAAGGCATAAATCACATTTGTGAGTGCAATTGTAATAAAGCTTGCTTTTCATTCTTTGAGATAAAGTGATCTAAACTTTGTTAAAAAATTAAGATTATCAAGCTTAATTTGTTTTTTATATTTGTTGTCTACTTTTAAAAATAGAAAACTGAAAAAAACAATATTAAAAGAGATTGAACGTCAAATTTGGAAGACTAAAAAGTAGATTTTGATGTCTAAAGGATCTTTGAGCGAGCTAAAGCTATAAGTAGAATTAAAGAAGCTAAAAAAGATGTTTTTTTCTCCAAATAAAAGAGAAAAAGAGATTCCGATTGCAAAGCTTGAAATAAAAAACTGCGAATAAATTACATTAATAAAGATTTTTGAAAAAAGCTTGCTTAATAAACTATTTAAAATATAAGCCAAAACAAAAGAAATAATTATTCCTGAAGGAGCGGCTACAAAGAATAAAAAGGTTGAATTTTTGAGTGCTACACTAAAGGAAGGATCATTTGTGATGTTCTGAAAATTTTCGATTCCTATTTTATAAACTAATCTTTTGTTACCTAAAAATACAACAAAAGATTCTGAAATTGTTTTGCTAAGAGGAACTATAAAAGTTGCTATTGAAAAGATTAAAAAAGGGATTAATAGAGAAAAGAAAGTTATTGTCTTTTTTCAATTAATTTTTTGATAAAGATTTTTCATTTTAAAAGGAAATTAAGTCCTTTTGGTTGTATTTTAGATCAAATTTATCATTGATCTCATAAAGATCTTTTAGTAAAGAAACTTTTATAGTTTGCTCTTTGTTTTTTAGAAAATAAATTACTAAATTACCTGTATATTCTTTATTTTCTAAAATAAATTCGCCTTCTTGATTTGGTAATAGTTCAATTTTATTTGCTCTTATATAGAAATCCTTATCTTGTTCTTTTTTCAAGAAATTAATTTCTGGATAACCAAAGAAATTAGCACAAAATAAGCTTTTTGGTTTTTCAAAAATGGTAACCGGATCATCAAATTGCTCAACAGTTCCTTGATTTAATAAAAGGATTTTATCGCTAATTTTTAGAGCATCGTTTTGCTCATGAGTAACCATGATAATTGAGAGATTGAACTGCTTTTTAGTTTCGGTTAGTCACTGAATTGATTTTTCTTTTATTTTGATATCTAATGCTGAAAAAGGCTCATCCATTAAAATTAAATTGTTCTTTTTGATGATTGCTTTAGCAAAAGCAACTCTTTGTTTTTGACCACCTGATAACTCTTTTGCCTTTTTGTTTAAAAGGTCAGAAATTTCAAGTTTTTGAGCAAGTTCTTCAAGCTGAATTCTGAAGATGTTTTTTAGTTTTGTTTGCTTTAAAAAGTCTTTGTTTTTTGTTTCTTTTTTTGTAAAAAGTCCTTTAATCCTAATTAGATTTCTTAATCAAAACTCCCTATTTTCCTGTATATTTGATTGATATTTAGCAACTAAAGATGCTAATTTTGAATCTTGATCACTAAAGTTTTTTATAGCTTCTAAAAAGCTTTCCTTTTTTCATTTAAAAGAACTTTTAGAACTTAAAAAGATGTTATCAAATACAGAAATTTCATCATAAAGAAAGTGGTTTTGAAGGATGTAACCAATTTCATGAATTTTAAGATTATTTTTAATAAAAACTTCTCCTTTGGTTGGTTTGAGAAGTTTAGAAATAATATTTAAAAGTGTACTTTTTCCTGAACCGGAAGGTCCAACAATTGAGATAATTTCATTTTCACTAAAGTTAAGTTCTTCAATTTTGAGTGTTTGTTTTTTATCATAAAAAAACTCAAGATTTTTAATTTGGACAATGTTTTCTTTTTCCATTTTTGTCTCGATTCTCTATTTATTTTTCTAATAAATAAGCTATTTCTTGTTTATAAATTGGTCCTTCTTCTTTTCAAGGAGTTTCTAAAATTATTGGGATGTTATCAAAATGTGGATCATGAACCATTCTTTTGAGAATTTCTTTTGGAATATAACCTTCTCCAATGTTGGCGTGTCGATCTTTATGTGATTCTAAAGGATTTTTAGAGTCATTTAAGTGAATTACTTTAAGGTATTTAAAGATATTTTTATCTTTGAGCAACTGAATAAACTCATCGTATTTTTGCAGATCATAACCAGCATCTCAAATGTGACAAGTGTCAATGCAGATTCCTGTTCTTTTGTTATTTACGTTTTCCAAAACATAAAGAAGCTCATCAAAATTAATTCCAACTTCAGTCCCTTTTCCGGACATTGTTTCTAAAATAATCTCTACATTTTGTGTGTTTTCTAAAATATAATTCAGAGATTTAATTAGTTGATCAAGTGATTCTTGACGACTGAAAGTTGTGTGTGATCCAGGGTGTAAAACAAGGTATTTAGCACCTATATAGTTCATTCTTTCGATTTCTTTAATTAAGAAATTATTAGCAAATTCTGCTTTTTCAGGGTTTGCTGGGTTAGTTATATAAGGAGCATGCACAACAATGTCTTCTGGTTTGATTTTGTCTTTAAAATCTCTTAAATACTCAAATAACTGGTAGTTTTGAACACTTGCTCTCAAAGTTGTTTGTGGAGCACCTAAATAAATCATTGCACAGTTTGCTCCGTTGTTTAGTGATTCTTCAATTGCTCCATAAAGGTAGTTTGGTTTTTTAAAGGAAACGTGTGAACCAAGTTTAATCATTTTTTGCCTCCAAAATAAAAGTTACATTTTTTTCATAGTTGATAATAAATTCTTCGATTGTGTATTTTTCAAGTCCTGTTGTGTTGACTACAAATTGATTATTTTCAACTTTTACATTAATATATTTTACTTCTTTTGAGCTTACTGTTTTTCCATTTTCTTCTTTTGAATTTAAAAATGATAATTTAACAGCAATTTCAATTGATTTTATTTTTGAGTCACCTTCATTTAGTTTATAAGTTTTAGTTTTGTTTTGAGCATCTTCAGATACTAAAGAATAGCTTGGAGAGTAATTGTAAGACAAGGGTTGAGCTATGTTAATTTCTCTTTGATTTTCTGTAAATTCCTGTCCATCTCTTGTATATTTAAAGGATACATTAACTAAATTGTATTTTTTATCTGGATCAAAATCGCCTTTAGAAAACTCAATTTCTGTTTCTAATAATCCTGAGTCGCTTTCTTCGTCATAATCACCATAACTAAAGGGAATTTCCTTTGTAATCGTCTTTTTAGGCATTGAATCTTCTGTATTTTCTTTTTTATCTTCTTCGAAAGTATAACTAATTGAGTGTATTTCAGAAGGAAGAGCTTCAAAAGATTTTGAAATAGTTTTTAGAATTACTTTATCTTTTGTTTGTTTAACTTGGATAGGACTTAAATCAATTAAAAGAGGATATTTAGATAAATCAAAAAATTCATATCTTGTGATTTCTGTTTGATCTTCGTTTGTGTCAAAGATTACTATTTTGTATTTTTTGTTTTTATAAAAAGGATTTTTGTTAGGTTTAAAGAAAAATCTTACTGCATCTTTGAAAGGTTGGGGTTTTATAAATTCAAATTCATTTTTTTCACTATAAACATTTTGAACAGTACCTCCAACCGCAACTTGATCAAAAATTGGAGTTCAAAGATGATCATCTTCAATAATTCTAAATTGAGTATCTTTTGTAAGATCATAGAGATTAACAAAAGAATAGGTGTTTTGTCCTATTATAAATGATGATTCTGCATCTTTAAGTTGAGCCGTTTTTAATAACTCTAGTAATTTGGTGTTTATTAGTTCTGCTTTTTGTTCCTCTGTTTTATCAACAGGATCTTTTGGTTTTTCAGGTTCAGGGTCTTTTGATCCTGTTTCTCCAGGATTTGGATTGTTTGGATCGCTTTTCCCTGGATCTTCAGGTTTCGGAGTGTTTGGATCGCTTTTTCCTGGTTCTTGAGGATTTGGTTTATTTGGATCGGGTTTTCCTGGGTCTTGCGGATTCGGTTTTGCTGTATCTTTTTGTTCTGAAACTTTAGAACAAGAAAACACAAATGCAGGGCTAAAAGCTAAAACAGATAATGGAAGAAGTAATTTTCACTTTTTAAACATTTCTTATAATCTCCTTTAAATTAAAAATTTCAATCTCAATTCCTTTTGTTTGTTGTTCTAAAATTTCTTTAAAATAACCTAAATTTATTTGTTCTACTAAATGTGGAACAAATAAAACATTGGTTTTTTTCAGTTGATTGTAATTAATTAACTCATTTCATTTTGGATCTGAAGTTATGTATAAATCGGCTTTATTTTTGATAACATCTAGCATATTCTCAAGACCTGCAGCACCTGGTAAAATAGCTACTGTTTTAAGTTTGTAAGTGTCTTTAAAAACATTTGTTTGCAAACAATTTAAATTTGTTTTTTGTTTGAAATTATTGACAAAATCACTGAATTTAATGCTATTTTCAAGTTCATAAATAGCATTAAATTGACTAACTGAAACGACTCTTTTTCCAGCTAATTCCAGTGATTTGAAAATCAAATCAGAACCTGTGTTAGCAACATAATCAAAGTTTGTGTGTACAGAAAAAACACTTATTTTGTTTTTCTTTAATTTGCTATAAATGTTTCTTTTGTAAGGATCAATTACAAAGGATTCTTTGAGTGTTTTCTTGTAAAAAAGGAAAGTGTGATAATTTAAAATAAAATCAAAATTGTTGTTGATTGCATAATCAACAACTTCATTTGTTAAATCTAAAGAAATAAGAATTTTTTGAATGTTTTTTTCATAAAAAGAAGAAAAACCCACTTTGTCTCAATCCTCAATTGATTCTTGTGGGAATTTTCTGTCTAAAATGTTTTGAATGTCTGTAGTTTTAGTCATTATTTAAAAAGTCTTTTAGTTTTGTTTTCTTATTTCCATGTTTTAGTTTTCTTAAGATTTTGGTTTCAATTTGTCTAATTCTTTCTTTAGTAACTCCTCTTTCCATTGCTAACTCTTCTAAAGAGTGAACTTTGTATTTTTCACCATTTTCATCTTCACCGACACCATATTTTTTCATAATAATCTTTCTTTCATCTTCATCAAGATTATTCATTAGCATTTCTTTTAAAACAGCTGCTAATTCTTGGTTTGAGGTGTAATCGACAGGAGAAATCACTGATTCATCCTTTATAAAGTCAGAAAAGAAAGAATCGTCTTCTTTTCCAATTGGCTTGTCTAAAGAAATTGGATCAACATTAATTTTTCTGATGTATTGAACTTTTTCAGGAGTAAAATCATCGCCCATTCTGTCTGCGATTTGTTGATCAGTTGGTGTTTGTCCTAATTCTTGTTGAAGTTCTCTTTCAACTTTAGTAAGTTTATTAATTGTTTCAACCATGTGAACAGGAACTCTGATGATTCTAGCTTGATCAGCTACAGCTCTTGTAATCGCTTGTCTAATTCATCAAGTTGCATAAGTTGAGAATTTATAACCTTTTTCATATTCATATTTTTGAACAGCTTTTATAATTCCGGCGTTTCCTTCAGAAATTAGATCAATAAAGGAAAGTCCTCTATTTTTGTATTTTTTAGCATTGTTAATTACAAGTCTTAAGTTTCTGTTGATTAGTGTGTGACGCGCTTTTCTTGCTCTGTATGGTGAACCGTGTCTAATTTCTTTAGCAAGCTCAATTTCCTCTTCTTGAGAAAGGAGTTTTCCATATTTACCAATTCAACGCATGTATCATTTGATGATATCGTTTGTTTCTGTAAGTTTGTTTCTTAACTGAGAATCACTTAGATCGTATTCTTCAACTTCGAGATCGTTGTCGTCATCAATTTCATCCATTGAATCATAGTCTTTTAGATATAAATCATCGTCTTCATCATCTAAATCATCGAGCATGACTTCATCATCACCAAAGTCGCTTTCTTTTTCTTTTTTAGCTTTTTTGGTTTTGCTTTTTGTTTTTTTAGCTTCTTGTTCAAGTTCTTTTTCGGATACCTCTTCTAAATCTGAAGCATCTGCTTCAGACTCAATTATTCCTTCTTCGATTAATAAAGCAAATAATTGATCTGCTTCATCTTCTTCGATGTAGTATTTTTTATTATTGATAAATTTAAAAACTTCCTCTTGTGTGAGGTGTTTTTTATTCTTTTTCTTGGAAATTTCTTTCTTTAATGCCTCAATAAGAGTTGCGTATGTCCCAACTTTAGTACCCATTCTTCTCCTTTTCTATTTTATTAAAAAAATAGAGAAAATTTACTATAAATTATATAATAAAATCGACTTTTTAGAGCCTTTTTTCTTTTTTTTCTTTATTTTTTTTATCAAGTATAGCCATATAAACTTGAATTTGTCTTAAATATCTTTCTTTTTCTTCTTCGTTTTCAGAATTGATTAAACAAGATTCATAATATTTAATCATTTCAATGATGTTTAAATTTAATTTTTGATCGTTTAGTTTTAGTAAATTTGCCTTTATTGAAGTTCAATCTGAGTTCATTTTAGCATATTCTTCAATGTAAATATCTTTTAGTTTTAAAAATTCTCTGCGTTTTTCTGTGTCATAAACCAATAATAAATTATCAATTAAGTCTTTGTCGCTGTCTTGAATTTTGACACTTGATTTATCACTAAGATATAGTTTTTCGATGTCCGGAAGTAATAATACAGAAGTTATTAGAGTGTTAGTTCACTTTCTGATCTCAAAATTAATGTCTTCTTTAATTTGTTTTGAGGTTCTTGCTTTTTTTTCTTGAGCTACAAATTGAGTTGCACTTGGGTAGTTATTGCGATCAAAATTATAGTTATTAGCGTGATTAAAATTGTGTGGATTTGAAATTTTGATGTTGATTTTAAAGTCTTCTTCAGCTCTTTTGATAAAGAAGTTTTTTTCATCTTGGTTGGCAAATTCTAAATAAATTGAAAATTCATTTGAGAATTTTTGAGCTGATAAATAATCATTTTGATCAACTTCTTGTGATAATTTATTGTAAATAAAAGATAGAGCAGAAATTCTTTTGTCTGCTATTAAACGACTTAATTCATCTTTTCCGTGTGCTTCTAAATACTCATCTGGATCTAAATCTGTTGGATTATTAATGATCTCAACATTAATAGAAAATCTTAAAAGTGTCAAAATGGACTTTTTAGTCGCTTCTAGTCCAGCTCGATCTCCATCAAGCATTAAAAGGATTTTTTTGTGTTTTAGCAACGGAATGTGATGCTCTGTAAGTGCTGTACCCATCAGTGCGACAGCATTTTTGATGCCGGCTTTGTAAAGAGCTATAACATCCATAAATCCTTCTGTAATTATCAGTTCTCTTTTGGAATTAAGATTTTGATTTGCAAAGTGGTAATTATAAAGGATGTTTGATTTTGAAAATAGTTGATTTTGCGCACTATTTAAATATTTTGGACCATTGTCATCAAAAAGAAATGTTCTTCCTGAAAAACCAACAATGTCGCCATATTCATTTTTAATTGGAAAAATAACACGATTTTTGAAAAAGGAATTTTCTGTTTCTGTAATTAAAGAAGCATTCATTAAGATGTCGACAGGATTCTTTTTGAGTAATAATATTTCTTTTAGTTGCTCGTTGTTACCATTAAAACCAATCTCAAATTGTGAGATTGTTTCTCTTGAAAAATTTCTTTTTTTAATAAAGGCAACTAGCTCTTTATTCTTAGTTAGTTCTGTGTTTAAATTAAGTTGAAAAAAGGCACTAGCATCTGTGTTTGCTTTGATGATTTGCTTTTGAATTTCTGTGTATTCAACAACTTTTTGGTTATTGTTTTCGTGAATATCAAGATTAAGATTGTATGTATTATTAAATCATTTTAGAGTGTCGATAAAACTTCAGGAATTGTATCTCATGATAAAATCAATAACAGTTCCAGAAACATTACAACTGAAGCACTTAAAGATCTTTTTAGAGGGTGAAATAGATAAAGAAGGCTTTGTGTCGCTGTGAAAAGGACAAATTGCTCAATAGTTATTTCCGTTCTTTTTAACGGAAATAAAAGAAGATATTGTGTTTACAATATCAACATTTTCAAGGATAAAGTGTGCTGGTGTTTGGTCCATTTAACTCCTTACAAATATTTTTTTATTTCGTCAATGAAAATTCTTGTTTGTTCCATTGTGTCTCTATCTCTTATTGTTACTTTATTATCTTCTAGTGTGTCATAATCAACTGTTATACAGTAATTTGTCCCAATTGCATCTTGTCTTCTGTATCTTTTTCCGATTGATCCTGCTTCATCGTAAATTGCGCTGATGTTATTTAAAATTAAGTTGCTAAAAATCTCTTCTGCTTTGTCAGAAAGTTTCTTAACTAAAGGTAAAACAGCAATTTTGTATGGTGAAAGTTCTTTGTCAAGTTTTAAAACAATTCTTGAGTCACCTTCAGCAACTTGTTCTTCTTCATAAGCATCAATTAAAAGTGCAAATAGTAGTCTATCCATTCCAATTGAAGGTTCGACAACGTGTGGAATTAGTTTTTGATTTGTGTTTGGATCTAAATACTCAAGTGATTCTCCTGAGTGTTTCATGTGTGAAGAAAGATCAAAATCACCTCTATGAGCAACTCCTAATAACTCTCCTCAACCAAACGGGAACATAAACTCAATATCACTTGTTGCTTGAGAATAGTGAGCTAATTCGTCTTTTTCATGTTCTCTGATTCTGATTGATTCTTCTTTAATTCCTAATGTTAATAAGAAGTTTTTTACTTTAGAAATGTAGTCTTTATAAACTTCTAAAGATTGATCTGGATGACAGAAAACCTCGAGTTCCATTTGTTCAAATTCTCTAGTTCTGAAAATAAAGTTTCCTGGTGTAACTTCGTTTCTAAAGGATTTTCCGATTTGTCCAACTCCAAAAGGAAGTTTTGCTCTTGTTGTTCTTTGAACATTTTTAAAATTAACAAAAATCCCTTGAGCTGTTTCAGGTCTTAAATAAATTTTGTCTTTTTTATCAACAACTACCCCTTGGTGTGTTTCAAACATTAAATGGAATTCTCTGATTGGTCCTCAGTCAGCTTCTGAACCATCATATTTTTTTACATTGTCTTTAATTAGTTTTTCTAATTCTTCTTTTGATAAAGCTGCAACATTAACTTCTGGAAATAGCTCTTCAGCAATGTGATCTGCTCTGTATCTTTTGTTGTTTTTTCTGTTTTCGATTAGTGGATCTGAGAAATTAGCAACGTGCCCTGATGCCTCTCAAGTTTTAGGATTCATTAAAATTTTTGAATCGATTCCGTAGTTATTAGGTACTTTTGTTATAAATTCTCTTCATCATAGATCTTTAAGATTTCTTGTAATTAAAACTCCTAAAGGTCCATAATCTCAAGTGTTTGCAAGTCCTCCATAGATTTCAGAACCCTGAAATACAAACCCTGAATTTCTTAAATGATTAATAATATCTTGTATATTTTTGCTCTTATTCATAATATTTAAATTATATAAAATTTAGCTCCTTTTTGTGTTTAAATAGTGATTATTGTTATTAGTCTTCATCGATTTCGATTTGATCATTGACATCAGCTTTTTTAAAACTGAATTTTTGAAGCCTTTTAGCTGCGTTTTCAATGTATCTATTAATTTGAGCTTCAGCTTCTTCTTGAATTTTTTCTGCTGTTGAAATAATTTTTGTAGCTTTATCAAGAATTGAATTTGCCTTTTCTCTTAAAAAGCGCAGTTCCTTTTGTAATAATGTGTTTTTAAGTTCTTCAAATTCAGCAACAATTTCTTTGTTTGACTTGAATTCATTTTGATCAATAAGTTCATTTTCTCTAGCTCAAAGACTGGCTGCAATTAATTTTAAAACAGATTTTGCATAAGCTGGTCTTACAATAATCATTTTTGGATATTCAGAATCGAAAGTGATCGAAAAGTCTAATTCAGGTTCTAATTCAGTAATTAAAAGAGAGAAATCTCCGTTGAAATTAATTCTGTCCATTTCGAGTTTTTCAAAGTGTTCACTATTTTTTGTTTTTCCTGAAGTGCTTTGAGCTTTAACCTCGATTACAACACTTCCTAAAACTAATTCCTCTTTTTGTTTACTTTGAACTTCAAAATAAAAATCTGGTTTTTTTCCGTTTATTGCTTTTGTTGTTTTTTCGTATTTGATTCCAGACATCATATCAAAGCCATCACGCAGTATTTCTTCAGAAACATATCTTTCTAGCTCTTCTCCAATGAGTTTTGAGTTGTTTCCTCTTGACCTTTCAAGCTGATCGATTTTGTTTTTTAATTCAATATTTTCATTTGTTAAAGCTAATTTTTGGTTTGCTATTTCACTATCGAATTTAAGTTGGAAATTTTGTTCCATATTAACTGTTTCTTGTTCTAGTTTTGAAAGTTCTTTGCTTAATTTTGAGTTTTCAGCAACTATTTTTGTATATTCTTCTGTTTTTTTGAATTGTTCTACGGCTTCAATTCTAGTTGTTTTAAGTTCTTGTGCATGAACTTGAATTTTGGTGTTATTTTGATTGTTAATTTCTTTTTGCTGCTCAAGTTCTTGTAGAAGTTTTCTAAATTCATCGCTTTTTCTAAATTCTTCAATTGCTTCTGCTTTTAGTCCAGAAATTTTTGCATCTTTTTCTTTTACTAAAGCTGTATTGTCAGCGTTTTGTTGTTTAAGATCGTTGATTTCTTTTTGTAGTTTTAGATACTCATCGCTTTTTCTAAATTTCTCAAACGCGGATAATTCAGCATTTTTAAGTTCTCCGTCTTTTTGTGTAAGAAGGTTTTTGTTTTCATTTAAGTCGTTTTTGTATTTGTCTATTGACTCTAATAAACCTTTGTATTCTGGATTTTCTTTTTTGTATTTATCAATAATTTCAGATGTTAGTTTTTGTCTTAAATCATTTGTTAGTTGCAGCTCAATTGCTTGAGTTAATTGAGCTAATTCTTTTTCATTATCTGTTTGAATATAAAAGAAATCGCCTTTTTTAACATCGTCAGAGTTGATTTGGAATTTTAGTTTTGGTTCATTTTCAATTAATATTACTTTTATTTCTTTTGACATTTTTTCTCCTTGTTTATTGTTTATTTTTCTATTTTGTAGTTAAAGATAACATCGAGTCTCTTTGTGTGAATTTTATCTGGTTCGTTTTCAGAGAATTCATAGATGATTGAGATGGTATTAAGTTTACAGATTTTAAGCAGTGTTTCGAGCGAAAGTGCTACTCCACTGTTTTCTAAATGTTCTGTAATTAAATAAGAAATTACAAGAAATTGTGGTTTTAATTCTTTTAATAAAGAGAAGAAGTGAATGTTGAGTCTATCAACATACAATCCTCAATTTTTGAAATCATTTTCATGAATTTGATTCTTAAATTCCTTTAAGAAACTTGAATAATTTCTTGTTTTAATTATTAAGCTTGGTGTGTTTTCATTAAAGGTTTTATATTGTTTTAAAAAGAGTGATGAATTAATGAAAATGATTGAATTTGGGTTAGGATTTTCTAAATAGTGACTAGCAAGCTCGTTAAACAGCCTTTCTTTCTCTCTTTCATTGAAAAACTTCATCACTTTTTTAGGAACGTCTGGGTAAATAATTTTTGAATCAATCGGTTTTTTCCTTTTTAAAATAGAAATTTCAGTTATTGGCATTGCATCATTATTAACAAGTCTTTTGTATTGATCTTTTGCTTCTCCAAAAGCTTCCATTTCTCTTGAATAATCAATTACATAAGGTAAATCAAGTTCAAAAATTGTTTTTTGTTGTGATGATTTTCAAAGGGAATAATTTACTAAAGGTTTAATTCTCGGACCATAAATTAGAGATTCTGAATAAGAAGATTCAGCAATAACAGCTATTTCGTTATAGAAATAATTGTTTCTGAATTTTAGAAATTTTTTGATTAGTCTTGTTTTAATTTTTGGAAGTGCTTTTTTGTTTTTTCTTCTAAAACCTAAAGATAAAACACCATCTTCGTAAATAATTTCATTGATTATAAAACTGTATTCAGGGTGTCAAGTAAAAAATCTTTCCATAATTTGTTTTACAGATTTTTCACTGTTTCAGATTTGTTTTAGAGAAAATGAGATGTATAAATGGAAGTTTTTGTTTGAGTTTTTAATGTCTCTAAATTTGCTGAATTTGATTTTTTTTCTTAAATAAAATGGTGGCTTGATTGTAATTTTAGAAACTTTGTTTCTGAAAATTAAAATCATTTTTTCATTGTCGCTTTCTGTAAACATAAAGCTATATTTTTTATAAGAATCAATCTTTTTGTTTTTGGTTCTATCTGCAATAACAACATCCATAAACTCATGTTCTCAAGTTTCAATGTTTTCTAAAAATTGATCACGATAGTTTTCTGTAATAGTTTTTGAGAATTCATTGATTGAGAGTCAGTTTCCAGAGTAAATGTGTTCTCTGTGTCCAAAAACTTCTTGAGCACTGTCAAGGTACTTAACATCAATCATTCTAATACGTTTTTGTTCGTGATCATAAAGCATTGGAACAATCAACGAGCTACTTCTACGCAGTTTTTTTGTTGTGTATCTAAAAATATAAACTGTTGCAATTATTATCGCAACAGCACATATTATTAATACAGAAACATAAATTAAGAGTTTATAATCCATCTATTTTTTCCTTTATAACTGTATTTTTTCTAATGATTTATGGTTTTTAAGAAGTGTTTTGATTAAGCCATCTTTTTGGAACTTGATGACAGCAACATCGCCTTGAATTTCAAGTACAATTCCTTGTCCAAAAACGATGTGATTTACAATATCACCAGCAATTAATTCGGCAGCTTTATCATCTTTTGAGTAGTTAAGTTTTCCGTCTTGACTTATTCTTGTAAAGTTAAGTAGTTTTTCTGATTTAATTCCCATTTCAGAAACAAAACGAGATGTTTGAGAAAGTTGGTTGTTGTCATAGAAACTTCCACCAGAATCACTGATAAATAGACGTTCTTTAGCACGTGTTACAGCAACATAAGCAAGTCTTCTTTCTTCTTCAATATCTTTATCTTCTAAACTTCTTCTACTTGGGAAAATCCCTTCAGACATTCCAACTAAAAAGACATTTTGGAACTCAAGTCCTTTTGAGCTGTGAGCTGTCATTAGAGTAATTCCTCCAAAACTTGAGCCTAATTCATCAGAGTCTGTAAGTAGTGAAATTTCGTCTAAATAAGCATTTAATCCTTTATCTTTGTTTTTGTTTTCTCAAGATTTTATTGCAGCTAAAAGCTCATTAATGTTTTGTTGTGCTTCGTGTTTTTCGTTTGGTTGAACTTTCATTGATTGCATGTATTTAATTCTTTCGAGGAATTTTTCTAAAATAGCATGAATTGGGTGTCCATCTTTGATCATTTTTCTTGATCAGTTGATGTCGTTTAGAAACTTAACAACTTCTTTTTGTAAATTGTGTGAAAGAGGCAATTCTTGGAAATTTGCCTGTGTTTTTAGTTGTTTTAGGTTTCCAAAGTAATCAATTAAACACTCAAAAGGACTCATGTTTTTATTGTTTGCAAACTCAACTATTTTTTGAATAGCAACTGGTCCAATTTTACGAGAAGGAACATTAATAATTCTTAAAAGACCTACTGTTGAACCATCATTGATAACTTTTAAATAAGCAATGGCATCTTTAATAACTTTACGCTCAAAGAATTTTTGTCCACCTAATAGTTGATAAGGAATGTTTTCGTTGATTAGTGCTTCTTCAAAAGCTCTTGAATAAAAGTTAGAACGATAAAGAATGGCAATGTTTTTTAGTTGAACTTTTTTCTTTTTAAGTTCATCTATTTTATGAACAACTCATCTTGCTTCAGATTCCATGTTAAAAGCATGATAAAACTGAATTTCATCTTCTCCTTCATTTTCTGTGAAAAGATTTTTTTCAAGTCTGTTTTTGTTATTTTTGATTAGTGAGTTAGCTGCAGAAAGAATGATTTGAGTTGAACGATAGTTTTGAGCTAGTGTAATTGTTGTTGTGTCTTTGTAAAAATCACTGAAGTTAACAATTAAGTCTGGATCAGCTCCTCTTCAGGTATAAATTGTTTGATCTGGGTCTCCAACTATTGTTAAAATAGCGTTTGTTGAGGTTAGTGATTTTACAATATCAAATTGCAGTTCTGAAGTATCTTGGAACTCATCAACTAAAATGTATTTAAACTTATTTGCCCATTTTTTCTGTATATTTGGAAAGTTTTTAAAGATTTTGGCAACAAAAATTAGAAGATCATCAAAATCAAGAGCTTTGAGTTCTTGTGTTTGTTGATGGTATTGTTTGTAAATTTGAAAATGAATTTCTTCGTCTTCTTCAAGAGATTCGACTTTGATGTCTTCTGGTTCAATTTCATTGTTTTTTCATTTAGAAATTCGATCAAGAGCAGAACCATATGTGATGTCTTTGTTTGTGATTGAGAGTTTTCTGTAAATATTTTCAAGAATTGATTTTTGATCAGAAGCATCTAAAATATCAAAACCAGAATTATAACCTTCTAAAACTTCGATTTCTCTTCTTAAGATGTGGTTGCAAAGTGAGTGGAATGTTGTTATAAAAGCAGAAGCACCCTTTTGACCAATTAAATCAACAACTCTTTCTTGCATTTCTTGAGTGGCTTTATTTGTAAAAGTTACAGCTAAAATTTCAGAAGGATTGGCTAATTCTTCTTGAATTAAATAAGCTATTTTTCTTGTTAAAACTCCTGTTTTACCACTTCCAGCACCAGCAATTATTCTGAGGTGTCCTTTGTTGTATAAAACAGCAGCTTTTTGTTCTTTGTTTAGATTTGCAATTAAATCTACTTTTTGGTGATCGGCATTAACCATTTCTGCCTCCTTCTATTTTCAAATAACTTCTTCTCAATTTGCGTCTTCTGGTTCAAATATAACTTTTTGTTTAATATCAATTGTTTTATTTAAATAGATTGTTCTTGTTTTGGAATATATGTCCATAAAAGACATTTTTCTTTTGCTAATTAATATTGAAAGCATTGATAAAAACATAGCAATAAAAATTAAATAAGAAAATCAAACAGGGAAAGTGATTAAAAAGATTTCTAAATTAGAAAAGCCTTTTAGTTTTGCTACACTAATTTTTCCAACATTTGGATTTGAAAGTCATTTATGAGCCAAATCTGGGTTTATTACAATCGGAAATAAAGTTAGTAAAATGATTCAAATAACGCTAAAAGGAATTTCTTTTTTTACTAAAAAGACTATTTTATCCTTTGTTTTGTTAATTGGTTCACTAAAAGTAACTCCTAATTTACAAATCTTTCTTCCTAATGTTTGAGTTTTAGAATCAAACAAAGGAGCTATGATTTGCAATCCTGCTAATAAAAATATTTCTAAAATAAATCAAAGAAAGTAACTTATATAAAATGTTTCTTTGCTTGTTGATCAATGAAATAATAAAAACGAAATTACAAAAGAAAAAAACAAAAATATAAGAATATCAACAAAACCAGCTAACAGTCTAATCCAAAAAGTAGCTAGTTTTGAAGCTTTAATTATATTTTTTTGTGTAGAGTTATTCATTTTGATGGTGAAAAGCTTTGGATTATTAATTTACTTTCTTCGCAATTTTGAAGAATGTATCTGTTAATTGTTGTTCATAAATTGAATTCCGCTTTTCTTATTTCTTTGAGTTTGTCATAGTATTTTAAAACAAGTGGAGAAAATTTTTCTTCGTGTTTTAAAATTCTTTGTAGTAAAGAAACTTTTGTAAGACCTAAAATTGCAGGGAAGAAAACTTCAAGTTGATAAAGTTTTGCATACTGGATTTCTGCTTTAAAATTTGGGAAATTTTCTGTTGTAAATTGATCAATTTCACTTCAATCTCTTAAGATTTGCATTGGGTTTGAGATTGGAATATTGTTATTTCATTCGTTAATTATAACTTCATCAATATAAACAAAAGTGTCAAAGGAAATAATTGTTTTGTAAAGTAAATCAATTAAAAATTTGTTGTTTGCATCACGATAATTTCTTGCTTGAGCGATTTCTTTAAATTTTTCTGTTTTAAAGAATTTATTAAAAATTAAAGGGAATGTGTATGCAACAACCTCTTTGTTTTCTTGAATTTTAAAAATTTTAGAGTCTTCTAAACGTTTGTGTGGTTCAAGTTTGAAAAATCCCTTGAATTGCGGTCTAAATTCAATGATGTCTGTTTTGAATTTTTTTGCTGTTTCTAAAAACTTAGCAACAAAGAAATCTTTTAGGTTTGTTTCAGGGAAGACTACAATAAAATAGTCTCCTTCGGCAATTTTAAGCATTGTTTCAATGTTGTTTACAACACCTTGTCTTTTAGTTGTAAAAATAACTTTTAATTTGTCTTTAAAAATTTCTTTATAGTTCTCAATTAATTTTAATTCTTCGTTTGTAGGTTTTGTTAAATTTAAAATAATTTCAAAATCCTGTTTTTTCTGCGCTATACAGGAATCAAGCACTGATTTTAATTCATTTTTTTGTTTATATGAAGGAATAACAATAGATAATTTCATAAAATCTCCTTTACATTTTTAGGTTATTTGATGTTCTTGGGAACGGAATTACGTCTCTGATGTTATCAATTGCTGTAACATACATTACAAGTCTCTCAAAACCAAGACCAAATCCAGATGAACCAGAGTCTCCAAAACGTCTTAAGTCCATGTATCACTGTAAATCATCTTCTGGAATTGAAAGTTCTCTAATTCTTTGTTGTAATTTTTCGTATCTAACTTCTCTTTGTGAACCACCGATTAGCTCTCCGATTCCTGGAACTAATAAATCAAAGGCAGCAACTGTTTCTCCATCTTCATTTTGGTGCATGTAGAACGCTTTGAAGCTTTTTGGATAGTTAATTACAGCAACAGGTCCTTTGAATAATTCTTCTGCAAGATATTTTTCGTGTTCTGTTCCTAAATCAAGTCCAAATTCAATGTTCTGTTCTTCAAATCTTGTTTTAACTTTTTGTAATTCTTTGATTGCGTCTCTGTAATCAATAAACTGTAATTCTTTTGCAATAAACTGCTTTAATCTTTCTCTTACATCAATTCCTAGATATTCATCAAGAAAATCAAATTCAAGTGAGTTTGTTTCAATTGTTGCAGAAATAACAGATTTTAGCATCTTATCTGCAAGTTGCATAATGTCTTTAAGTTCATAAAAAGCAACTTCAGGTTCAACCATTCAAAACTCAGCAGCATGCTTTTTGGTGTGAGAGTTTTCAGCTCTAAAAGTAGGAGCAAAAGTGTAAACCTTATTCATTCCAATTGCATAAGATTCAGCATGTAGCTGTCCTGTAACTCCTAATGTAGCCTTTTTACCAAAAAACATTCCTTCTGATTCATCATCAACAACAAAAGCTTCACCAGCTCCCTCTCCATCGTTTGATGTGATTATTGGAGCAGAAACATAAAGGAAATTATTTTGTGAAAAGAATTTGTGAATTTCAAGCGCTAAAGTAGAACGGATTAGCATAATTGACTTAAATAGTCTTGTTCTGTGTCTTAGGTGTGGAATTTCTCTAAGTGCCTCTAGTGAGATTTCTTTCTTTTGAATAGGAAAATCTTCGTCTGTGTTTTTTAGCAACACAAACTTTGTAGCTTGCAGTTCAATTGGTTGTTTTGAGTCAGGAGTATATTTTAGAATTCCTTCAATTTTGATTGAAGCTCCGTCTCTTGCTTTATCAACTTCTTCAAGGTTGACATTTTCTTTTTTCAGAACCACCTGTAGGTTAGCAACTGTAGATCCATCGTTAATTGTAACGAACTTGATGTTCATGTTTCCTCTTGAACCAGTCAGTCAACCTAAAACTTTAATTTCTTGACCATCAAATTTTTGAGCATTTAAAATAATTTCTTTTATTGTTTTCATTTTTTCTCCTTTAATTTACTATTTAAATTTTACCACTTTAGAGCAATAGAATGAAAAGAAAAATAAAAAAACTGCCAAGCAGTCTTTTAGTGTTGTGTGATGTTTTTTGTTCAATGAATTTTTTGGTACATGATTTCAAAAGCAATCATCTTGACAAAGTCTGAAATAAAGAATATAAAATAGAAAAATCCCATTGGATATCTGAAAGTTTCGATATGTCCCGGAACCATTAAATAAACTATTAAAGCAAGTCAAGCCATTTGTAATACACTGATTAAAAATTGAATGATTGCTGTTAAGTTTGTTTTTCCACCCGAATCAATAATTCTAATACTTGTTGCAAAGTAGATTCACATTGGATTGAAAACAGCAATTGAAATACAGGTTAGTTGAATTTCTTTTAAATAGTAGGATTTTGCCATTTCTACCTGTGTTTTTATTTGCTCCGGACTTAATTTTCCAGCATCTTTAAGCTTCTGTTCTACTCCGTGTTCTAATCCACCTGCTAAAAAGGACATCAGTGGTATAAAAATAATAATTATTGCAAACATTGAAGATAAACACATTGCTAAAACAGCATGAAATCCCTTTAGTTCCTTTGCGTTCTTTTTAGCTTCTTCAAATTCGTTATTTCCTAATTTAGCCCCTACAAACAGAGCAATATTTGCTCCAATAACTCCAAAAGCGGATGTAAAAATGTTTGTTAAAGAAGCTGTTATACCTAAAATATCTCCAGACCCAAGTCCTCAAATATTTTTGTATTCACCTTCTCCTAAAGAACCTATTTTAAAAGCACTAGCCCATAAAAAAGTTCTTACAGAAACAAATAAAAAGCTTGTTGAACTTAAAATAAAACTTGGAATTCTTTTGAAAAAGTGATTTCAAATTTCTTTTGAAACTTTAAATAACAAGTGCACCTTAAAGAAATATCTTCTTGCTTTAAATCAAATAAAAATAAAAGACATTATTAAGGTTGCAATCCCTGAAGCAATTGTTGCTCAAGCTGATCCAACAACTCCATAATGAGGAATTAATGTAAGGTTTAAAACAATATTAGCGCCTAAAGCAGCTAGAGAGATGTAAAAAGAAATTGAACCATTTCCTGTTTCTCTTAATAAAGATACAGAAGTAAAGGTAATTCCTGTAAGAATTCAAGAAAATGACACAATTTTAATGTAGTCAGTTGCTTGATTTAAAATGTTTAAATATTGTTCTTGGTCTCCTTTTGAGTCTTTTTTGGCCACAGAAGAAATAAAGAACTCTGGGCTGATTCAAATAATTGCAAAGAACGCAAGAACAAACGCAAGACAAATAATATATCTTGCCCTTATTACTTCTATGTCTTTGTCTTTTTTGTTGCTAGAGCCTCGATACTGGCCAAAAATTGCAGTTCCTATAATGTTTATACTAATTATTATTCCTGTAATAATTCCTGTATAGCTGTTTGCAAAACTTAAAGCAGCAACTCCTCCTGAAATATTAGTAACCATAAAGTTATCAATAAAACCATTAAAAGAAACTAAAATCCCTGAAAAAACAATAGGAACAGCAATTTTAAAATATAATTGTCATCTTTGTTTTGTTGAAGGAAAATGCGATAAAAAAGATAAAAATGCTCTTTTAAACATTTTTATCTTTCTTGGTATTTTTCAATAATTTTAATAACTTTTTCTTCAACTTCTTGTTCTGAAAGATTGTTTGTATCAACGATTTCATAACTTAAATTATAATCCTTACACAATTTTTCAAAAATAGTTTTGTAATTTTTGTGTAAGATTTCAAAATAATCCTTGTTAATTTCTCAGTTATCAACCTCAACAGCTCTTTCTCTTTTGAAAAATCTTTCTTTAAATGTTTCAAAAGTAACATCAAGAAAAATAGCAAGCTCTGGTAATTCTTCTTTTGTAATTAATTCTTTAAAAGCAGCATCATATGCTCTCATGTATTTTTCATCTTTTTGGGCAAGATTTATTTTGGCAAAAATATAGTGTTCTAAAGAGAATCTATCTAAAAAGAAATGTCCTTTTTGTGTGTTGTTTTTATTTTTTTCATTAAAATCTTTTAACATTTTTGAAAAAATTGAAGAGTGTGACTCAATAATATAAGTTTGAAAACCAATTGTTAAGTTCTCCTTTTTTTCATAAAATCATTTTAAAAATGTATTGAATACTTCGTCGCTTTCGCTAAATTCTAATAAAAGCTCTGAATTAGGAAATTTTTGTACTAAACTTTTTGTTAGTGTACTTTTTCCACTGCTAATCATTCCACTTATTCCAATAATCATAATGTCTCCTTTTTTGTTTTTTTGTAAGTTATAAAATAATAATAAAAAAGTTAAAAAATGGAAATAAAAAAATTACAATTTTCAAAAAATCGAAAAAAATCTCTTTATAGATTAATTTTTGAAAATAAGTTTTATTTTTAATAAAGAATTTTGGAATTTATTATAAAATTTTATTTATTTATTTTAAGGAACTAAAATGAAACACGACAAAGACAAACACAATCAACCTCCAAAGACCAAAAAGAACAGATTTCATGCAATTTCTAAAGAAATTATCAATTTAGAACACCAAACTACCCCACAAACCTTTTTACAAGTAATAAAAAGAAAACCTTTTTCAATTTTTATGATGCTTATTTCATCAATGATGTTTTCTTTTGGAATCACAATTATTCTTTCACAATCCAAAACAATTCCTTCAGGACTAACAGCGATTCCAACACTTATTACTTACATTGTGCCTCAAACTCAACCTTATTTTGCACTTTTATATTTAGCATTCAACTTGCCTTTATTAATTATTTTTTGAAAGCATCTCAAAAAGTCATTTATCTTACTAACAGTTATTTGAATGCTTTTCCAAAACTTATGACAATTAGTGTTTAACATTACAGAAATACACAAGTTTTTAGTGTATCACGTTTCAATTACACCACAAAACTGAAATGTAGAAAATGCACTAAAAGATAACTCAATTGTTTTTCCTTTTATTTACTACACAGTAATTGGAGCGATTTTAATTGGAGTTTCAATTGGTTTAGCTTGAAAATTCGGTGGATCTACAGGTGGAACAGACATTATTTCTTATTACTACTCAACCAAAAAGAAAAAATCAATTGGTAAATTTATGTTTATTATTTCTTTAATAATTGCATTCAGTTCCCTTTTAATTTTTGGTATTTTAGGTCACTTCGATATCGGTGGAAAAATTTATAGAGTTTTAGGAATCCAAGTTGTTTCAACAATGATCTATATCTTCTTAACTTCAATTGTTGTAAACTGAATTTTCCCAAAATACAAAAAAGTTTCAATTTCTTTTTACACAGCAGAACCTGAAAAAATCGTTGCTCACTTAAAAAATATGAGATACTGACACTCATACAATATTTGAGAAGGAACTTCAGGATACACAGGAAAATCTACATATAAAGTTAAAACGGTTTGTTTATATTTAGAAGCAAAACCTCTAATTGAGCAACTCAAACAAATCGACCCTACAATTTGAGTATCAATCAAGCCTGTTTTAGAAACAAGTGGATTATTCGATACTTCAAAAATTGAATAGTTTAAAATCTTAGTTTTGACTAAGATTTTTCTTTTCAAAAAATACAAAATTTTTTCTATTTTTTGGCTAAATTAATATAAAATTTGAATATGGCAATAGCAGTAATAGCAGAATACAATCCCTTTCACAATGGACACAAATATCAACTAGAATACATTAAAAAACATTTTCCAAATGATAAAGTCTATATTATTTTATCTGGAAAATATGTCCAAAGGGGCGAGCTTGCTGTTGCTTCTTTTGAACAAAGAAAACAAATGGCACTACAACATGGGGCAGATGAAGTAATTGAGCTACCTTTTGAATATGCAACACAGGCAGCTCATATTTTTGCTAAAGGGGCAATTGACATCATCGCAAAACACAATATTGATAAACTTCTTTTTGGAAGCGAATCAGATGATGTTGAGTCTTTAGTAAAAATCGCTGAAACAATCTACTACAACGAAGAAATCTACAACAAACTACTCAAAGGCTTTTTAAAACAGGGTTTTTCCTTTCCAAACGCTTCAGCAAAAGCACTTGGAGAACTTACAGGAGCTGAAATTACAATGCCTAACGACATTTTAGGTTTAGAGTACATAAAAGCAATCGTCTTTAATAACTACAACATTAAACCTTACACAATTAAAAGAACTGTGGGTTTCCATTCTGAGCAAACAAATGAAAATTTCGCTTCAGCTTCTTTAATTAGAAAAATGATTTTTGCTGGTGAAGATGTTTCAAAATATACACCAATGAAGTTTGAGACGCTTCCCGATCGAATTGAAAATTATTACAAAGATTTTCAAGAAATTGTTAGAAATACACCAGCTGAAGAATTAGCAAAAAACCCTATGATTTCTGAAGGGATGGAAAATCTTTTTAAAAAAAATATAGATATTGAAACATATGAAGAATTTGTTAATAAAACTAATTCAAAAAGGTATACATCCAGCAGAATCAAAAGAGTAATGTTGTGAGTGCTATTACAAAAACACAAGGAGAAATAATGAAAACAAAAGATAAATTTTTAGTTGGTTTTTTAAGTGTTATTACACTTGGTTTGATTTGAATCTACTGAAAAAAAGCCGCAAAGCCAACTCAACACAATCAACTATCACAAAGCACAAAAATCCCTTTTAATCTTAATGAATTAATTTCTTTATTAGGCAATAAAGAAAACATCACAAAAGTTGAAAACAGCCATAAAAAAATCAAAATTTATCTAAACAACACAAAGAATTTAGAACTGCAAAAAATACAGTCTCTAAAGGGAATTTCAGGCGTTTTAGCATCTTCTAACTACATAAATTTAATTGTTGGAAACAACGCTGAATACTTAAAACAACAAATAGAAAATATAATTAAATAAAGGAAAAATATGTATAGTAATGAATATGAAATAGCAAAGAAAAACAAAGATAAATACAAGAGTGTTCTTGATAATTTATTTGATTTAGGTCCTAATGACACTTCGTTTTTTGTAACAATCAATGAACACGATTTCATCGATTTAACAAAGCTTTTAGATGAAAAACACTTAGAAAAAGTTTATACAAATGCTTCTTTTAGAATTCCATTAGATGAATACAATCTTAAAAAATTTACAAAAAGCTTACACAAAGCAACTTCAATTGATGGAATTTTAGAATTAGCTCAAATTCACGAGCAAAACATTTCTGCAGAAGATCTTAAAAGATTTGAAAAAGACTTTGATAAAAATCTTTCTTTATTTATTGAAAGAAATGAAGAAAGAATTCAAAAATCAAATCTAAAATGAAAGAAATTTTTAGCTAAAGCAAAAGCTATTAACAACGAAAGAAATATCTGGCCTATGCAAATAGGTGCTGTTTTTGTGTCTGTTGAATTAGAAAACAGAAAGGTGTTTGCTCCTTTATTTTTAAAAGAAGTAAATATTGATATTGAAAACTCAAGACCAATTTTATTCTCCAATGGAGAACTTAAATTAAACGAAAAACTTGTTTGATTACTCGAAAAAGGTGGCTTTTTAGTTGATGTTAACCAAGATGTCTCAAACTTTAGTTTAGAAGAACTAGAACAAACAATTTCAAAAGACTGAACAAACTACAAAATCCCTTCTTTAAAAGGATTGAGTCAAAAAATTAGTCTTAAAGACGAAAATTGAAACAAAAACTTACAATTCCATCCAGGAATTGTTCTTGGTCTTTTCAACTCTTTTAGTAGCTACCAAAGAAAAGTTATGGAACACATCATTGACAACGATGAAGTAGATACCATTTTGGATGTAGAGTTTGATAAAAATCGTTATAAAAAGAGAATTCACAAAACAATTTTCGAAGATACTTTTAACTTTATTAAACTAAATAAAACAAACTACTCACAAGACAAAGCAACAGTGTCTGCTTTAAGTCACAACACAGTTATTTGAGGTCCTCCAGGAACAGGAAAATCTCAAACCATCTCCAACATCATTGCAAACATTCTCTTTTTCAACAAAAAAGCTTTAGTTGTTTCACAAAAGAAAGCTGCTTTAGATGTTCTAAAGAGCAGAATGAATGAGCTATCACCGTTTTGTTTATTTATTCTTAATGATAAAAACATGAATAAAAAAACATTCTTTGATCCTATTGAAAACTTAATTAACACACTTGAAAATTTTGAATCAAATGCTAAATTTGAAACACTAAAAATCATTTATGATGATGAGAAAAAATACATTGATTCCTTTAAACAAATTAAAGGACTTGAAGACTATGAAAACTTACTGGAAACTTACTCATTTTTAAAAAGAGAAGTTCCGGAACTTGCTTTTGATACAGTTGAAACACTCTTTCAATTAAGCAAAAATATTGATCTTAACAACACAGAAGCTCCTAAAAATCTTAAAAAACTTAAAATTGCTATTTTAGAAGCTAAACAAGGTAAAAAAGCAAATATTTTCCAAAAATTCTTTGATAAAAGTGCTGATTTAGACGCTGAAATAATTTACAAAGATCTTCTAAACTACAAAGGAAACATTAAAGAACTTACAGATAAAATCGAAAACATCAAACCTGAAAACCTAAAGGATATTGATGCCTTTTATAACTATGTTTTTGATAACAAAAAACAAGAACTAAATGATGGTCAAGAAATTGCTGATTTCATTTACCTTCGTCTTTACAAAAAAATCCTTAAGTTTTCAGAAGAGCAAAGACGTTTATACAACCAATTTGTTTTCCAAGCAAGAAAGAAAACCAAAAACCCTTATAAATTTGTTCTAGAAAACGCAGAGATTATAAAGATTCTTTTCCCAATCATTATTTCTTCTGTAGACACAGAATTAAGTAAGTGATCAAAGAATGAATTTGACTATGTAATCTTAGATGAATCATCACAAATTTTTATCGAAAAAGCCTTTCCTATCCTGTATTTAGGAAAAATTAAGATCCTTGCAGGAGATGACAAACAGATGCAACCAAGCAGCTGATTTGCTACAAGAAACGTTGATGAAGAAACTGAATTAGGAGACGTTAAATCTGTATTAAGTTATGCAAACTATAAAGGGGTTTATTCTGTTCTTTTAGACAAAAACTACCGTTCTCAATTTGCTTCTTTAATGACCTTTTCTTCAAAACACTTCTACGATTCTAAGCTTGAAGTTATTGATAAATACAATCCAAATGAGTTTGAACCAATTGAAGTATTTCAGGTTGATGGAGTTTGAGAAGAAAAAATCAACAAAGTAGAAGCGGACTTTGCAATCCAAAAAACAAAAGAAAACCTTGATAAATTTGAAAAAATTATTCTTCTTACACTCAACAGTACTCAAAGAGATGAAATTGAAAATATGATTTTCTCTTCTCATCCAGATCTTGAAGAAGCAATCTATAATGAAAAACTACTTCTTAAAAACATTGAAAACATTCAAGGTGATGAAGCTGATCTTTTAATTATTTCGATTGCTTATGACAAAAACGCAGCTCTACACTCAACTTACATCGCAAGACCTGGAGGTCAAAACGCACTAAACGTTGCAATTTCAAGAGCTAAACAAAAAATGATTATTATAAAATCAATTAAAGCGGAAGAAATAGATGTTTTAGGTGCAAGAGAAGATATGGTGATGCTTAAAAACTGACTTCAATTTTTAGAATTATCAAAAGAAGAAAGAACAAACTACATCAATATCGATTCTCAAATCAGAAAAAGAAAAAACTCAAGTAATTTAATTTCAGAAATTGCACAAGTGATTAGAGAAAGCGACTTTATTAAACAATATAATTTATCAATTATTGAAAACTATTCTATAGGAACTAAAAATATTGACATTGCAATTTTAGATCAATATAACAATCTTTTATCAGGATTTTTAGTTGATGATTTTAATAAATACAACTCTTATGAAGACTTTATTGAATACAAAGATCAAAATAACTTCTTATTCTCTAAAGGTTATAATTTAAAACAAATCAACAAACTACAATGATCTATTAATAAAGAAAAAATTGTTGAGAATCTGAAAGAAGAACTAAACAATGCCCTCAACTAAAATTGTTTATTACAATCAAAAAGGAGAAGGTGTTGGAATATATAATCAAAAACCTGTTTATTTACCTTTTAGTATTTTAGGAGAAGAAGTTGAGTTTGAAGTAATTCAGCAAAAAGAAAAATACTATATTGGTAAGGTTTCTAAACTAATTAAAGCCTCAAAAAACAGAAATTATAATCTACCAGAAGGTGTTGAATACATCGGCGGTTATGAACTTATGCACATGAATAAAGAGGCAGAAAAAGAATATAAAATCTACAACATTAAAAACCTTTTTAAAGGGAAAATCCCTGTAGAACAGCTTGAAAATATAGAATATTTCGCAGGACAAAAAGAACTAAGATACAGAAACAAAATCACTTTGTTTGATGGCGGTCTTAAAAAGAAAAACACAAATGAAATCTATTATTTAGATGACTTTCTTTTAAGTGAAATAAAGCCAAAAACAGATAAAAAAGGAAAAATTATTTTAAGACAGTTAGATAGTCTAATTGTTGGTAAAAAGAGCGATAATCTCTTTACAACAGATACTTTAGGTGATTTTAAATTTAAGGTTGGAATCGGTTCTTTTTATCAAGTTAACAAAGAAGTTACTTTAGAAGCTTATAACACGATAATTAGCTTTATCGAGCAAGGTGATAATGTTTTAGATCTTTATTCAGGAATTGGAACTATTAGTGCTTTTGCTTCTAAAAAAGCAAAAGCCGTAATTGGTGTTGAAGTTAATAAATCTTCATTTAAAAATGCTCTTGAAAACAAAGAAATTAATAAATTAGATAATGTCGAGTTTGTTAATGCTTCTGTTGAAAAGTTTTTATCACAATACAAAAACACACAAAACACAACACTGATTGTTGATCCCGATCGAACAGGTCTCAAAAAAGAAGTTGTTGATAAAATAGCTAATTTAGACTTTAAAAGAATTATTTATTTATCTTGCAATCCAGCAACTCAAGTCAATGATATAGCTGCTTTATCTAAAAAATATCAAATAAAATTTATGAAAATTTTTAATATGTTTCCTAAAACATATCACATTGAAAACCTAGTTGTTCTTGAAAAAATCAACAACTAATAAGCTCTTTAAGATTTATTATCTTAAGGATTAAAGATTTTATTATATAATTAAATAATAAATTAGGAGGAATTAATGGTATCTTTATTTAATGAAGCAACAACTACTGCTACAGTTTATGTAAACGAAGCTGGAGGAGTTGGTCTTGGTGGATGAATAGGAATTGTAATAGCTGTTGCTATTGTTCTATTCATTGCAGGAGGGTTCGTAGGATTCTTTATAGCAAAAAGAATGTTTGAAAAACAACTAAAAGAAAATCCTCCTATTACAGAAAAAATGATTAAAGCTATGTACGCTCAAATGGGTAGAAAAGCTTCAGAATCACAAGTCAAAGCAGTTATGCGTGCTGTAAAAAACGCAAAAAACTAAAGAATTGTCTCAAAAACAATTCTTTTTTTATTCTTTGGACAAAAAAATGTCAAAATTTCGCGTTTTTTTCATCGATTTTTATTTTTTTTAGCTTTTTTGATCAAAAGTGTATTAAAATTTAATTGTAAATAAATTAAAGGAGGTGCTTAGATGTCAAACTGCAAATGCAACAGCTGCACATGCAACAACTGTTCTTGTTCAACATGTACATGTGGTACAAAATAGTTAGAAACTAGATATAGACTCCCAAAATGGGAGTTTTTGTTTTGTTTTTTTTGGTTTTTTTGTATAATATTTTTATAAATCTTGTGGGGCAATACTCAAGAGGCTGAAGAGGACGCATTGCTAACGCGTTAGGGGCTTAACCGCCCGCGCAGGTTCAAATCCTGTTTGCCCCGCCATTTTTTTTATTCCTTTTTTGAGCAATAAAAAAAACAAGCCGAGGCTTGTTTGTCAACTATTTTCTAATTCCTAATTTTTCAATAGTTGCTTTGTAAGAATCGAAATTGTTTTCTCTTAGGTAAGCTAAAAGTTTTTTACGTTTGTTAACTTTTGCCATAAACCCTCTTTTTGAGTGTTTATCTTTTTTGTTAACTGCAAAGTGGTGTTTTAGAGATTCGATGTCTTCTGTTAAAATAGCAATTTGAACTTCGATCATCCCTGTGTTTTTTTCGTTTCCACCAAATTCGATTGTTAGTTCTCTTTTACGTTCTTTTGTAACCATGTTAAATAGTCTCCTTTATTTTATATTTAAACCCAGCAAAGAATCGAACATTTTCTAGACCGAGAATAAATTTTTTTTAATTATACCACATTATTTGTTTAATGTTAATAGTTTAATAAATGAATCTACTTTTAATGAAGCTCCACCAACTAATGCTCCATCGATATCTTTTTGTGACATTAATTCTTCAATGTTTGCTGGTGATACAGATCCTCCGTATTGAATAACAACATTGCTTGCTGTATTTTGTCTAATGTATGAACAGATATCTTGAGCAATTTCTGCTGTAGCTGTTTTTCCTGTACCAATCGCTCAAACTGGCTCATAAGCAATAACAACTTTAGAAAAGTCTTCTACACCTTTTAGTGAGTGTTTAATTTGGTGTAAAATTACATCTTTTGTTTTTCCACTTTCGTATTCTTCTAAAGTTTCTCCAATACATACAATAGGAGTTAAGTTTTCTTTTAGTGCTTGATGTAATTTTTTGTTTACTACTTCATCTGTTTCAGAGTAGTATTGTCTTCTTTCTGAGTGTCCTAAAACAACATATTCAACACCTAAATCTTTAAGCATTGATGCAGAAATTTCCCCTGTGTAAGCTCCAGAATCAAAATTTGAAAAGTTTTGAGCTACTGATGCAATTCTTGAGTCTTGTAGTAAAAATAAGTTTGTGAATGGTGCAGCAATTCCAAATGAAGTAGTTGCAGCAATTTTATCTTTGTTTGATTTGTATTCAACTTCAAATTGATCTAAAAATTCTTTTGTTTCTTTAGAATTTTTATTCATTTTTCAGTTTCCAACGATGAATAATTTTTTCATGTTTCTCCTTAAGATTTTATTTATTAATATTATATATTCTTTTTTACATTCTTTGTAAATAAACTATAAAAATGTTTGTGTTTGTTAAAAACAAAAGAAAAACAGTTTGAATAAGCAATATTATCTTATTTAAACTGTTTTTTTGTATTTTAATTAGTAGGGGAAATTGCTTTTTATTTAAAATCGTTAGTAGGGGAAATTTCTTTTGATTTAAAATCAGCAAATTCATAATCAAAGAAGTATTGTCCTATATGAATTGCAGGTTCAAATCCTGTAATGAGATAACTGTAAGTGTGTGTATAAACAATATATTTTTTATTTGTTTTTTTATCTATTTTTGTAGTTAGCTTTGTGTGTTTTGGAGAAAGCAAATTATCACTAAATTCTTTAGGTTCTGCATTTTTAGAAACAAATTTGACTCTAAAACTACTTCTTTTTCCTGCGTTTGTTTTATCTGTTTGATCTATAAGAATTGGAATATATTTCGGTTCTTTAATCTCTGTTTTTTTCTCGTTTTCTTCAACTAAATCAGAGACTTCAAAAGTCATGAAATTAACTAAATATTGTTTTTTATCTTTTTCTGTTTTTGTGGAATCTTTTAGTTCACCAAACTGATATCCCACATATTCATTTACATCAATATCATTTTTTATGTTTTCTTTATTATAAGAAATATTTGGAATCATCTCTTCCAAAATCTTAAAGGTGTCAAGGTTATATAAATAAAAATTATAAGCAGAATATCTTTCTTCAATGGGTTTATAGGTTTTGGGATTAAAATGAACCACTCCAAATTCAAAATTTGAAAAGTAATCGGATGTCTCTGTTTCGCTAAAAAAGGACAAATCAGATTTAGATAATTTGTGTTTTAGTTTTGCTGTAGAATCTGGTTTATGACTCTTTTGGCAAGATGTTAAAACAGGCATTGTTGAAACTGAAGATATTGCCATAAATGTTGTAGATAATTTTGTTAAAAGTGACATAAATTTCATTTTTACTCCTTACAAAAAATTGTTTTTTAGATAAACTTAATCTTTTGTATTTCAATTTATTCTCTATATTAAAATTATATACCTTTAAAAAGCGATATTGAAATAAAAACCAAAAAGCTTATTTTTTGCTTTTTGGAGTCGTATATTGATAGTTTTTCATAATATAGTTGATAAAATCTTTTACCATTATCATTGCCATAACATCATTTTCACAGTATTTTTTGAGATTCTTTTTGGTAATTTCTCACTCATTATCACCGATGTCGCCAACAGCTCTTGAAATAGCTTTTGACATGGCAATTAAACCATTTTGAACTTCTAATTCTACATAAGGTGTAATTAAGTGATCGAGTTTAATATTGTTTTTAGTGATGTATTTTTCTATCTTTTTGATACTGTAAAAACCTTTAAGATCTGGAATAAAAATAAAAGGGAGATTTTTGTTTTTTTCTGAGTAACCACTAAAGAATTTAGCTAAGTCAATTGTTTTTTCTTTGATGTGATCAGCATATTTTTGAGCTTCTAAATATTTTGAATAATAAGGTGTGTTTTCTGTTTTTGCTTTGATGATGTTTAGCATTTCTTTAATTCTTGTGAGTTCATAACCTTCATTGAAAACAACAAAGTGATCCGCTTTATTAGAATAAATTCTTTTGATGATTTCAAAAAAAGAATTTTCATCAATTTTTTTAGGATCATAAACAATATTTCCTGAATCAAAACTTTCATCAATAATCTTATTGTTGTGTGTTTCTTTAATTGATAACTGGAAAACAACTTGGTTGTATGGACCAACTCCATCAATCGGAGGATAAGGCAGAGAGTAACCTTCGAAGTCGTATCAAACAATCCGTTTTTTAGGATCGTTTAGATCATTTAGAATCTTTTCCAATTCTTCTGAATGGTGGATTTTAATTTCACCTTTGATTATTTGTTGGCTTAAGAAAACTTCACGTAATAGTTGATATAGAGGAATATTTGGATTATTAACCATATCAATAATGGTTTTTTTAGAAAGAATATTTCCACTAAAACCCGCTAATTCAGGGTGTTTTAGAGCAACTATTTCTGAAAAATTAGGATTTGCAGCAAAATCGCCATTGTCTAAATTACTTATAGGATCTAACGTTGTAATTTCTTTTGCTTCCATAATTGAATCAATTGCATAATTAATTTCTGGAAGTTCTTTTTCAGCTATTTCACGAGAAGAAATGATTGCAAAAATATTATTGTCAATGTGGACATTTTCTATATCTTCATCTAGTTCTGCTGCTGATAATTCTAAACCTTCTTGAGCTAATCTTGTTTTAAAATAAAAGAAATCATTTGGATCTGCTCCTTCTGAAATCAGTTTTTTCTCTTTTGCAGGAGATCATTTTTTTGTTGTTTTTCCTGTGTTGATGTGAAAAATTTCTTTAAAAGCTTGTTGATCTTTTTTAGGAAATTCAACTTTTTCTAAAAGAAATAAAGAGATTTTGTGTATTTTCAGAGTTTGTTTTGCAATTCAGAAACTTCAATATAGTTTTAAAATATCATCTTTTTTAGTTGATGATGAAACCTTTATTTGTGAAATCTTTTCTTCTTGAAGATCTATAAAAGGAATTTTTGCAATTGCTCCTTTATACTCAAAAGCTCCATAAAGGATAATTCTGTATTTTTTGGACTCAATTACCTTTTTAGTTTCTTCAATTGCTTCTTCATTGCTTTTGGCTTTTACAAAATAAATTTGTTCAATACCAAAAGTAGATCTTATTTGATCTTCAAAAATTTCATTTAGTTTATTGAAAGCTGAAGTTGATGAATGGGTTGGTAATTCTTTTGTTTCAATTGAAGAAAAATCTTCATAACCAAAAACTTCTCAATAATTATCAGCAATCTCATCATCTTCTATTTCATCGCTTTGTGCTTTTTCAATTGTGTTTCAGATGAAATAGGGTTGTGAGTTGCAAAATCTTTTAAATTGAGAAAAAGTTATATATTCTTTTTTGTCCATAATTACTATCTATCAATTTTTCCTTCATCTGCTCATTTTTCAAGAAGCATTCTTCACTCATCCATATTTTTACACTCTAAATACTCTAAAAGAGCTGCATCCAGTCTTTCGTTGTATTTTGGAGAAACTCCTGAATCTGTGTATTTATAGTATCAATCTTTGATTTTTACAATATCATCTTTAATTTGTTCTTCGTTTGTTTTGAATTTAAAAGACTTAACAATTCTTTTGCTAATGTCATAATCTTGGGGATTTTCGTAGTCTTCAGGCTCTAAAAAAGTTGCCACAATGATAAAGTGTGGTGAGTTCATTAAATAAGAGTATAGTTGAGCTTGTTTTAAGTAGTTTAATGGAATATCTCCTGATTCTCATTTTTCTAGGTTTTTGATTTGTGTTGTTTTGATTTCGATAATTACATTTTCTTGAGCGATGTAACCATCAGGAATTCCACCAATAACATCATCTTTTCCTCTAAAATAATCATAACCATATTCAACTGGGTTAAATGTTTGTACTTCTCTGTTTCATTTTTTAGAAATTAAATCAATAACTTTAGGTTCGATCGCAACTCCGGCATCAATGTATTTTGTGTCTAAAATTGGCAGATCAAGTTTTGACATTCTACAGAATGCTAAAAACTGCGATTTTCATTGATCAGTTAATAAAACATCACCTAATGATGAACCTCCAATTTTTTTGAATCCAAAATTAGTACCTCTTTGTTTTAGAAGCATTTGGTGGAATTCTGGTTTTAGTCTTACCACTCTTTCGATTTTATCAATTTCATAGTGTTGTGTATTAAAGTATTTTCTATTTAGAAAGTCTTGTATTTTTTTTCTTTGCATATTTTCTCCTTTTTATATATTTTTATTATATTTTAAAATTGCTAAATTCGACCAAAAATTTTTAGGAATTTAAAAAAGAGGATAAGTCCTCTTAGTTATTAAACTCTTCATTAATTATTTGTTGAAGATTTGCAATATTTCTTTTTGTTTGAGATGAAACAATAATGTTTTTGAAATTGTTGTATTGCTCCATTTGTTTTTTGATAGCGTGCTGTTGAGACTGATTTAGTTTGTCCATTTTAGTTCCCACTAAAACTATTTTTCTGTTGACTGAATTTAAAAACTCAATCATTTGTTTATCGATTTCTTGTAGACCTAAACGAGAATCAAATAGCAGAAAAACGGTTTTAAGTTGGAGTCTTTGAGCAAAATATTGCTCAATCATTTCAAACATTTTTTCAGCAGCACTTTTAGACATTTTAGCATAACCATATCCAGGTAGATCAACAACAACTCTGTTTTGATCGTCGCTGAAAAAGTTAATTAATTGTGTTCTTCCTGGTGTGTTTGAAGTTTTGGCAATTTTTGTGTTTGCAAGAGCATTAATTAAAGAGGATTTTCCAACATTAGATCTTCCAATAAAGCAGATTTCAAATCCATTGTGATCATATCAGTTGTCTTTTTTGGAAGAGGATACTATAAATTTTCACATATTACTTACCTAAAATTCTTTTATGCCTTTCTAGTGTTGAACTGATTGTTTTTGTTGATTCATCAGGAAAGAAAATAATTGTTTCTAGCTCACTATTAACAATTTTATTTCCTAACGCAAGTTCAAGTTCATAGTTAAAATCAATGTTGTCTCTTGCTGATCTAATTAAGAAATTTACACCCAGTCTTTTTGCTAAAACACCTGTTAATTCCTTTTGATTGACTAAAATTTCTATGTTTTTTAGCTCTTTAGTCATCTCTTTGACGTTTTGAACTTTTTGTTCAAAATCTTTGTTGTTGTCTTTGTCTGGATTAAAAGTAACAATGATATAAATATAATCAAAAAGCTTTTGAGCTTTTTGTAATATATTCAAATGCCCCGAGTGAAAAGGGTCGAAGCTCCCTGGAAAAATTGCTTTATTCATATAGTTTTAGTGCATCTTGAGCAATTAATAGCTCTTCGTTTGTTCTGATTACATAAACTGGAATATCAGAATTTGCTTTAGAAATTAGAGCAAAATCTTTAATTTCTGAAGGACTTACAGCGTTTTTAGAATCATCTAATTCAACATTTAAATTCATTAAGTTTAGTTTTTTGATTACTAAATCTCTAATAAAGAATGAGTTTTCTCCAATACCTGCTGTAAATACTAAAGCATCAATGTTTTTACCAACTTTGTTGATGTAGTTAACTAAATAATCAACAATTTTTTGTGAATATAGTTCTAGTGTAAATACAACATCTGCATTTCCTTCTTTGTATTTTGAAACTAAATCTCTCATGTCTGAAGACACTCCAGAAACACCTAATAATCCTGATTGTTTGTTTAAAAGGTTTGTAAATTCTTTGATGTTCATGTTTGCAGCTGAAAGTGCATATTCATGGATTGCAGGATCGATGTCACCACTTCTTGTCCCCATCATAACTCCTGCTAAAGGAGTGAATCCCATTGAAGTATCAACTGATTTAGATTCTTTAACAGCACATAATGAAGCACCGTTTCCGATGTGTAAATTAACAAAGTTTACTTTGTCTTTTTTAAGGATATCTTGTAATTTTAAAGTAATGAATTTGTGGCTAATTCCATGCATTCCGTATTTTTTAATTCCGTATTTTTTAGCAAATTCTTTGTTGATTCCATAGTATGAATAAACATCTGGCATTGTTGTATGGAAAGCTGTATCAAAACTTGCTGATAACTTAGCAGCTGGCACAACTTCTTGGAAAGCTTTAATTGCTTGAACAGCTCCTGGATTGTGTAGAGGAGCAAATTTTGAACACTCATCAATTAAATCAATTGCTTTTTGATCTAATTTTGTTGAGTCTTTGAAGTATTCTCCACCGTGAACAACTCTAAATCCGATTAATTCGATTTCTGAAAGATCTGAAATTACATTGTTTTCTTTTCACATTTTAATTGTTTCAACAACTGAATCTTTGTGATTTGATAATTTGATTTCGTTTTTAAAATCTTGATCTCCAAAAGACATTTTTAAAAATGATCCATCAATTCCAATTCTTTCTGCAATTCCGTTTGCTAAAACAGAAAAATCACTTTTGTTGAAAAGAGATCATTTCATTGATGAAGATCCGGCATTAATAACTAATATTTTTTTAGACATCTTAGTTTTCTCCTTCAAAGCTTTGTAGTGCTGTAATTAAAATTGTGTTGTAAACATCTTCTGTTGTTGAACCTCTTGAAAGGTCATTAACTGGAGCTGCAATACCTGTGATGATTGGACCAATAGCTCCAAATCCACCTAATCTTTGTGCAATTTTGTATCCAATATTTCCTGCATCTAGTGTAGGGAATACAAAAACACTTGTTTTTCCTTGGTATGCTTCTTTTTTGTATTTGCTCATTCTGATTTTTTCATCAAATGCAGCATCAAATTGAATTTCTCCGATTGCTTTTGTGTTAACACTTAATTGATTGAATTTTTCTTTAGCTTCTTGTACTAATTTTGATTCTTCGCTAACAGCTGAACCATCTGTAGAGAATGAAAGGAAAGCAACTTTTTGCTCAATTCCTAGGCTTCTTGCGAATTCAGAAGCATTTAATCCAATTTCTGCTAATTGATCTGCATTTGGTTTAATGTTTACAGAAATATCTGAAAAGATGAATTTTTCATCTCCTTTGTGCATAATCATAGCTGAAGAAATAGTTTTAATTCCTTGTTTTGGTCCTATAACTTTAAATCCGGCTCTTAAAATGTCTGCTGTTGTGTAGTTTAGTCCACCAACAACACCATCTACTTCATTATTTTTAAGCATCATCATTGCATAGAATGGTTTTGTTCTCATTGCAGCTTGTGCTGATTCTAATGTTTCTTTTCCTTTTCTGAAATCAAAGAATTTGTGTGCATAAATGTTTTGTTTTTCTTCTGAAACAACTTCTTGAATAACACGTTTATCAATATTTTCATTTATTTTATCAACCACTAAAACAGGTGTAATTAAATCTGTTTTAGCAATCATTTCTGCAGCTTCAATCGCTCTTTTATCATCTCCATCAATTAAAACAATTTTTCTTTTTGATTCTTTTTGATTGTTTAATGAAATGATTTCTTGTAATGTTTTTTGAAATTCCATAATATCCTCTTTCTTATTTCTTAATTAATATATTTAATTATATCACTACTACCATAAGAATAATTAATAGAAATGATTAAAAATTAATAAAATTCCAAAAAACTTCAAAAATTAAGATTTTTCGCAATTTCTTTGTCTTGTAATTAATTTAGTGCTTGATTTGTATTTAAATTTATCTGTAGTAAAATTTAATTACAAAGTTATTATTAAGGAGACAAATGACACTATTAGAAAAATACAAAAGAGATCTACAAGAGATCTCTTCAAAAGAACTAAACCAAGATCAAAAAGATCTTGCAATAAAAATTCTAGAAAAATTCGAAGACAAAGATCTAGAATATGTTTTCCAATTTGTGACTCAAAGAGTTAAAACAGGATTCAGATTTGATGCAGCACCAGAGAGTGATTCTCAAACTGTTGCTCTTTTAGAAAAAGACCAAAAGTTATCTTTTGTTTTAGACAAAGATAAACCAACAGAAAACACACTAATTATTGGTGAAAACTACGATGCACTAAAGAATCTTTTAGTGATCGAGAGAGAGAGAGAGAGAGAGATGCGCTTAATTACAACTACGATGTAATTTACATTGATCCTCCTTATAATACAGAAGCAACCAAAAATGATGGAAATTCTGTTGCAAATGACACAGAAAACATCTCACCAAACAAGTTTATTTACAGAGATAAATATTCCAGAAATGGTTGACTAAACTTGATGAATGAAAGATTGAAACTTGCTAAACAACTGCTCAAGGATGATGGAGTTATTTTTGTTTCAATTGATGATTCAGAGCAGGCATACCTAAAGGTTTTAATGGATGAAATCTTTGGAGAAGAGAATTTTGTTGCATGTGCTCCAAGAAAAACAACAAGTCACATTAGAAAAATATCTGACCGTGAACTGCAAATACTTCACGATTATTTACTAATTTATTCAAAAAACAAAAACGAAACAATTTTCACAAAGGAAATAACAGGTCAAAAAAAATATGATTTTTCTGATGAAAAAGGGAATTTTCTTCTTAAAGAATTTCAAAATTCGGGTGAGGAAGGGAAAAGAAAAAATAGACCTAATTTATACTATCCAATTTACTACAATGAGAGCGAAAAAACATTTTCTCTTGAAAAATCAAATAACTCGCTAGAAATTCTTCCAAACAAAGTTCAGAACGAGGATGGAAGATGATTATGGAGTAAAGAAAAATTTTTGAAAGATAATAATTTATTATTTTTCCATAAACAAAAAATATATAGAAAAGAATATTTTACAAATGATGAATCTTCTCTTAAATTTAATAATTTTAAAACTTGACTTGACAACTTTTTAAACGCAGAAGGGAGCAGACTTAATTCATCGATAAATAAAGAATCTTCTTTTTCATATCCTAAGCCCCTTTCTTTAATTAAATGATTATTGTCTATTATTTCTTCTAAAAATATTCGTGTTCTTGACTTTTTCGCAGGCTCTGGAACTGCAGCTCATGCAGTTTTAGAACTCAATAGAGAAGATGGCGGAAATAGAACTTATACCATTGTTACAAACAACGAAAACAACATTGGAGAAGACGTCACTTTTGAACGTTTATACAGGATTAATGCAGGAAAAGGTACAAAAGGAGAGTCTTTTGATTGACTTAAAAATAACGAACCTTACAACACTAATCTAAATGTTTTCAGAATTAATTACTATGATGTTTCTGTTAATTCAAATGAAATAAATTCGCTGGAATTAACGAATAAATTAATTTCTTTATTAAAAGAATTTGGAATTGAAAACATCGATTCCGTAAACGATTCTAAATATGTTGATCTGCTCTCTAAACTACTGTCTTTAAAACCTCAAAAATAATTTAATTTACACAAAAATAAATTATGACATTATTTGAAAAATACAAAAGAGAGCTTGAAGAAATCTCTTCAAAAGAACTAAACCAAGATCAAAAAGATATTGCAATTAAGATTCTGGAAAAATTCGAAGACAAAGATCTAGAATATGTTTTCCAGTTTGTAATTCAGAGAGTTAAAACAGGATTTAGATTTGATGCAGCACCAGAGAGCGATTCTCAAACTGTTGCTCTTTTAGAAAAAGATGAGAAATTATCTTTTGTTTTAGACAAAGATAAAGCAAGAGAAAACACACTAATTATTGGTGAAAACTACGATGCACTAAAGAATCTTTTAGTAATTGAACGAGAAAGAGAAAAAGATGCACTTAATTACAACTACGATGTAATTTATATTGATCCTCCTTATAATACAGAAGCAACCAAAAATGATGGAAATTCCGTTGCAAATGACACTGAAAATATCTTCGCAAACAAGTTTATTTACAGAGATAAATACTCCAGAAATGGTTGATTAAACTTAATGAACGAAAGATTGAAACTAGCCAAACAACTACTTAAAGAGGACGGAGTTATTTTTGTTTCAATTGATGATTCAGAGCAGGCATACCTAAAGGTTTTAATGGATGAAATCTTTGGTGAAGAGAATTTTATAGAAATGTTTTTATGAAATAAAAATGTTGGAGGATCCTCCTTATCGAAATTCACGAGAAGTGATTTTGAATATGTTATTTGTTATTCATTGAATAAAGAAAAGATAACAAATAAATTTTTCTCAAATTACAGCGATGGTATGGAAGATAGCTCACTAATTAATGCTCCAAATAAATATAAGCAACTAAAATTCCCACCAAATACAATAAATTTTAATTCGATTGAGAACGGATTTATAAATCCTTTTAAGGATGAAGATTTAGAATTGCACAATAGATTAGAAATAGAAAATAATTCAAATAAAAATGAGGTTTTAATTTCTTCAAAATGAAAATGAAGCCAAGACAAATTAAATGAAGAATTAAAAAACAAAACCACTTTAATTTCAAGAACACAAAACCTCAGAATTAGATATATAAAAAATAATAGCGGAACAATAATTTCTCCTACTAAATCAATAACAAAAAATAATAACGTAGGATATACAGTAACGGGTTCAACTGAACTAATTTCGATAGTTAATAATTCTAATTTTAATTTTCCCAAACCTGTATCATTAATAAAATATTTGATTAAAATGATTTTATACAACAACAAAAACTCACGTGTTCTCGACTTCTTCGCAGGTTCTGGCACTACAGGGCATGCGGTTTTAGAACTAAACAAAGAAGACGGCGGAAACAGAACTTATACTATCGTTACAAACAACGAAAATAACATTGGAGAAGATGTAACTTTTGAACGTTTATACAGGATTAATGCAGGAAAAGGCACAAAAGGCGAATCATTTGATTGACTCAAAAAGAACGAACCATACAACACTAATCTAAACGTTTTTAGAATTAAATATTATGATGTTTCTGTTAATTCAAATGAAATAAATTCACTTGAATTAACCAATAAATTAATTTCTTTATTAAAAGAATTTGGAATTGATTTTAGCGATATTAAAAGTGCTGAATTACTTAATAAATTACTAGCACTTAAACCTCAAAGAAAGGATTAAAATGAAACTAATCAAATCCCAAGAACTTGTTGTGGATCAGTTGGTTGAAAAAACAAAAGTTTCTTTAGATCAAAACACTAAAACTTCTGTTTATTTCAAAGCTCCAACAGGTTCTGGAAAAACCTTTATGATGATCAATTACATTGATAAATTAATTGATCACTCAAAATATGATCAAAGTCAAAAATTGATCTTTGTTATTGTTACTTTATCAAGTGCACAACTTCCACAACAAATGGAAGAAAACTTCAAAGAATACAAACACTATATCAACAACAAAGACTTACAAATTCACAGAATTGAAAGTCCTTCAAACACAAAAACAAGCTCTAAAATTGAAAAGAATTTTAAGTTTTATGCAGAACAAAATCATGTTTACATTATGGGTGGAGCTTCTTTTAAGGCTAACTCCATTTTAAGAGAAGAAGAAGCGATAGAGTCTTTTTTAAGTGAAATCAAGCACAAAAACTACAAACTGATTTACATCAGAGATGAAGCTCACATTGGTTCTGATGTTGAAAAAACAGCTTCAAAAGGTAAAAACGAAATTGCTTCTTTTGAAAAAAAACATGCAAACAAATGCTCACTTTGTACTCAAAATGACAGCTACACCAAACAATGATAATGAAGTTGTTGAACTAACAGAAAAAGAGCTAAACAATGATCAAATAAAACTACTAAAGCCAATCAAAAAATACAATGATGATTTAGAAAATGCTGAATTGTTAGATAATCAAACAATTCTAAGAACAGCATGTGCTAAATTTAAAAGAATTAAGGAATTATATAATAGTCCTCAAGAAGAACCGGGTTTAGTAGGAATTAATGCTGCTATGTTAATCCAAGTCGAAAACAGCAGTACAAAAGATAAAGAAAAACAAAAGAAATTCGACGAAAACATTGATTTAATTATCAAAGTTTTAGAAGAAAATAACTTGAGTTGAGTAAAATACTTTGATCAAAACGATAAAAGTAGTAACTTAAGACTTAAAGAAAATTACTCACTTAGAGATATTTCAAAAAATACCTCAACAGTAGATGTTATTATCTTTAAAATTGGACCTGCTACAGGTTGAAATATCCCTAGAGCCTGTATGTTAGTGCAACTTAGAGATGTTTCATCAAACAACTTAAGTATTCAAACTTTAGGAAGAATCAAGAGAAATCCAAATCCAGGTTTTGATTTTGGATTTAATAGTGTTGCTCTAAATTACTATATTTACAGCAACCAAGATATCAAAGATAACTCTCAAAAAAGACTGATTCTTAAAAATGAATTTAAAGATCAAGTCTTTAGCTTTGGTAAGCTACAAAACGTAAACTCAAGCACTATTTTTAACAAAGAACACTATCAAAAACAAGCTTTTGAGTTTATTGATAAACTCGATGTTGATGACTTTGTTAAACAAAATAAAGCAATTGAAAAAGAGTTTGTTAAAAATAGCTTTGTTGTTGCAGAAAAGAAAAAATATGGTTCTCAAGAAATCGTTGCTCAAAAACTCGAAAACAAGATTGAAATGGAAATTTACAATCTAAACTTTCTACAAAACAACAAAAAAGCAATTTATAAAGAAATCAAAGATAAAATCCAAGATTTTTATAACAAAAATCTTGTTTCTAAAATCGATCCTACTGTTTTTTGATACATTTTTATCAAAAACAAAATGTTTTATTTATTAGACCTTTACAAAAATGAATTGCAAAAACAATTAGAAAACAACGATATTCAATACAAACTTGAAAAAGCAAAAGCTCTTCCCAATACAATCTTTGAGCAAGTTGGTGAAAAAAGCAAAAATGTAAACGAAAAATACGCTTATGAAGAACCTTCTTCTTCAAAAACATCACCACTTTCTTTAGATTCTGATGCTGAAGAAAAATTTGTAGATGTTTTATTAAATATGAGTGAATACAACCCTGATATACAGCAAAATCTAACTATTTGAACCAAAAACCCTTCTTATTCAGGAATTAACTTTGAGTATGTTAGAAACTCTTTTGAAATTGCAAATAGTTATCCTGATTTTTTAATCAAATACAAAGATCACTATTTATATATTGAGGTTAAAAAATATAAAAATGATATTGATGCTGCTAAAACACTTGATTTATTTAAAGGCTATAGTCAATACATCAAAAACAATCAAAACTCTAAAACTAAACTTAGTCTTTTAATTGCTCTTGTTGGTCAAGCCAATAATGAAATCTACTTTGCTGGAGCAAGCACAATTGAAGCACTAAACACAAAACTTCAAAATAGAAACCCTGAAGCAAAAGACATTCACGAGCAAATTAAAACCAAAGAATCTTTAAGTTTAATGCAGATAATCATGGCAAACTAAAACAAAAAAAACATCAAAACGCAATGTTTGATGTTTTTTTATCTAAAAATCAGGATCGTTTATATAGAAATTATTGAAATCGTTTCCTGAAATCTTATATCCTCATTTTTCTAAATTTCTTTTAGAAAATTTAGCAAAGAAATCAGGATAACGCTTTTCAAATTCACTTAAATTATATTCGAGATTTTTATAAATCCCTGTCATGATAAAATCAAGACCTTCATTTCAATTGAATTTATAGAATCTATATTCACGCGAAATGGAAGCATAAAAATACATTAAATAAGAAATTATATAAACACGATCAACAAAATCTAAATTATATAAATCTTTTTTTTCTAATCCAGGAATATAGACAATATCAAAATGTGTATTATCTCCATAATAAATCTTTTGTCTTTTAGGGTTGTTTGTAATATAAAATGATTTTGTGTCTTCGAAATCTCTAATAAAGAAGTTAATATCTTTATATCCTAATTTTCTGTAGATGTTATCTTCTTCTGTTGGTTTCATGTGATGTTCGTACTTTAAATCTTCATAGATTTGCTCAAAAATTGGATTTACTCTCATTTTTCTCCTTTACAAATTCACTTTTTAGAAAAGCTCTGAGAATTTTTTCTTTATTCTAATTAAATGACTTATAAGAGTTTGAATTTCAAACTCATCCTCCGTCTCTAATTTATTATTTTTTAAATATGTTTCATAAAAAATAACATTTTCTCTTTTGTTAAACAAGTCGATAATATCATTGAAAAGAGTAGCTATTGTTTCAAAATGCACATTTTTAGCTCTAAAAAAGCTATAAATTTCCTTAAAATCAGCAGTTACCCTATAAACTATCAATCAAGAAAAATCAAGAAGATATTTTATAAAGTTATTGTCTTTAACTCTAAATTGACTTCCTTTAATGCCTTCAATATTTTTTAGCAGATACTCAATTTTATTAAAACAGTATTTTTCAATACTATAAGTATTAATTGAAAATATTTTATCATTATAGGTAATATTTTTTGTAATCACTTCATATTCGTTATCTTCATAAACTAAATCAACATTTACTGTAATTGTTAATCCTGTTTTAGTACTAGAAATTTTCATTTGTACAACGTTATAATTATCTTCTTCATACTTTTGCTCATTTATTTTTAAAGTAATATCTTTTTCATTTTTAAAAATTTCAGTCATTATTTTGAATAACTTGTTGTTTTTTTCTATATCCTTTAAATTAAAATCGATATCTTTAGGAAATCTATAAAATAATTTTGTTTCATTTTCTAAATCTGAATCAGTTTGATCAAACAATAAAGCGTTCGATCCTTCAAGAATAAAGTTTTGTTTGAACTGTGAACTAAAAATTTTATAGATTATAAAATTCATAAAGTCTTGTTTTTGGTTTTGTATTGTCAATTGTTTCATAATAAATATATTCTCCTTCTCATTATTTCTATTCATTTATTATCTGTTAATATTATAATACAAAAAACTTGCTATATCTTTTTAGTTTGTTAAAAATATAAAAAATACAAAAAAGCAGCATTTTGCTGCTTATCTTCTGTTTGTGTTAATTATTTCTTGAACTAAAGCATCTCCAGGGAAATCACTTACCACAATTCCGAGTTTTTTAAGATCTTTATTTTCTCTAATGTGCTTTGTAACTGGTTCATTTATTCCGCTTGCGACATCTCAAACAGAGTAAATTCCCTGTGTATAAGAAGTAAAGTTAATAAACATTATTCCTGATAAATCTGTATTATTTGAGTCTTTGAAATGATTTTTGATTGAACCAAGTTTTTCGGCCTGTGAAACATTTTGGAATCTATCTTGAATTCAGAATGTGTAATTATTTTGATTTCTGTAGTATAAAGGACCATAAGTTGTGTCTTGAGAAATATCTGAGTGAAGATCATTAAAGACAATAAGTTTTCCTCTAACGTCTTTTACTTTAGGTCAACCACCAGATCTGTTATCTGCTGTTTTATAAAGCATGTCATAGTGTTTTTTGAGTGCTTCTTCGACTTTTCTACGGTAGTTTTCGTTTCTTCCACCACCATAGTTTTCACTTTTTAGTCTAATTAAAATAAACTCATGTGGATGTTGTTTTAAGAAGCGTTCAAATTCTTTTAGCATCTCTGGAAGACTTGTAAGCGATTTAGCACTACCGTGGATTATATTAAGATTTTCTTCAATTCTGACATCAAAGAATCTGATTCCTTGTTTTAGTTGGTATTCTCAACTTTTGGACTGCGTTTTAGCTCACAATTGACCAAAGAAGTAAGTTCAACCACGACCACTAAACATCCCGCTATCATGTGTTCCTGGAATACTAATATCTGAAATTAGTTTATTGTCATTTAAAGAAGACATTCAATCTCAGTTATTAAGCCCTGTGGTAGAGCCATTACTTATATAGTCATTGTTATTGACTGGTTGATCATAATTGTAGTTAGGTTTAGGTTTTTCAGGTTCTGGTTTTGGTTTTGGTTTTTCGGGTTCAGGTTGCACAACAACATTATTTCCAGTTTCTTGGTTTTGAGTTTTTTGTGTTGAGAATCTGATTCCGGTTGGGAAATCTATTGCAACTTCATCATAGTCTTGATAACCATAAAATGCACCGTAAATTTCATAAGTTCTGTTAGCAAACAGTGAATATGTAGTTGTTGAAATGTATTTATCAGAATTTAAATAAGAACCATCAAATTTCACTTGAATATCTTTGTATTCTCCAGTATCAACTGTTTTAATTTTTAGTTTTATTCTTTTAGAAGAACTATAAGCATGATCGTCTATTAGATGTAAATTAAATGAAGCTACAGTTCCTGTATCAGAAGAAGTATTTGATACTTGAATTGAATCAATTCCAGGTCTGTTCGCAACCGTTGTAAAGGATTTTTCCTGTAGATTAGAAGGAATAATAACTTCTTTGTTAGCGTATTTAATCTTTCTAATTGTATAAGTTGTTTTTGGACTTAAGTCATTGATGTTAAACACAAAATTGTTAGCATAGTTTTTGTTGTAGTTTGTAACTTCTTTTGTGATGTTGTTATTAAACTCAAAAACAAAAGGCGTGTTTTCGTTTATTAATTCTTGATTTTTAAAACTTATTTCTAGAGTTGCAGAGTTGCTTTGGACGTTAGTGATATTAATTGAATTAAGCTCAACACTTTTTGGAGTTTCAAGAGTTCTAAAAGTGTTAAATACAGTGTTATTTGCAACTTGGAAAACTTGATTTAAGTGTGTAATTCCAGAAATTTTGTATTCTGTATTTGGACTTAAGTCTATTAATTTAAATTCTATTGTGTTATTATCAATAATTTCATAAGCAACATCTTCGTGAACTGAATCATCATTTAATAAAACACTAATTTTTCTATTTGTTGTTGAGAGATCTTTTAGATTTCTTAAATTTAGTCTAAATTTAGCTGAATTATATGTAATTTCAGAAGCTGTAGCTGAACTAATATATAAATCACTTTCTGTTTTAAAGTTTCTGTTTACTTCTTTAATTTCTAGCTCAATTCCTTTATGAATTATTTTAGAAATTTCATAAATGGAATTGCTTTCTAAATTGTCTAAAATAAAGGAAATAGTGTTATTTTCGATTCTATAACCAGTAATTTCTCTTCTTATTTCTTGATTATCTTTAACTAAAGCAACCACAATTTTTTCGTTTGTATTAATTCAGTCTTTGTTTTCTAAAACAGCAGCAACTTTAGTTGTAAGTGCGCTTGTTTCAGAAAAACTTAAGTTCGAAACAGAAGCTGGAGAAAGTGTTGTTGTGAATGCAAAAGATGAGCCTTTTTTAGCTATTTGTTTTCCATTGATTACCAAAGATTCTAAAGAATAATTAGTGTTTTGAGTTAGATTTTGAAGGTCTAAAACAATTTTATTATTTTGAATCACATAGTCGTTCAGTGTTTTTGCGTAACCATTGCTAAATGTTGCGACAATAGAGTTAGTGTTTGTGTAATCTTGAGCATTAATTAAATTTAGTTCAATATGAGCAAAATTTGGACCAATACTTGTTTGATTTAAAGAAGTAACTTTTGTGTCTTCTAAAGTTTTAAAATCGGCTACAGAAATAGATTTTTTGATGTCTTTATTATCATATTGAATCTTTGTAATTCTATAGTTTGTTTCTGTTGCTAAATTATCTAATAATAAAGAAATTCTATTACCATTTTTTGTGAAGTTACTAAAGGTTTTTTGTGTATTTCCGTTTAATTCTACTGTAATACTTTTCTCTGTTTCGATATCTTTTGAGTTAATAAAATTTAGATTTAATAAAGCTGAATTTTTAGTTATTTCAGACACAGAAAAAGAACTTAAATCAATTAGTTCTCTTGTTTTAAAACTGTGAATTTGATTAAAAACAAGCAGCTCTTCATTTTCATATCTTGCAGCAATTAGTTTATATGTTGTGTTTGAAATTAAAGAATTAAGATCAAAACTAAATTGATTGTTTGTTAAAGAACTGATAGCGATATTTTGGTTTAAAACATGAGAAGTATTGTTTTCTTGATAGCTAAAGTGAAGAACTAAATTGCCTTGTTTTGATTCAAATCAGTTTGCATTTTCCACATTTAAAACAACTCTTGCAGAATTTTGGCTTATGTTTGAGAAAGTTGCGTTTGAAATTCTTGCTCTTGTTTTTGAAGTTGTAAATACAGGATATTCAACAAGATTTTCAACTACTTTATTATTTATTTTAATGCTATTTAATCTGTATTCTGTGTTTGGATTTAAAGATTCTAAATTAACATTAATTGAACCTGCACTTAAATTTGAAGTATTAAGTGTTACAGTTTTATTGTTACTAAATTCTACTAAAATTGTTTGATTTGGTTGAATTAATAAAAAGTTGCTAAAAGAAATTGAAAGATTGGCACTTGTTTCATAAACTCCATTAATTCCAACTGCATCAACTTTTGCTTCTTCTAAAGTTGTAAATTCAAAATCTTTGTCTAAAACTTCAATTGTTTTTCCATTTAATAAAACATTAGAAATTGTGTATTTTGTGTGTGGTGATAAGTTGTCTAAATGAACTTCATAAAGGGAATTTTCTATATTTACAGAAGTTTTTTGGATTTTTTTACCGTCAGATAAATCAAAAGAAAAACTTTGATTTTTATAAGAATTATCTGCATTTGCAAAGGCAAAAACTAATGTTGCTGCATTATCTTTAATATCCTTTGCAGAGATGTTTTGAACTTTAATATCATCAGCTGTTTTAAATGATTTTGTGTTTATAAAATCAATGTTTTGAACAATATCATTGATTGAAATTTCTGTAATTGAATAGTTAGTTTCAGCAACTAAATTATTTAGTTCAATGTCAAATTTTGTTTGAGAACTAATATTTGAAAAAGTTTTTTCAAATGCTTGATTGTTGTCTAATTTAACTTTAATTTTAAGTGAGTTTTCAACTACGGGATCTACATTGTTAATTGCTAAATTAACTGAAGCATTGCTTTTTGTGATGTTTGCGATAGAAAGATTAGAAACTTCAGGTCTTCTTTTTGTGCTAAAAGATGGATAGCCAGTTTCAGGAACAATAGCATTTGTATCAATTAAAACATAGTTAATTATGTAGTTTCTATCTGATTCAAGATTTTCAAGATTAAAAACTACATCATTTCCGCTAATTGTATAGTTATTAAAAATGAGTTCTTTTTGAATTCCTGTGTAGTCGCTTAAATAAATTTTTATTGGCTTGTTTTGTAATAAACTAGCGCTCGCAAAGCTTAAAACAGCTTGTGCACTTGTGTATTTTTCATTTTGAATTCTTATTGATTTTAAGCTTTGTTTTGGAGCATTTCTATCGTTTGTTTTAAATCTGATGTTGGCATTATCAAGTAACAAACTTTTGTTTCTGTGAGTTGCTTCAATTAGTCTATAATAAGTATTTTCTTCCAAATTATTAAATAGAAATAATTTCTTATTTTCTTCTCAAATAAAGGAAATTTCCTTTGTTTCGCCAGAATCTTTCTGTAATTTAAATTTAATACTTTGATTTTTTCTTAATGATTCAGGATTTAAAAAATCAATGTTTGCAATAATGGAAGTATAGTCGCTTTGTGAGATTTGAAATGAATTAATTTTAGCATCAGGTGTTGCTGTTTGAAACTTAATTTCATTTTCTGTTTTTAGTTCTTTTTGATTTATTGTAAAGTTGCTTAAAACATATTCTGTTTTAGGTTGTAAATTTTCTAAAACTAAATTGAAATAATCATTTGTTTTTGCAACGTTTTTAAATTCTTTCTTTTGACCATTAAGATCAAAACTTAAAGAATCTATAGAAGTTAAATCTGGATAGACTTTAAAGTAGAATTTAGTTGAATCTCCGTCTGTTTCAATAAAGTATGAACTTTTAATTGTGTAGAATTTTTTAGAAGTTGAAAAGTCAATTGTTTGTCTAAAAGCTACAAAATCATCTCTTTCTAAAGCTATAAATTTGTAGTTTGAGCTTTCTTCTAAATCGCTAATTTTAAACTCTAAATTGTCCCCATTAAAACTGTAAGACTTCATTTCTTTTTCAATAATTTGATCATCTTTTTGCAACTGAATTTTAAATTTGGTGCTTGAGGTTAAAAGTTCTTTGTTCTTTGTGAAGAAAGAAAAACGCATAACTGTTGGTTCAAGTTCTTTTAAGCTCGCTTCTAAAACATTAAATTTCTTAATTTCTTTAGTTCTGAAATTAAATTCTTGATTTGAGGAATAAACTGAATCAAAATCATAGTTAGCATGCATTATATAAGTTGTATTAGGTTTAAACTTTTTAAAAAAGTGAAGATGAAACTCATTTTTCTGTGTGCTAAAGTCATAAAAATCTTCAGAAGATACAACGTGTCCGTCCTCAGAAGCAAAACGAAAATTAAGGATTTTCCCTTTTTCTAATAATTCACCATTTCTTAAATAAACAACGGCATCCATTGAATCTTCACTAATATTTTTAAACACAACATTTTCTACTGTTAAAACTTTTTGTTTTGTTTTAAAAGTTGGATTAGCTATTTCCATTTTAGATTTGATGTTGTTAATTCATAAATCGCTGATTTTGTATTCTGTGTTTGGTTGAAGGTTACTTAGTGTAATTTCAAGCTGGTTTTTGTTTCTGTTAATTTTAGTTGGTTTTGTGAGTTCTGTATCTGAATTTAGTTTTAAAACAATACGATCGATGTCAATTTCTTGAGGAAGTGAAGCAAATTCTAATTCTAAATCAGCGTATTTATCATCTATATTTTTTTCGCTAAAGTTAACTAAATTAGCCTCTTTTAAAACTGGTTTTGGGTCTGGTTTTGGTTGTTGTGTTGGTGTTTTTTTAAGACCGAATAATAAACCAATTCCAACTCCTGATGCAACAATAACTGAAGCAGCAAGGGAGCTTAAAATTATGATTGCTTTTTTCTTTTTGTTTGTTTTGTTTTCCATATTATTCCTTAAGTATGTATTATTATAAAAAATTAAAAAAGAAAAAATACTTTTTTAAAGTTTTTTCTTCCTTTTGTGAAATATTTTAGATTTCTGAATATTTTTTTGGTCTTGGAAGTGGAAGGCGCTTGTGTTCTGTTATTTTGTGTTGCCTCTCAATTAAGTTAATAATATTGGAATCTAGTTTTGTTTTATCTTTTATATATTGATCAAAATCGTCATAGCTAAAGCCTAATTCTGCTTCGTCGCTTTGGTTGTCTCAAAGACCTGCTGTAGGGGTTTTTAAGATGATTGATTCAGGGATTCCGATTTCTCTGGACATTTGTCTTACTTCGCCTTTTGTTAGCTGTACAATAGGCAATAAATCAACTCCACCATCTCCATATTTAGTGAAGTATCCTAAAAACATTTCTGAAAGGTTATCAGTACCTAAAACTAAGTATCTTTTGTCTTGAGCAAGGGCGTAAAGGGTTGTCATTCTTAGACGTGGTTTGATGTTTGCGATTGCTAGTTTGTTTGAAAGATCGAAGTTTTGGATCATTGTTTCATAAGTTGATTTGAGATCGATTGTGATGTTTGGAATATTAAATTTGGTTGTTAGTTGTTTGATGTCGTCTAAATCCTTTTCCATGCTGTTAATTGGCATTATTACACCAAGCATATTATCTGGAAAAGCTTTTTTAGCAATTGCTGCTACTAATGAAGAATCGATTCCGCCTGAAAGACCGACAATTACTCCATCCATGTTTGCTTTTTTTACTTCATCTTTTAGTCATTGGACTAGATAATTAAAATAGTTTGTATAATTCATAAAGTAATTTTACTTCAAAAAGGCAAAATGGCACAAATTAAAATAAAAAAATGCTGAAAATACAGCATTTTTAGTGTTTATTAGTCTTTAAAGTAAGTAATTGGGTCTTTAATATCGTATTTAGATTTAGCTTCATAGTTATAGTTTGTTCCAGCTGGAATTTTGTGTCCAATAACAATGTTTTCTTTTAGACCTTTTAGAGGGTCAACTTGACCTGTAATTGCAGCGTGAACAAGTGTTTTAGCTGTTTCTTGGTATGAAGCAGCTGCTAAGAATGAATCTGATAATAAAGGAATTTGTTTAGCTCCTTTAATAACAATATTTCCAAATGCAGGTTTTTTACCTTCTGATAATAATTTACCATTTACTTCTTGATATTCAAATACATCAACTAAAGAACCAACAAATAATTGTGAGTCTCCGGCTTCTGTAATCAGAATTTTTGAAAGCATTTGACGGATGATAATTTCGATGTATTTATCACTAATTGAGATCCCTTGCATTCTATATAGACGTTGAACTTCTTTTAGTAAGTAGTTTTGTACTTTACGTGCATCTGTGTGTTTTAGAAGTTCTTTAAGAATGATTGGTCCTTCAACAATTTTTTGTCCTGGAACAACTAAATCACCAACTTTAACTCTTAGTTTTCTGTTGTTTGGAACGTGTCATACTTTTTCGTTTTGTAGTCCATCGTTGTCTACATAAAGCAGTTTAACAAGGTTTCCTGTTTTGTCTGATTTTTCATCAATTGAAACGATTTTTCCTTCGTATTCAGAAATAACAGCTGGTTTTCCTCAAGGACGATCATAAGCATCGATTAGCTCGATAAGTCTTGTGAACCCTCCTGTAATATCTTCAACCCCGGCAACCCCTCCTGTATGGAATGTACGCATTGTTAGCTGTGTACCAGGTTCTCCGATTGATTGAGCAGCAATAATTCCTACAGCTTCTCCAATTGCAACGATTCTGTTTGTTGCAAGGTCTTTACCGTAACATTTTTTACATACTCCGTTTCTTGTATGACAACTTAGGATTGAACGAATTTCTACTTCTTTAATTCCTGCATCAATGATTTCTTGAGCAATTTCTGGAGTAATAAATTCGTTTTCTCTGATGATTAATTCACCTGTTTCTGGATTTGAAATTGGTGTGTTTGTGTATCTTCCTTCAATTCTTTCATATAAAGAAACGATTGATGAGTTTGTTTTTGTATCAATGATTTCTTTTACTTTGAATCCAAAGTCAGAACCACAATCTAATTGAGATACAACGATGTTTTGAGCCATATCTACAAGTCTACGTGTTAAGTACCCTGATTTAGCTGTGTTAAGCGCTGTATCTGTCCCCCCTTTTCTAGCCCCGTGGGTAGATGAATAGAACTCATATGATGTAAGCCCTTCAAGGAATGAACTCTTAACAGGAACTTCAACAGTTGAACGCACAACACGTTCGTTTTCAGCATCGGCTTTAAGTGTTTTAACGTTGTTAGCCATCAGCCCACGCATTCCCGCTAGTTGAACGAAGTTAGAGATATTTCCACGCGCCCCTGATTTCATCATCATGAAAATTGGGTTGTTGTCTTCTTTTTTAGTAACTTCGTTAAGATCTTTTTGGATTTCATCTTTGATTTTGGTTCATTTTTCAATTGTTAGAATATATCTTTCGTCATCTGTTAACATACCCATTTTGTAGAATTTGTTAAGTTGTGAGATGTATTCATCTCCTTCTTTAATAAATTCTTCTTTTCTTGGTGTTAATTTGATGTCGCTAATTGAAATAGATGTACCAGAAAGCATTGAGTATTTGAATCCAAGATCTTTGATTTTGTCAAGAATTTCAGCAACTAGGTTTGTGTATTTGAATCAAACTTTTTCTAAAAGAATAACTTTTTCTTCTTTTGTTAATTCTCTGTCTGTTCCAAAGTTTCTTTGTTTTACTTTTGAATATAGACTGTTGAATTCTTCAAGTGTAAATTTAGTTAAGTTTGAAGCGTGAATTGAAGAAATTGTTTCGTTTTTGTAGTCAATTAGTTTTGAGTATTGGTTGTTGATGTATTCTTGTGTGTTTGTGTCGTAATTAATACGTTTGATTACAGAAGCAACATCTTCCATTGAAACAACAACATCAAAATTGTCGTATGTTTGTCTAATGATTTTGGCAATGTGTTTTTTGTTTAGAGCTTCTGAAAGTGGTAAGTTTTGGACAAATTCTACAATATTTGCACCTTTTGGTACAGAGTATTTTTCAATTTGTCTTACTTCGCTTGCATATAAATTATCAACATTTGCATCAAATACAAATGGGAAGTTTCTTGGGAAAGCATTATTGAAAATGAATTTACCTACAGTTGAAACAACATATTGTTTGTGTTTGTTTTCAAGATCTTCTTTAACTTCAGAATAAGGAAGTGCAACTCTTGTATGTAAAGAAATAACTCCAGCTTCGTGTGCTCTAAGCATTTCTTTGTAGCTTGCATAGTATCTACCTTGTGCATGAGTTGTTTTTTCGTCGTTTAGTTCTTGTGTTAAGTAGTAAAGACCAAGAATCATATCTTGTGAAGGGTTAACAATAGGTTCTCCATCTTTAGGTCCAAGAATGTTTTTGTTTGCAAACATTAACTCTCTTGATTCTCTAATTGCTTCTGGAGAAATTGGAACGTGAACAGCCATTTGATCCCCATCGAAGTCGGCGTTGAATCCTGCTGTTACAAGTGGGTGTAGTTTAATAGCACGCCCTCTAACTAAAACAGGTTCAAATGCTCTAATTGATAGACGGTGAAGTGATGGCGCACGGTTTAGAAGAACTAATTTACCTTCAATTACTTTAGCAACGTGTGGTCAAATTTGTGGGTTTAGTTCATCAACCATTTTTCTTGCAGTTTTAATTGAAGAAGCAATATCTTTTTCAATTAATCTTCTGATGATTCATGGTTCAAATAGTTTTGCAGCCATTTCACGTGGAATACCCACTTGGTGCATTTTTAAGTTTGGACCAACAACAATAACACTACGTCCTGAGTAATCAACCCTTTTTCCAAGTAAGTTTTGTCTAAAACGACCTTTTTTCCCTGTAAGAGCGTCAGAAATTGACTTAAATTGTCTTCCGTCTTTTGCAGCAACTGGTGCTGGACTTCTTCTTTGGTTGTCGATTAGTGCATCAACAGCTTCTTGAAGCATTCTTAATTCATTTTGGATAATTAACACAGGCGCGTCGTGTTCAAATCATTTTTTAAGACGAGCGTTTCTGATGATAATACGACGGTAAAGTTCGTTAATATCACTTGTTGAGTGTCTTCCTCCGTCTAGCTGAATTAGTGGTCTAAGATCGGCTGGAATAACAGGAAGTTTGTTAATTAACATGTTTTCAGGTTTTTGTCCTGAATTAATAAATGAGTTAATAACTTGAAGTCTTTTGTAAAGTTTGTCTCTTTCTTGAATCTTAGTGTCAGTTCTTTTTTCTGGACTAAGGTTTTGAATTTCATCTACTTGAGCTTTAACTTTATCTCTTTCTTCTTCTAAGTTAATGTTTTTTAATAGATACTCAATCGCTTTTGAACCTGTTGCGATTTTAGCATCTGAGAATTCTTCAATAATGTTGTTAAGTTCATAGAAGTCGATTCCGTATTCTTTACCAACTTTTGAACCAGCACTATCCGCTAAGTCTTTTAGTGCGCTTGTAATATCTTTTCACTCTTCTGAGTTTTCAGCATATTTATCTCTAATTTCTAAAAGAGCATTTTTGTAGATAATACCAGCTTCATTAAGCTCAATAATTTGGTTCTTAGGTAAAGCTTTAATTCCGCCTGATTCTAAAATAATGTGAGCTTTGTAGTAAATTAGTGATTCTAAAGAAGATTTAGAAACAGCTTTATTGTTGTCTTCTGTTTTGATTCCTAAAAGTTTAGAAATAATTGAGTGGTCAATTTTGAAGTATCAAAAGTGAACAACAGGAGCTTCTAGAGCAATGTGTCCCATTCTTGATCTTCTTGAAATTTTAGGTAAAATTTCTGATTTTAGTTCTTTACACTCTTCAGTTGCTAAACAGAATGAACCTTCGTTTGATTTTTTGTATTTTCTACCACAAACAGAACATTTGTAGTCAATCACTGGACCAAAAATTAATTCATCAAACAAACCATCTTTTTCTGGTTTGAAAGTTTTGTAGTTAATTGTTTCAGATTTAGTAACTTCCCCGTGAGATCACTCCATTACATCTTCATCTGTAGCTAAAGATAGTGAAATTTTGTCAATTGTGTTTTCGTCAATTGTGGCATATTTTCTTGAAATTTTTGTTATGTTATTCATTAATATTCACCTTCTTCTGAGTCCTCTCCGTATTCTACATCATCTAAAATATTTGTTTTATATTCACTTAAAAAGTCTCTTGAGTACTCTTCTTCGATTCCGATTGTGTCATCTTCGATCATTTGAGTATCTTCGTTTTCATAATCGCTGTAATTTTGTTCTTCAATGTCTTTTTTGTGAACTTCTAGTTTAATACCTAAACCCCTTAATTCATAAGCAAGAACGTTAAATGATTCTGGCATACCTGGTTTAGGGATTTTCCCACCAATTGCAAGTGAGTTATAAAGGATATTTCTTCCTTGAATATTATCTGATTTGTAAGTTAGTAATTCTTGTAAAACAGTTGCTGCTCCAAAGGCTTCAAGAGCTCATGTTTCCATCTCTCCAAATCTTTGTCCCCCGTTTTGAGACTTACCCCCAAGTGGTTGTTGAGTAATTAGTGAGTAAGGTCCAACACTACGTGCATTCATCTTATCATCAACCATGTGTTGTAGTTTTAGCATGTACATGATTCCTACAGAAACTTCATTGTCAAAAGGAAGTCCTGTAATTCCGTCATAAAGCTTGAATTTCCCTGTTTCAGGTAGTTGAGCATCTTTTAATAAACTCTTAATTTCGTTGTTTTTAACTCCATCAAATACAGGAGAAACGAATTTAACATTAAGTTTTTTAGCAGCCATTCCTAAGTGTAGCTCAAGAACTTGACCGATGTTCATACGTGATGGCACCCCTTGTGGGTTAAGAAGAATATCAACTGGTGTTCCATCTTCTAAATAAGGCATGTCTTCAACTGGTAGAACTAAAGAGATAACCCCTTTGTTTCCGTGACGTCCAGCCATTTTATCCCCAACTTTGATTTTTCTCTTTTGAGCAATGAAAACTTTAACAATTTTGTCAATTCCATCTTCAAGACTGTCTCCGTTTGCTCTTGAAAGAATTTGCACATCAATAACTGTACCAGCATCTCCATGTTTTACTTTTAGAGAAGTATCTTTTTGGTTTGAAGCTTTAGCTCCAAAAATAGCGTTAAGTAGTTTTTCTTCTGGTGTAGGGTTTTCTTCACCTTTTGGACTTGTACGCCCTACTAAGTAATCTCCTGCACTAACTTCAGAACCAACACGAACAATACCATTTTCGTCTAAGTGTCTTTTTGCTTTTAGTGAGGCATTTGGGATGTCAGCTGTTAGAATGTCATCTCCAACTTTTGAAACTCTGAATTGAATTGTTTGTTCTTCAATGTGAATTGATGTAAACACATCGTCTTTAACAAGTCTTTCGTTGATGATAATAGCATCCTCGAAGTTGAATCCGTTTCATGTTGAAAAGGCAACTAAAACGTTTTTACCAAGAGCAAGCTCTCCATCTTTTGTTGAAGGACCATCACAAATTAAGTCTCCAGCTTTAACTTTTTGACCTACTTGAACGATTGGTTTTTGTGTAATGATTGTACCTTGGTTAGATCTTTCAAAAATTCTAAGTGTGTAAGTTAGAATTTCTTCTTTTGGTTCGTTTGATTTGATTTGAATTTTTGTTGAATCAACGAAAATAACTTCTCCGTCTTTTCTAGCTCTTAAGTTTGTTGCTGCATATTTGGCAACATCGTGTTCAACACCTGTTCCAACAAATGGAGCTTCTGATTGAACTAATGGAACTGCTTGACGTTGCATGTTCGCACCCATCAGTGCACGGTTGGCATCGTCATTTTCTAGGAAAGGAATTGCACTAGCAGCAATAGAAGTCATTTGTTTTGAAGCAACGTCAACATAGTCAACAGCTTCCGGTTTAACTAATTGGTATTGGTGATCTTTTCTAACTGTGATTGTATCACCTAAAATTCTATTATTTTCATCAACTGTAATTGATGATTGAGCAAATGTGTAACCATATTCTTGCACAGCTGTTAGTCATTCGATTTTGTCATAGTTAACAACACCGTTTTCTACAGCATAATAAGGAGTTTGGATGAATCCATAGTCATCAACTTTTGAGTATGATGCAAGGTTAAGAATCAACCCGATGTTTTGTCCCTCTGGTGTTTCGATTGGACAAATACGTCCATAGTGAGTAGCATGAACGTCACGAACCTCGAATTGAGCTGTATCTCTGTTAAGACCTCCAGGTCCAAGAGATGTAATTCTTCTTTTGTTTGCAATTTCAGCTAATGGGTTAATTTGATCCATGAACTGTGAAAGTTTTGATGAGTTAAAGAATGTTTTGAATTGGTTGTAAATTGGTTTGTTGTTTGTAATTGATTTAGGTGTAATTTTGTCAATTTCTTTTGAAGAAAGTTTTTCTTTTGCGTGTTTTTCAAGTTTTGTAAGACCAATAATGAATTGGTTTTGTAATAACTCACCAACTCCAACGATTCTTTTATTAACTAGAGAATCTGGGTCATCTTCTTTTCCTAAGTTATCAATTAGGTTGAAGTAGTAAGAAATAGTTGCAATAAGGTCAGAAATTAATAGATGCATTTCTTTTGAAGTTGGATCGTTAGCAATAACTAAAGTAGGTTCTTTTTCAGTTTCCATTGCTTTTTTAGAAGATCAAACTCTAACCATTATTACTTTGGTTCTTTTTGCAAGTTCTGGATTAACTTCAAGTTGTCTTCCATAAACTTCTTTATCAATTTCTGGAATTTCTACTGTTGGTAAAATACCTTTATCATATTGTTTTTGAATTTCAGCAGCTAATTTAGGAGTAACTAGTGTTCCTTTTGCATAAAGAACTTCACCTTGTTTTGTAACAAGATCTTGTGCTAAGTATGTTTCAAGAATTCTTTCTACAAGGTTAAGTTTTCTGTTAAGCATGTATCTACCAGTTCTTGATAGATTGTATCTTCTTTCATTGAAAAGAGTAGTTGGAATTAAATTGGCAACAGCTTCATCAGTGATTCTGTCCCCTTTTCTAATAATTCTGTAAATGCTTTCTAGGTTTTCTTTAGAGTTGTAGTTTTTCTCTTTTTTCAGTGATTCTAAAAGAACTTCTGAAGTTCCAAAAAGTTGTGAAATTGTTTCTTTTTGTAGTCCTAAAGCATTTAAAAATGAGATTAATGAAATATTTTTGTGTTTGTCAATTCTGATTTTTACTGTATCGATTGTGTTCCCTGTAACTCTGTGAAAGATTTCGATTCATGATCCTAATTGAGGCAAGATTTCAACTTTGTTAAATAAGTCATCCGCTTGTTTATTACGCACGTTTCTTCCGAAGTATGCTCCAGCAGATCTAATAAGTTGTGAAACGATTACTTTTTCAGAACCATTAATAACAAAAGTACCACCATTAGTCATTAGTGGTAATTCACCATAAAGAACTTCATTTGGTTCTAATTCCCCTGTTTCAACTGTATGTTTTCTTAATGTTGCATAAATTTTACATACATATGAAGTTCCTTTTTGTTTAGCTTCTTTGATCGCCAAAAACTCGTCTTCAGGCAGTTCTAATCTTACTGTCCCTTTCATGTATTGAATTTCAATTTTTCCATTTGTTGAAATAATTGGATAAATTTTATTTAGTGCTTCTTCAATTCCTTCTTCCAAGAATCATCTAAAAGACTTTCTTTGTGTTTCAAGAAAGTCTGGTGTTTCTAGTGATTGTTTAGTTTTTGAATAGTCACGTCTTTGTGTTTTTGGTCCAAATTTTTTAATTTTATATTCCATTTTTGGCTAAATCCCTTCCTCTTTGCGTTTAAAATAATAGTTTTTGAATTATACCATTTTTTTTAAAAAAATAAACAAATAACTAGACTGAAAAATCTAGTTATTGTCTAAAAAAATATTTTTATTGTTTTTCTGAATAAACAGAAGCAACTTTTCTATTTCTTTTTGTTTCGAATTTTACGTATCCATCTATTAATGAATAAAGTGTGTCATCATTTCCACGACCTACATTATTTCCAGGGAAGATTTTTGTTCCTCTTTGTCTGAAAATAATTGCTCCAGCACTCGCGAATTGACCATCACTTAATTTAACACCTAGACGTCTACCGATGGAATCTCTACCGTTTCTGGTGGATCCCCCTGCTTTGGTTTTTGCCATTTTAAATTATCCTTTCAATTCTGTTATTTTTACACGAGTGTAAGGTTGTCTATGACCTAATTTTCTCTTGTGTGTAGATTTAGCGTTGTGACGGTAAACAACTAATTTTTTAGCTTTACCTTGTTTTTCAATCACACCTTCAACTACAGCTCCGTTTACAAAAGGTGTACCAACTTTTTTGTCTAATACTAACACTTCTTTAAAGCTTACTTTTTCTCCTTCAGCTCCTTCGATTTTCTCGATAAAGATTGTGTCTCCAACTTTAACAATAAGTTGTTTTCCACCAGTCTTAATTACTGCAAACATGATGTCCTCCTTATAGTGGCTCATCCTTGAGGTGCTATGCTTGTAAACCTCTTCGGTATGGTTACATAAGTAACGCATAAATTATACTACTTTTATTAATTTTTTGTCACTTATTTTGACTTTAATTTAAAAAGTTGATTTTTGTGTGTATTTTTTCTGTATTTTTTGCTTTTTTAGTTTATTTAAAGATCTTTTTACCAATTTTTTCGAATAATTTTATTTTCTCATCAAGCACTGCAAAAGCTTTTTCGTAGATTTTTGAGTCATTTAAATCAACTCCAGCATCTTTTAATAACTGAATTGGTCAATCTTTTGAACCGGCAGATAAGAATTTATTGATGTAGTTTTGTAGTTCTTCTGTTCCACTTTCTTTATATTTTTGGAAAAAGACATTAGCAACTATAAATCCAATTGCATATTTATAAACATAGAAGTTGTAGTAGAAGTGCGGAACCATAACTGAATAAACGTTTCTTGGATCACCTGTTTTAACTTTTTCAGGGTTATTTGTGTATTTTTTCATTGTTTCCACATATAAATCTTCAAATGCTTTATATGATTTTACAGGAATTCCAGCATCTATTTTTTTGTATAACTCAAATTCATAGTTTGCTCATTGAGTCTGTTTAACTACTGTACCCATGAAATCATTGATTGATTCTTGTAGTAAATAGAATTTCATTGTGTCCTTTTTTGAGTTTTTATACATGTGATCAAAAAGCATTAATTCATTGAAAATTGAAGCTATTTCTGCTAAGAAAATTGGGTATGCAGCAAGCTCAAATGGTTGGTTTTCATCTGAGTATCATGAGTGCATTGAGTGTCCCATTTCATGAGCTAAAGTAGAAACAGCATCTAAAGTTCCGTTGAAGTTCATTAAGATGTATTTTTTATCAATTCCAAAGTGACCACCAATTGAATAAGCTCCCCCTCTTTTGTTTTGAACTGGTAAATAATCAACTCATCTTTGCTTGATTGCTTCTTTAACCTTGTTTAAATAAACAGTTCCTAAAGGTTCTACTGCTTTATAAAGTAACTCTTGAGCTTCTTCAATTGAGTAGTCTTCCTTAACTTTAACTAAAGGTAAGTTTAAGTCTCATTTTTTTGGTTTTCTATTGTATTTTTTAGTGTGGAATGCTTTTAGCAGTTTTTGATATTTATCATAAGAACCTTTGTATTTTTGCACAGAACTAAAGAGTGTTTCTAGTAATTCAACACTCACTTTATCACTGAAGATTTCAGCTTCTGTTAAGGAATTAAATTTTCTTGAAATAGCTGCTGTAGATTTGTTTCTTAAGTGAGCTTCTAATAAAGAAGAAAAGGTTTCTTTGTGTCCTAAATAACCTTCAAAAAAGTTTTTGTAAGTTTCTTTTCTTAATGTTTCATCTTTGTTTTTCATCAATTTTGCATATGTTGATGGATTTAGTGTGTATTCTTTTCCTTTTGAGTCTCTTGGCTTTTGGAATTTTGTTTCTGAGTCTCTTAAGATTGCAAAAGTTTCTTGTAAAGCGATTTGTCCTTTAGAAACTTCTGAAAGGTAATCTTCAATTTTGTCGTCTAGCTTGTGTGAAAAAGAATCGATGATTCCATCAATTTCTTTTTTGTAAATAGCAACTCTTGGATCGTTTTTTCAAGCTTGCATTTTGTCAATGTTTTTGAAAAATCTGTTTTTTTCAGATCCTAATTCTTTCATGAAGATTTGGTATTTATTCATGAAAATACCAAAAACTTTAGTTGTTTCTGGATCAACTAAATTTGTATTTCTTTTGTTTGAGATATAGTTATAAACCTTGTTGAAATAGATTTGAAACTCTTTGCTTTTTTCTTTGTATGCAATAAATTCTTCAATACTTTGGTATTGTTTTTCTTTATTCTCAACTAAAACTTTTGTATATTGATCTAATCCTTCAATTAGTTCTTCAATTGTTTTTCCTTGTAATAAGTCTTCTAAATCAAATTTGTATTGATTAGGTATTTCTTTGTAATTATTATATTTTTTTATCATATTAAAATGATACTACATTTTTAAATATTAAGTTGATAAGTCTTAAAAATCTCTTTGTTGTGCTTTTGAAAATTTTTGATATTTATTAACTTTTTGCTTTATTTTTTGCTCTTGTTTGATTTTAAAACAGAGGGTGTATTCGCCTTTGATGACTTCTGGTAATTGAGCTAAAATTTCTTTAGGATTACCTAAAAAATGCTTTTCAAACATTTTTGTGATTTCTTTAGATAAAAAGACATCAACTTGATCGCCAAATACAGAATCTAAGTCCTCTAAAGTTGCTATAAGTTTGTGTGGAGAAACATAAATAATATAGTTTCCAGGAATCAATTCAGCAAGCTCTTTTTGTCTTTGTGAGCTTTTATCTTTTAGAAAACCTAAAAAGCTAAAAGTTCCATAGAACGGAGATAAAACAAAAGAGGAAATAGCAGCATTAGGACCTGGAATAATTTCTAATTTGATGTTTAATTCATTTGCTTTTTCAATCAAAATAAAGCCTGGATCAGAGATTTTAGGCATTCCTGCATCAGATACAAGAGCAATTTTTTGGTTCTGTTCAAATAAAGAAAAAATGTAGTCTATTTTTTCTTTTTCATTGAATTTGTGATAAGAAATTAGCTTTTTGTTTTTGATTTCTAAATGGTTCAGTAACTTTTGAGTCACTCTTGTGTCTTCACATAAAATAACATCAACTAAATTTAGTGTTTTTATAGCTCTTAAAGTAATATCTTCGAGATTTCCAATCGGAGTTCCTACTATGTAAATTTTATTTTCTTCCATTAAACACCTCTGTAATTTTGGTTAATAAAGCATTTTTTTGTAAATCAAAATTTAGGTTGTATCTGCTGATGTTAATACTAAAGTCAACTAATAAATTAATGATTTCAATAATTTGGGATTTATCAATGTTTTTGATTTGAGTATGATGATTAAAACTTTGTTTAAAAAGGGAAATAAACAACTCACAAATCAAATCAAAATTTTTAGCATTGATGTTTTTGTAAAGAATTTTTAAAAAGGCTTTGTAGTCAAATTTTTTAGTAAGATTTTTAAATTCTAATATTAAATTTTGGATTAGATCTAAGTTTTTTTCAAGAGTTTCTTGTGATTGTAAATAAAGATGTTCAAGTGTATCTTTAAATTCCAAAAATACAGGATTTTGCTGTATAAACGCTAAATTTTGCTCATTTGTTTCAGAAACACACTTAACTAAAATACAACGTGATTTAATTGTTTTTAAGATATTGTTTGAATTAAAAGTACTGAAAATAATGAAAGTATTTTCAGTAGGTTCTTCAATTGTTTTTAAAAGGGTATTAAGAATTATATTGCTTGCTTTTTCTAAGTTTTCAATAATTAAAATTTTGGATTCAGATTCGTTTTGAGATCTAAAAGAGAGTTTGTTTAAAAAGTGATCAACAGCTTCTTTGTTTAAAGAATTAGAGTCTATAAATAAGGTACTGTTTTTTATTTCTAAAAAACTTTTATATTCTTTTTTTCTAATTTGAGAAACTAAGAAAGTTATGTGTTGTTCAAAAACAAAAGCGTTTTCAGATTCTAATATTCAGGAATGGAAAGTTTTATTTTGACTAAAAGCATTTTTAATTAATGTTTTTGATTGAGAAAGTTGCATATTATTTGTTGTTTAGTAATTTAATAATTTCGATTTTTACTTGCTCAAAGACTTCTTCAACACTTTTTGTTGCATCAATTATGTAATAACGATTTGGTTCTTGTTTTGCTAAGTCGTGATATGCATCGTAAGTTCTTGTGAAAAAATCTATTTTATTCATTTCCATTCTGTCATCGCTGTGGTTAGTTTTGGCTAGCAATCTTTTTCTAGCTTCTTGTGCAGAAATATCAAAAAGGAATGTTGCGTTTGGATAGGTGTTTTCAATAACGATTTCATTGAGTGCTCTAACTTTTTCTACTCCAATTTGTTTTCCAGCCCCTTGATAAGCGATGGAAGAATCGATGTAGCGATCACAAATAACTATTTTGCCTTCTTTTAGTGAAGGTCAAATAATTTTTTCTAAATGAAGTCTTCTTGAAGCGGCAAATAAAACAGCTTCTGACATTGGATCAATTTCGTTTTCTTTATCAAGAATTACTTCTCTTATTTTTTCAGCTTCTTTTAAACCACAACCTCCAGGTTCACGCGTGAAAACAAAGCTTAAATGGGAGTAGTTTTGAGCTAAAAAGTCTCTTAATTTATCTACTATTGTAGTTTTTCCGCTTCCATCAAGACCTTCAAATGTTATAAACATAATTACTTAACTTCCTTTCTGTTTTTCAGAGATTCCATAATGGTGTTTTCGTCCATATAGTCAATTGTTGCACCAATTGGAATTCCATAAGCAATTCTTGAAACTTTTAAATTAGTTTTATCTGCTAAAAGCTTTTCAAGATAATTAGAAAAAGTCATTCCTTCAATTGTTGGTGATAAAGAAATGATTACTTCTTTAAAATCATCAACAACTGAAAGTAGTTTGTTTGTTGTTTTTTCAAGATTTTCTTTATCTTTGTAATCGAAAATGTAATATTTACCATCAAATAAGTTGTGTTTTTCAAGCTTAATAATATCGTTGTTTGTTTCAACAATTAATAAGTTTTTTCTTCTGTTTAGATCTAAACAAATGTAGCATTGTTTGTTTTTAGTAATGAAATTGCAAGTCACACACTGATTAAGATTTTGATTAACAGACTTGATTGAGTCTGTTAATTTTTGTAGTTGCTCATGATCTAAATTAAGAATATAAAAAGCAATTTTTTCAGATTGCTTTTTAGTAACAGATGGTATCTTTTTTAAATTTTCAATTAATTCATCAAATTCTGGACCAAACATTAGAATCCAAGACCTTTTGGCATAATGCTTTCGTGTTTTTCGTCTAATTCTTCCATCGCATCGTTAATTGCAAGAATAATTAGATCTTCTAATGTTTCTTTGTCATCTGGATCAATTAAAACTTCGTTGATTTCAACTGATTTAATTCTTCTGTTTCCGAACATTACAATTTTAATTCCTTGTTTTTCGAAAACGAATTCTGTTTCATTTAATTGTTTTTGTTTAGCTAAAATTTCTTTTTGAGCCTTTTGAGCTTGTTTCATCATTTCTTGTATATTCATAATTTTCTCCTAATCTTTTATAAATTTTGAACCGAAGATTGACATAACTTTTTCTTCTTCTAGTTCTTGTTTTGTTTTTTCTGTTAATACTGGTAGTGGTGTTGGATCTGGAACTGTTTTGGTTTGTAAAATTCTTTCTCACTTCATTTTTGACTCAAAAAACAGTGATTTTGAAATTGCAAAGAAGTGAATTTCTTTTCCAAAAATAGATCTCATTAGTTCTCTAAATAATAGAGAGTTTTTAAAGGAATTTATTTTTCAAATTGCTTCAACGTTTGCATCATCGGCAGAAACTAAAATAAAATCTTCAAGACTTGTAATTATTTTAACTCTTAATAGCTCGCTAATGTAGTCTTTATATTCTGGATTGGTTTCCATAAATAACTTCAAGTTGTCGCTTGAAAGTTCAACTTTTCTTCTTTCAATAATGTCTTTTTTCTTTCTTGACTTTTGAGCTAAAGAGAATAAATTTATTGTCTCATTTACACTTAAGCTATCTTCTGGAATTGCTAAAGAGATTTCTGCAGTTAAGCTTACATCTTCCATTCCTTGAATTGGAATTTCTTTTGTTTCTTCAAATAAAAACGCTGGTGGTTTTGGTTTTTCTTCTATGATTTCTTTTTCTTCATCATCAATTGAAAGGTCTGCAAAAACTTCGCCTTTAATTCTTTGTTCTGGTTTTTCTATAGCTTTATCATATTCGTTTGTAGCTTGATAATTATTGTTTTGTGTTTCTAAAATAACACTATTTTCTGTATTTTCGATTTTTTGTGTCTCTTGAATTTGTTCTTGAGTGTTGTCTAATAAGATGGTATTTGTGATTTTTGGTTGGGCATCAAATTCTTGAGTTATAACAATTTCTGTTGTTATTTCTTTAGAACCAACAATCTCATTTTGATTTAATATTAACTCTTGAGATCTTGAAATAATATCAGTGTTTGAAAGACTTTCAAAGTTTTGCGAAAACATAGAAGGTTCTTCAGAAATCGGATCAAGTGGTATTGATTGTGTTTGGAACATTTCTGATGAGAAGATTGAAGGGTTTGAGTCTTTTTCTAAATATTGTGTTTGAGAAGAATCAAATACATTTTGCTCAAAAACAGAGTGAATTTGTGTATTTTCAACTTTTGGTGGTTCAATTTCTTTTAGTGAACTTTTTACAAATTCTGGGTTTTGTTTATATTCAAACACTTTTGCTTCTGAAAATAAAACATCTAAATCATGTAGTTTATTATCTTCTTGTTTTGGTTGTTGCTCTTGTGGTTTTTCTACAATTGGTTCTGGTTTTATTGGTGTTTCTTTTTCATAACTCTTTTGATTAAAACTAAAGTGATCATCAACTTGATTTTGCTTTGAAAGAGATTCAAGTGCTTCTTTTACTTCTTTTATTTCTTCAACATGAGCACTTTGTTTAGGAACTTCTATAACTGTGTTTATTTCTGTATTTTTGTTTATTGGAGCAACCTCAATCTCTCGTTGAGTTGATTCATAAAGAATTTTTATAAAGCAAATTTCAAGTGTTTGAATTGAGTTGTGAGATGAATTTAGGCTTTGAGAAGTATCAAATAAAATATCAATGTATTTCAGAGCTTTTTTAGGATTAATCTCAATCATTTGAGCTTGGTTAACTGTTATAAAATTAATTAAATCAGCGTTTTTAGTCTTTTTATAAACTAAATAATCTCTTAAAATGGAAATTAGGTTTAAAACGATTGAATTAATGTCATTTCCTGTTTTTTCAAACTCTTTAACAAGAGCAAAAACTTCGCTTGAGAGGTTTTGGTTTAGTTTGTTTAGCAAGTCAATTAGTTTAGTTTTTGAAACAATTCCAAAAACTTTTTCTACAGAATCTTCTGTTATATTTTGTTGAGAATAAATTGAAATTTGCTCAAAAATTGATAGAGCATCTCTCATTCCTCCGTCCGCTAAAGCAACAATTTGTTTTAGAGCATTTTGCTCAAAGTTAATTCCTTCTTTTATTGCAACAAATTTAAGTTGTTCTAAAATAACTGAATCAGATATTTTTGAGAAATTAAACTTTTGAAGTCTTGAAAGGATTGTTAGAGGGATTTTGTATGGATCTGTTGTAGCTAAAATGAAAATCGCATGTTTTGGTGGTTCTTCTAATGTTTTTAATAAAGCATTAAAAGCTGATTTAGTTAACATATGAACTTCATCAATGATATAAATTTTGTATTTTGATGCAACAGGTCTATTTTGAATTTTATCTCTTAGTTCTCTGATTTCTTCTACTCCATTATTGGAGGCAGCATCCATTTCGATTATGTCGAGGGAATTATTTGCGTTTTGAATACAATAATCACAAGGCTTAAGAATATCTTCTGAATGTGGACAATTGATTGTATTTGCAAAAATTTTCGCAACAGAAGTCTTTCCAGTTCCTCTTGGACCTGAAAAAAGATATGCATGAGAAATTTTGTTTGAAGTAATAATATTTTTAAGAGTTTGAATTATAAATTTTTGTCCTCTTACTTCATCAAAAATTTGTGGTCTGTATGTTCTATATAAAGCTTTGTAATTTTTATTTTCCATATTTTATATTTTACCAATAAATGGCCTGATTTTATAAAAATTGCTAATGTTTTGAGTATATAAAAAATGCATAAAAAAACACCAAAAATGGTGTTTTTGTTTTGAGTGTTATTATAGTTTTGTTAAGTAGTTTAATACTCTTACATATTGGTTTACATATGATGATTCATTATCGTATCATGTGTAAATTTTGTATAGACTTTTTCCATCAACTGACATAACTTTTGTTAAAGTAGCATCGAAGATTGATCCTTCTGTTGCTCCAATGATGTCTGATGAAACGATTGGTTCATCTGTGTATCCAAATGATTCGTTTCTGTTTTCAAACATTAATTTGTTGATTTCTTCTGCTGTTGCATCTTTTTTAAGTTCAACTACTAAGTCAACGAATGATCCTGTAATTGTTGGAACTCTTAAAGCGATACCATCCATTTTTCCTTTTAATGAAGGAACTACTAAACCGATAGCTTTAGCTGCTCCTGTTGAAGAAGGAACGATGTTTGTAGCTGCTGCTCTAGCTCTTCTTAAGTCTGAGTGAGGAGCATCTTGTAGTCTTTGGTCAGCTGTGTAAGCGTGAATTGTTGACATGTATCCACGTTCAATTCCAAATGCTTTGTCTAAGAAGTGAACAACTGGTGCTAATGCGTTTGTTGTACATGAAGCAGCTGAAACGATTTTGTCGTCTGCTGTTAAGATGTCGTGGTTTACGTTGTAAACAACTGTTTTTAAGTCTCCTGAAGCTGGTGCTGAAATAAGAACTTTTTTAGCTCCTGCTGCAAGGTGTTTTTCTGATCCTTCTTTTGATGTAAAGAATCCTGTTGATTCAACAACAACATCGATTCCCATTTGTCCTCATGGTAATAATTCTGGGTTTCTTTCAGCTAGAATTTTGATTTCTTTTCCGTTAACTACTAAGTTTCCGTCTTTAACTTCAACTGTTCCGTCAAATCTTCCGTGTGCTGAGTCGTATTTTAATAGGTGTGCTAATGTTTTAGCGTCTGTTAAGTCGTTAATAGCAACGATTTCTAAATCTTTGTATGATTTTAAAATTGCTCTAAAAACTAATCTACCGATTCTACCAAATCCGTTAATTGCGATTTTTTTCATTTCTATCCTTTCGTTTAAAAAACTTTTATTTCTTTAATATTATAATACTATTATTTTTTTTTGTATAAATTTTATTAACTAAATAAAAAAAGTAATAAAAAAACCATTTTTTAAGATACCTAATTATAGAAATCTTAAAAAATGGGGCGGACGACGGGGATTGAACCCGCGAATGTCGGAGCCACAACCCGATGCGTTAGCCACTTCGCCACGTCCGCCATATTCTTTTATATTCTACCATATTTTTTATTTATGATAAACAAATTATAAAAAATAGTAAATATCGGAATTTTTAAGCTCGAAAAGACTAAATTTACACCAATTACACAAAAAACAACTATAAAATAGTAAAATTTAGATATTAAATGAAAGGATTTACAAATAATTTTCTTTTGTAATTATTTAAATATGGAATTAAAAGAAATGAAATGAGCAGATGCTCAAAAAGAAATTGAAAGTGGTGTAGTTTATTTAGAATTCACTACAGCTTGATGTGGAGACTGCAAAATGATGGCTCCAGTTGTTAAACAAGTTGCTGATCACTTTAGTGAAGATAGCAAATTAAAAATGATTAAAGTTGATGCTGAAGAAGCTCAATTATTTAGAAAAGAAGGAACAAAATTTGAAGTTCTAAAAGTTCCTACACACCTAGTTTTAAAAAATGGAGAAATTCTAAACAAAGGTTTTGAATACTTTCCAAAAGACATTTTGATTGAATGAATTGAAAATGCACTAAAGAAATAGTAAATGAAGTTATCTAAAACTATATTTAAACTTTTTTTATTAAGCTCATTTTCTGTTGTTGCAATTAGTTGCAATCAACACCAAGTTCAACCAAATGAAAACACTATTAATAAACCAATAACAGATGATTCTAAAAAGACTAAAATAACCAATATTTCTTTTGAAAAGGTTGCAGAAACTTCTGTTAGTGTTTTTGTTTTTCTAAAAAATCTGGATTTAAAGTCAAATAACAAAATTTACATCCAGATTAATAATAATAAAATAGAAATGAATGCTTTTGATTCTCAGGAATCAAAGGCTTCTTTTTTAGTTAAAAATCTTACCGAAAACACAGAATATACAGTAGAAAAAGCATTTTTAAATTCTCAACAAATTGAATTATCAAAAAAATATTCTTTTAAAACAAAAACTCAAACAACAGAGGGTATTGAGCTTCCTATCAAACCAGAAGATCCACAAAAACCACAAGATCCTTCTGAAACTAAAGAACCAGAAAAACCCACAAATCCAACTCCTTCAACAGAAGATAAAGAAAAACCTCAAACACCAGACGATCAAAACAATCAAACAGATAACAAAAACCCCGCTTTAAGTGAATTTGCAGAAAAATTCAGTTTATCTCTAAATGATGTTTTTGATACTCAAACACAAAAATACAAAGAAGCATCATCAATTCAAACAGCAACTAATTTATATAAAACAAGCTTAAAAGAATTTAAAACATTTTTAAAAACAGAAAATATCGATTTTTCAAATTACAATGAAAATCAAACTGACAGATTCTTTGAGAAACTTCAAAATGTAGGGATTTATGGGGATTTTGGAGAAAATGATGAAGAAAAAATCAAGTATTTTACAGATGGATACAGACAAAAATGAATGACAACTGCAAAATATTTAGAAAACTTTGATGTTAAACAACAAAGTCAAAATCTAAATTCTCAAACTCTTCAAAAACTCAAAGAATTTATTAGCAAAAATCCTTTTGGATTACTCCCTTCAAACTTAAGTCAATTTCTATATTTCTTAAATTTAGACTCAATTCAACAACTATTTTCTATAGAGTCTAAATTAAGTGATGTAAAGGCTAATTTTGATGATAAAAAAGGTGAAATAACTCTTTTATTTAAAACAGAAAAAGGAGATTTTCTCTATTATTTAAATAAACAAAATTCAGATCTAAAAAGCGATAACGACTTTTATTCCTTTATTAATGACAGAACTTTTAGTATTGCTTTTGATTATCTCGTGATCAAACAACAAAATTTTGAACCTTATCCAAAACTTCATAAAGCTAATATCGGTGGTACAGCCTGAATTCTAGACAGAATCACAAATGCACAAAACAGAATTGATGGCGTTTATGATTTTATTGTTGGAACTAATGCTCACGTTATCAACTTTGGTGATTTCTTTGATAAATCACAGTTCTTTTTTGACCCTAATGAATCAACTCAAAAATCTAAAGATTGATATGGTGGTTTTGATTTTAATGCAGTTCCAAAAGTAGAAGATGTTACACAAAACAACAGGATTTCACACCAAAAAATCACAAACCTGCCTCAACAAAATCACCAGTGACTAACAAGAGTGACTTTTGCTAAAAATAACTACAACTCAAGTTATGATTTTGAGCAAAATATCTACAACAGACCAGAATTAACTTATAGCACCTTTAACCTTTGAAGAGAGTGAAAAGACATGTTACTTTACACTCCATTTTTTGCAAGTGAAGGTGTTAAAACAAAAAGAGATGTTGCAGATATTATGCTTAACAAAGGACATCAAAACAGAATCGGAACAACTCCTTATGGTGGCGGAGACTTTGTCTTAATTAAAATAAGACTAACAAAAGCTGAAATCCAAAGAATGTTTCCAAGCTTATATGATGTTTTAGATACAGACAAAGAAAAAGATTGATATTTAGGTCTTGGAAATGAAAACAGCGACTCTAAAGAACTTGAAAATCCAACTAAAACACACTTTGTAGGTGGTTATCCTTTATATTTTGGAAGTTCTGATTATAAATTTGCTTTTAAGGTTGCTAAATCTAACGGTGGAACTATTATTGCTAAAAATAGAATCATTGATAACAAAGATTTTGTTAATATGTGGACTAAATATGATGAGCAAAAAAATAAAGAATATAACAGCTTAAACGAAGACTGAAAAAAATATCAAAAACCTTTTGTTGAGGGCGTTGATCATGGAATGAGAATCAGAATCATCAACCAAATGCCTATTTTAAATCTAAACAACTCAAAAAGCCCACTTGATAGCGGTTCTTCGGGTTCTATGGTAATTGATTCTAAATTTAACTTAATTGGAGTTAATTTTGCTCATGTTTATGCAGCAGACCACAAAGAAGAAATCGGAAACTCTGTCGCACTCTTTAAATCACCTATAAAATACTCAGATTCAAGATTTTCAGGTGATATTAAACAAGATTTTGTTAAAATTCTAAAAGACAAAAATATTCAAACTATTAAGCTAAATTCAGCAAACTAGAAAGGAAAATATGAAGAAAAAATTATTACTATCTCTATTGAGTCTTGCAACAATTCCTGCAATTGCCTTTAGTTGTAATCAAGCTCAAAAAACCGAACAACAAAAACCTGATGATCCAAAAAAAGATAATCAAAAACCTATTAAAGGATCTGACGACTCAAATAAACCAAAAGACACTAAAGAAACTAAACAAGACAAACCAAAAGAACTAACTCAAGAAGAAAAAGACAAATTAGAGCAAGAAAGAAAAGAAAAAGAACAAAAGGAAATACAGTTCAAAAGAAATGTAAAAACTCTTTATCGTGTAACTAATGAAATTGATACTAAACTATCAACATATGCTTATAACTCAAATTATCCAAGATACATTTTCCACTTTAAAGGACTCGATTTATTAAAGCAACTACTTAATTATATAAATGAGCAATTTCCAGAATTAAAAGAAATTGCTTGAAACAAAGATTTTCCTGAATTATTCCTTAACCTTAAAAAAGAAGCTTATAAATTAGATCAAAAAAATCCTGATACAAAAGAATTATTTAGTCTTATCGACAGTTTAGAAAAAAAACATTTAGCAGGAATTAAAACCTCTTTAGGGCAAAGAATTGGTGTAGATAAAAATGAAGATAATTACTTTATCGATTCTAAATTTATGTGAGAAACATTTTCAGATATTTACAAAGATAAAATCGCTGATCTTCACATTTATGGAATAGAACTTATTGATCTTTATTTATCTTATTATTTAAGTCACAACATCACAAACGAACAAAAAAGACAGCAAGAATCAGAAAAATTAAAAGAAGTTAGAGAAATCCTAAAAAATTGATTAATCACATCAACACTTACAAAAGAAAATGTTGAAAAAATAACTAATTTTTTCAATAGCTATGTAAATATAGCTAATAAATAGAGGAATGATGAACAAAAAAATTAAAATAGTTTTAGCAGGAACACCTGAATTTTCAGTTCCTATTTTTGAAGAAATAATCAATAATTTTGATGTTGTAGCAATTGTTTCTCAACCGGACAGACCAGCAAATAGGGGCTATAAATTAGAACCGACTCCAACAAAACTTCTTGCTCAAAAATACAATATCCAACTGTTTCAACCAGAAAAAATTTCTCAAATTTATGATCAATTAGCACAATTAAACTTTGATTTCTTTGTTTCAGCAGCTTTTGGACAATGAGTTCCTGAAAAAGTCCTAAAGCTTGCTAAAAAAGCTTCTGTTAATGTCCATGGTTCTTTATTACCAAAATACAGAGGAGCAAGTCCTATTCAGTATACTTTATTAAACGGAGATAGTGAAGCAGGAATAACTCTTATTTACATGACTAAAGAAATGGATGCAGGAGATATGATTGCAAAAGCATCCATTTTAGTCAAAGAAGAAGATACTTCTCTTGAGTTATTTAAAAACCTTTCTGAATTAGCTAAAAACAATATAGTAAGCTGATTGAGTGATTTATACAATGATAAATTAGTAGCTCAAAAACAAGATGAATCCCTTGTGAGCTTATCACCTAAGATTTCTAAAGAGTTTGCTCAAATATTTAAAGAAGATAAATTAATAGAAACATACAGAAAAATAAAGGCTTTAAACGATAACCCAGGATGCTTTATGTTTGATTCTAATAACAAAAGAATTAAAATTTTTAGAGCATCTTTACAACCACTAAAAAATGCTCTAAAAATTGAATTAAGCGACGGAATTCTATATGCTTACGAGTATCAATTCGAAGGAAAAAAGAAAGTAAACATCCTTTCAAAATAAACAAAAACACGGAAAATTCCGTGTTTTTTGGTTAAATTATTTTTTAGCTAAAATAACGTCTGTGTTTGTGTCGTATTTTAATGAAGAAATTCCTAATGAAGATAATTCAGCAGTAGTTCCTTCGTTTATAGCAATTTTAAATTCATAGTGAGGTGGTAGATCTAATTCTCTTCCAGCTACTACTTTTTTCTCTGCTGCTACAAATGTACTTGTTGCAGTAAATGTTTTTGCGTTTTCTTTAGCAGCTGTTCCTTCTTGGTTTAATTCTTTTAATTCAATTGTAAATTGTTTTGAACCATTATCGTGTGAAACATCATCACCGTCTTTATTTTTTAGAACTAATCAGAAAACAAATTCATTTGATTGTGCTCCATTTTTTTCAAATTTGAAGTAGTAGTTAGCAAACCCTTCTGTTGTTGAAGTGAAGTATGAGTTATCTTCCATGAATTTTGATAATAGTGCTTGTTCTTGTGTTGCTTGATCTGGTTTTTCTGGATTTTCTGGTTTTTTCTCTTCTGCTTTGTTACATGAAACAGCGAAAGCTAGTCCTGAAACTGCTGCAACTGTTGCACTTGAACTTAATAAAAAGTTTTTTAATTTGTTTGACATAATTTTTTTATATCCTTTCGATTTGTATAAGTAATATTCTACCATAATTTTAAAAAAATCAAAATCCACAAAAAAACAGGCAGTTTTTATGCTGCCTGAATTTTTATAGTTTATTTATTGTTTTTGATAATATCTTCTAATTTATCAAAATCAATTTGTTGGTGAACATCGCTGTTGTAAGCGAAGTCAACTACTTTAGAATTTTGGTCTACTACAATGTATCCTCTATTTAATAAAAAGACTTGATCAATTAAAAATCCATAGCTCAATCCAAAGTCTCTTCTTTTGTAATCTGAATAGATTTCAATGTTTGGCATCATGTTTACGCTTTTTCATTCTGCAATTGCACTTGGTAAATCTACTGATACAGAAATAAAATCTACTTCTGGATATTTGTTTGCTAAAATTGAAATTCCTTTTGTTTGCTCATCACAAACTCTTGTGTTAATTGAAGGAAACACAGAAATTATGCTTAATTTCTTAAATTCTTTAATTTCAATATCTTCAAACATTGTGTTTGTAAGCTTTAGTGAAATTTGTTGTCCTTTTTGTAAAGAAGTTCCAAGTAGGTTATATTCTTTATTTTTAAATTTAGTTGTCATTTCTACCTTTCATAAATAACTTGTTGATTATTTGCTTATATTTTATGCTATTGTCACTATTTATAAAAACTAAAAGTTTTTTTAGTGAAAAATCAGCAAAAATCTTGATTTTTTCTCCGGTATTGCTTTCAAAATAATAGATTTGGTCTCAGTAATTTAATAATTCAATTTGCTTATCGATTACCTTAAAATCATAGAGTTTGAGTTCTTCAATGAGATCTTCTACTTGTTCTACTCCATAAACTTCAAAATCAATTATTCCTTTAAAGGAATTCATTTTTTTGAAAATCTCTTTTGTTTTGTCAAAATTTGAGTTTTGAGTCTTTTGATAATTTAAGAAATTAAGAATTAAAATAACTTTAACAAAGGGATTTTGTTTAACTAAATTGTTTAAATAGCTAAACTCAATTTCTTGATTTTCAAGAAGCTCTATTTGTTGTTTAAGTACTTTTGAGGAGTTTGACATCTTTTGATTTAGTAAATCAAAATTAAAGATGGAATTGAAGTTGTTGATGATTTTAGTATCTTCTGCTGTTCTGTAGTTTTTAAAGAAGATTAAAAAGAGAATTTGCTCTTCTAAAGTCATTTTTCTGTATTTTTTATTTTCTTTTATGTAAATGTCAATTTTTTGGCCATTTGAATAAATATCAATAATAACATCTGGTTTTTTATAAAAAGAAAATAACTTGAGTTTGAGAGCTTTGTTTTTTGACTTTTTGAAAAAAGGTAAAAAGTAATATTTGAAGTCTAAATTACCAATTAGGTGCTTTTGTAATTGATCGATTTTGTAGTTTTGAGACAGAAAACCAACGCTTAAAATTCTGCTTTGATCTTTGTTGAGATCTAAAGAACCAAAGGTTTTGGAAATAAATTCATTAAAGATGTTTTTGGTGCTTAAAATGGAAATATCGCTTTTGATATTTGAGTTTGAAAAGACTTCTTGCTGTAGTTGTTCTGCTTTTTGTTTGAGTAGCTCAAAGTTTGTGGAACTAAATAAATTGAATTTTGAGTTGTAGATTTCTAAAACATATTGATTTGTGTTTTTGTCTTTGTAGCAATAAAAAGAAATGGCAAATTTAGAGCTTTTAGCTACAAAATCAAAAATTGGTTTTAAAACAAAATCGCTTTCTTTTAAAGAGAAAACTTTGATGTGGGATTGGTTAAGATTTTGGTTGATGATGTTGATAATTTTTTTAGAAAATTTGTCATTATCATGACAGCTCAGAACTTTAATAATTGTTTGATCTTGTGGTTTTGAGAGTTGAGCAATAGCTAAAGCAAGAACTTTAAGATTTCTTTCGCTAAAGATTTCTTCTTTTGCAGATTCTGAAGCGACAAATTGGCTTTTTTTAAGGTTTTGTGGGAAAAATGTGTTATTTTCTTTCATTGTACTCCGTTTTTTGGTGAATTAACATATGGCGGAGGTTAAAGGAATCGAACCCTTGCGAGCGGGTTTGGAATCCGCTGTACTACCATTATACTAAACCTCCATAACCCAAAAAGGGTTATATTGCTCATCCGTTTTGATAATTTCTTGCATATTTCTTCTGTAATTTTCATAAAACAGGTGTGAGCGACACTAAAAATAGTGTATAAATAGGAATTGTAATTAATCCCTTAAGAATAATTGGTGTTAAATAAATGTAGAAATATTTGCTGATTTCTCTGCTTTTATTACTTTTAACACCAATAAAGCGGTTGTAATACTGCACAAAAGCAAAAGGACCTCATAGTCATCTTGCAAGCATTATTACAATTAAAATAATTGCAAAAACAAAGGTAATTAGGAAATAAATTTCTTTTTTAGTCTTGATTCAAAGACTAAAAAAGGTACTAAAGAATGCTAATGATAAAATCATGAATCCTATTAATAATCCTAAAATTACTTCTTTTGTGAAAAAGGATGAAACATCTTTTTCAATACTATCTAATTTAATAGTTGATTTTGCATTTGGTTTTGTAATTTCAAGTGCATAAATTGTAATTAATAAACAAAAAACAACAGCAATTGAAATAATAATTATTGTTAAACTCCACTCTCGTGGTAGTTTAAAGGTCTGGAATAAGCCTCAAGAAACTAAAACAACAAACACAGGGACAATTGCATATTCAATCATCCAAGTTGCAATTGTTGAGGTTATTAATAAATTGAGTGTGTCAGCCAGAACTCCTAATAAAGAACCTTTGAAAGGTCCTAAAATTAATCCAAAGATGATGAAAAAAGGAATTTCAAAGCTGATATTAAGTTTTTTGGTGAGAATGGTTAGTCTTAATAAAAAGGCTAATCCTAAATACATTCCTAAAAGGATTGCACTGATTGTAATATCATATGTAGTAAACTTAAAAATTTTGTTTTTTTGAAAATATTCGAAAAACTTATGTTTTCGAATATTTTGTTTATTTAAATTGTTATTTGTATTAAAACCTACTTAGCTTCTAATTTAAAGTGTTTTATTACATATGCTCTTACTGAATCGTAATCTAGTTTAATTTTTTTGTAAACTAATGAACCTGGTGCTGAGTAACCAAAGTCATCGTGTCCAATGTTGTGACGAGCAACTTTTGCTCATCCAAAAGTTGAAGCAGCTTCAATTGAAATTGCTTTTGAAGGATTTCAAAGAAGTTTTCCGTCTCAGTTTGAAGCTGAAATTAAGTTAAGGTTGAATTCTTTAGCAACTTTGTATGCATTTGCTAATTCACTTCCTGTTGCAATAAGTGCATATGGTGAATCTGTTTTTTGTACAAAGTAGCTTCCTTGTTTGAATAGTTCTTTGTTTGTGTTTTCTAATGAAGTAATGTTTTGTCTTGTTAGAACGATTGTGTATGGTTGGTGTTTTGAGTTAATTGCAAGTTCATATGAAGCAACTACTTCTTTTTCATCAGCTGGTCTTAGAACTTTCATTCCTGGAAGTGAACGTAACATTGCTAATTGTTCAATTGGTTGGTGTGTTGGTCCATCTTCTCCAACAAACACTGAATCGTGTGTAAATACATAAGTTACTGGAAGTTTCATTAGTGCTGAAAGTCTCATTGCTGGTTTTACATAGTCAGCAAATACAAAGAATGTAGAAACAAATGGTTTTAGAACTGAGTGTAGAGCTAATCCGTTTGCAATTGTTCCCATTGCAAATTCTCTAACTCCAAATAAGATGTTTCTTCCTTTTCTGTTGTCTCTTGAGAAAACTCCGTCTCCTCCACCTGCTTTAGTTGAAGCAACTAAGTCAGCTGAACCTCCGATTCATGTTTCAACATTATCGTTTAGGTATTTGATTACAGAACCTGAAGAAGATCTTGTTGCATCATCTTTTTTAAGTTGTAAATCAAGTTTGATTTCTTTGTTTGCACTGTTTAAGTAAGCTTTTAGAGCATCTGATTCATTAAATGCAGACATAATTTCTTCTGATCTTGCAAATAATGTATCTTTGTAGTATTGACTAACTTCTTCTGGAACTTCGAAATCTCCGTGTTCTCAGTTTAATTGAAGTTTAACATTTGCAAAGTCATCTCCTAAAGGTGCTCCGTGAACATCACTTGTTCCTTGTTTTGTTGCACCTTCACCAATAACTGTTTTAACTTCAATAAATGAAGGTCTTTTTGTTTTTTTAGCTCTATCGATTGCTGCAGAAATTCTTTCTACATCGTTTTTAGAAACTAATTGGTAATCAAATCCCATAGCTTCCATTTTTAGTCTTAGATCATCTGAGTTTACTTCTGAAACTGGTGTATCTAATTGAATATCGTTTGAGTCGTGTAGAACAATTAGTTTGCTTAATTGTCATTTTCCAGCTAAAGAAAGAGCTTCGTTTGCAACTCCTTCTTGTAGATCTCCATCTCCACATAATACATATGTGTAGTGGTTAATTTCTGGGAATTTTGCGTTTAGGTGTGATTCAGCAAGTGCTAAACCAACAGCCATTCCAACTCCTTGTCCTAAAGGACCTGTAGTCGCTTCAACTCCAACTGTGTGACCAAATTCTGGGTGTCCTGGTGTTAGAGAATCTAGTTGTCTAAAGTTTTCTAGGTCTTGTTGTTTAATTAAACCTAAAATTCTTAGTTGTGCATATAAAAGAGCAGATCCGTGTCCTGCTGAAAGAATAAATCTATCTCTGTTGATTCATTCTGGAGCCATTGGGTTGAACACTAAGTGTCTTGTGAATAGTGTATGCATAATTGTAGAAGCACCTAAAACAATTCCAGGGTGTCCTGAATTAGCTTTGTTAATTGCTGCTACTCCATTAACTTTTAAAGTGTTTATGGATAATCTATCTAAATTTTTATCGAATTTCATATTAATATCCTTTATTTTTTAATTTTGCCTTTGTATTGCAGAGTCATGTTTTCAGCTTCAACTCCAATTAAGAATTTGATAGCTTCTTTAAGGGAATTTAATAAATTGTTAACTACATCACTAAAATCTTGATTTGTTTCAAAAACATAAAAAGCAAGATCTACAGAAACATTTGTGTTTGTGTTGTTTATAACAACTTCGATATCTCCATCAAGTTTAACATCTCTGTTTTTAACAAAAACTGCTTTGATTGTTTGGGCAAAGGCATTTTTGTGAATTGAGTATACTTGATTTAATCCGTAATTAACAATGACATATTCCATTTTATTTACCAGCTCTTCCTACGTATTTTCCTGTTTCACTTGAAACAACGATAATTTCACCTTCTTTGATGAACATTGGTGTTTCAACTTCGAAACCAGTTTCTAATTTAACTTTTTTCTGTGGGTTTGTAGTTGTGTTTCCTTTAACAGCTTCTGGAGCTTCTACAACTTCTAATTCAACATTGATTGGTAATTCAATGTCTAAAACTTCTGATTCGAATTTTCTTACGATTACTTTTTGACCATCTTTTAGAAAATTCATTTCTCATTCAACTTTTGAGTTTTCAATTACTATTTGCTCATATGTTGTTTCATCCATTAAAACGATTCCTGTACCATCGTTGTATAGATAGTTCATTCCTGTTTTTTCAATGTGAGCTTTTTCAACTTTATCTCCACCTGTGTAAGATTTAATTGTTGTTGATCCTGTTCTTAAATTTTTTACTTTTGCTTTTACAGTAGCTTGTCCTCTACCTTGTTTTGAGTGTTGTGATTCAAGCACGATAAATAACTCACCATTTTCTTGGTACGTTATTCCTGGTTTAAAATCATTAACGTTAAACATTTTTCCTCCTATATTAAAGTAATTTCTTTATTAAATTATATTATCTTTGATGAATTTAAATAACAAAAATTTATAAATCTTATATAATTTTTTTATGAATTTTTACCAGTTTGCCCAAGAAACAACAAAACAAGCCTCAAATCCAGCAAATTACACTATTTTTCCTTATTGATTACAAGTAATTTTAGGAGTTCTTTTTATTTTATTAGGAATTGTTACTTTTTTGCTTTATCCTAAAGCAAAAAGAAAAGCTGAAGAATACAAAAAAGGACAATTAGAAGAATACAAAAAACTTCATAAAATTGCCCCAGCAACTAATGTAAGTTATGAATCAACAAAGATGTATTTACCTGCTTGAGAAAACTTTAAATTAGGTTTACCTATAATTTTTGGAATTGTATTTATTGTGATTGGGATTTCATTTATATTTGGAAGTTGAATCTTCCCAAATATTCTAAAATAAAAACACTAGCTAAATTTAGTTAGTGTTTTGTTTTGCTTTTGGTTTGCCAAAAACTATTGTTTTAGTGCTATTTTAGAAAATTTTAATCATTTCTTCAAGGGTATTTATTTCAAAAAATCTTTGTTTTAAAACTGATGTATTTAGGTCTTTGTACATGTGCACTAAAAACATTTCTAATGTGATAATAGATAAATAGAAGAGCGTAAATTAATATTCATAATATATTGACAAGTGATAGATAAACTAAATCAGAAGGGTGGTCCGTATAGAGTTGAAAAGTTACATATCCTAACGGAACAAGAAGCGAATATAAAAGAACTACTAAAGTAGCTAAAATTATTTTAATTCTTCTTATTTGTTTCTTGCTTCATTGTTTCTCAAAATCTAATTTAACATTAACTATATAAGAGAAAAATAGTCAATTTTTCTGATCTTTTGGAATTGGTTGTTGGTTTTTGTTAAATAAATAATTAAATTTCAAGGCGTAAAGTATTCTGAAAAATGCAAAAAGTAGTCAATAAAGACCTGTAAAAAAATAAAAGTTAATTACTAATATCTGCTTGCCTTTGAAAGATCAGTGCAAACAAAAAAGAAATAAAAGAAATTAACAAAAAAACTAATATGAGTATTTTTGTCACTAAATAAGTTTTATTTTTGTTATCAATATCCATTGTTTTTTCTCCTTTGTCAAATTCATTTTTTGAAGTTAATCTTTTAATTTTCAGTTCTTCTCTCATTCTATTATAAATATATCTACAATTTAATTATATAACTTTTTAGACTAAAAAATTAAAAATAATGAATTTTAGCAACTTCAAAAATTTTTTATAGTATAACTAAACAAAAGCTAATAGAAAAGATGCAATTTCTTGCATCTTTGTCTTTTGTGTTATTTTACACTGAAAATTTCATCTTTTTCTGTTGCTTTTCCGTATTTGAAATCAAATACTTCGTTTTTAGATGATTCAGACATAACGATGTAAACGATGTCTGTTTTTTCAATTTCAGGTCTGATGATATTCATATCAACTTGTCCTAATAATTGACCTTGTTTAACTTCATCTCCTTGTTTTACAACGCTTGAGAATCCTTTTCCACCTAAATTAACTGTATCAATTCCAACGTGAATCATAATTGCAATTCCGTCTTTTGATTTAATTCCATATGCATGTTTTGTTGGGAATAGAGTTTCTACTACTCCATCAAATGGTGCATACAGATCGACGATTTGTGTTGATGGATCAACTTCAATTACAACTCCATCACCAAGCATTTTTTCTGAAAATACTCCATCTTGAATGCTTGATAATTCTTTAATTGTACCTGAAGCAACTGATCTTAAAGAAATAGATGATGAGTTATTTTGTACTTCTGTGTTCACTTGAGCTTCTTCTTTCATTTGTTCTTGAGGTTGCTCATTTGATAAGTCTTCTCCAATGTGAGAACTTAATTTTGAGTTAAGTTGTTCAGCTATTGGTCCAAAAATAGCTTGAACGTGGTTTTCTCCAACAAAAACAACCCCAACCGCACCTGCAGCTTTTAAGTCATCGACATTAACTAACGTTTTGTCTTTAATGTCGTATCTTAATCTTGAAGCACAGTTGTTGAATTTTGAAATGTTGTCTCATCCACCGAAAGCTCTAATAACTGCTTTTTCTTTTTCATTTAAAGAATTTTTGTTTGATTTTGTTTCTTCTGTATCTTTATTTTTGTAGTCTGCTTTTGTAAATAGTTTTACATTTTTTCCTCTACCTGGAGTTTCTAAGTTTGCTTTTTTGATTACAAAGTAGAATACTACAAAGTAAATAGGAGCATAAACAATACCTACGACGATTCATCATCAGAAGTGTGTTCCTTTAACAACAGGAATAATTCCATAGATAATTAAGTCTAGGATTCCTCCTGAGAAAGTTTGTCCGATGTGAGCTCCAAGAACGTTCATTAACATAAACGCTAATCCAGCCATAACAGCGTGGAATCCTCAGAACATGTAAGGAGCTAAGAATAAGAATGTAAATTCGATCGGTTCTGTAACCCCTGTAATAAGAGCTGTAAGAGCTGAAGGCATAACAGCACTTAAAGCAACTTTTCTGTTTTCTTTAGGTGCTGCAAATACCATAGCTGCTGCAGCTGCTGGTAATCCAAATTGCATAAATGGATATTTACCTTGTAGGAATCTACCAACTTTAAGACCTAAGTTTGTTTGTAGGAATTCAAATATTGGTAATATACCGTATTTTTCGTCTGTTCCTTTTCAGTAAACATAGTTTTGTGGTAACCCTAAAACAGCTGAAGAGATTTTAGAGTCTCCTGCTCATTTTTCAACATCAAGTTTTACTAATGCAGCAAAATCGTGAATTGAAAATGCTTGTGATTGTGTAACTCCAAGAGCTTTGAAATCAATGTCTTTATAGTCATCTAAGTATTTTCCGTCTGTTAGAGCAGTTTGTAATAAATCATTAACATCCCCTCCAACTGATGTATATCATAGTGGTGAGTAGAATGCATGGTGAAGTCCAAATGGAATTAGAGATCTTTCAATAAATCCAAAGATTAATGACTCAAATCCATATGGCACATGGTTAAGTGATTTTCCAAATGCTGTTAGTCCAGCACCGACTCATGGTCAGAATAATAGGAAAACTAATGAAATTGGCACCATAGCTAAAATAGAAACTATTGGTACAAATCTTTTACCTCCAAAGAATGAAATCATTTGAGGTAGTTGAATTTTGTAGAATTTATTGTATAGATATGAAACAACAATACCTACGATAATCGCTCCAAAAATTGATGTTTGCATTGATTTAATTCCAAATGCAAAACCTACAATTTGTTTAGAGGACTCAAGGGTTCTTCCAGCCCCTGCGAATAAAATAGTATAACCTTCAAGTGTTTTACCATCTGCGGCTTTAACTTCGTCTATAAAAGGAACTTGAAGTCCTAAGAAAACAAAGTAAGCAACCATTGATGAAAACACAGCCGTACCTGCATCATTTGTAAAGGCGATAACAAATGCTGCTGTAAATAATATTGGAAGAGCTCCAAAAACTGGGTCTCCTAGGTTTTTAATTAAAAGACCGAATTTTATTAAGCCTGTTGAATTACCTGCTTGAGATACAATTGTAGAACCGATTCCAAGCATTAATCCAGCAATAGCCATAACAGCAATTGGAAGCATGAAAGCACCAGAAATCTTAGATAAGATTAATTTTGCTTTACCATTACCACCATTTACTTTTGGCTTGTTCTTTTTAAACTTAAAGAACTCAGTAAATTTCTGTGCGAATTTATGCATATTTCCTTTCTTTTTAAACTTGTTTCTACAAGTTCTTTAATATTATATATTATTTTCGTATATCATAGTAAAAACAATATATAACACTGTGTTTGAATACTAATTTTGCTCAAAATTAGTCCAAACTGTGATATTCAATAAATTCTCACTCAAAACTATTTAAATAGTAATTAATAGATATTTCTAGTAATTCATTTTTGTCTGAATAGGTATAAGAAACTAACTTAATTAAGTGCGAAGCACTAACATGAAAATACTTTTTAATTTCTTCAGAAACCTTAATTAACTTAATTTTCTTTTTTGCAAATTTAATGTTTATTCCACTTTCTTTAAAAGCGGAATAAACAGAGTCTTCTGCTTTTTCTTGTCCTACTTTGTTGATAATACTTTTTGGCACTTTTTGGATGGTATAAATAAAGGGTAAGTCTTTATAGTAGCGAATTTTCTTTATTTCATATCATCCGTTTGATTTTAGTTCTTCTGAGAAATCTGCATGAAAAATTGTTTTGAGGTGCACAGATTGTGCACATTCTCCATAAACTTCTAAAAATGAACCTAATACATTATTAGATTCATTATAAACATATCCCTTTCCTTGAAAAGGGATTAAGACTCTAGAAGAAACAAGCTGTTTTAGAGCAACTCTCACAGTTGTTCTAGAAACAGCTAAAGTTTTAGATAATTCATTTTCAGAAGGAATTAATTTATTAGGTTCAATTTGGCCGCTTTTGATCATTTCTGATAAATAAGAAATGACTTTTTTGATCTTTGACATTAGCTTTTTGGCTTTTTAAAAATAAATCAAAAACTTAAGATTATTAAGGCGAAAATAGAACCGATTGCTAAAGGAATAATAACAAAACTATATCAGTTTTCTTTTAATCCTTCGATACTAAAACAAAGAATTATCCCAATAATGATTCCAATCAAAAACACGCTTGGAATCATTATTTTAATTACTTTTTTCATTTATAAATTCCTTTTTGAATTTCTGTTCAACAGCTGCTCATAACTCTTTTTGTTTTTGGAAGGCAAGCGGTTTTGGAGGTAGTGAAAGCGCTCCGACTTTTTCAACAACATAAGAAGCAACTACATTAGAATCAAAGACTTTTTCAATTAGTTCTAAATTGAACTCAAGTTTCTTTTTAGTTCCTGAATTAAGACCAAGTCATTTGGCAATGAAAGTTCCAAAGAAAGCATCTCCAGCTCCTGTTGTATCGATTTGTTCTGCTTTTCTAGAAGGAACAACAAAGTGTTTTTGATTTAAATAAACAAGAGTTCCTTCTTTTCCTAAAGTCACTAAAAACACTTTATTTTCATAAACAGCAAGCTTTTGTAGTGCCGATTCAAGATCTTCTGTATTTGTAACTAAAAGTAGTTCTTCTTTTGAGAATTTAACAAAATCAGCATATTCAATGAACTCATTTGTTTTTTCTAAAAAGGAATCTAGTTGATCTTTGTATAGTGCTTCTCTGTAGTTAGGATCAAAGAAGATTGGTTTGTTTTCTGTTTTAGCTTTTTGAGCTAATTTTCTGTATGTTTGGAATAGATCACCACCTAAAAAGGCAGTTGCAGATACTAAAGCAAGCGCACTAAATTTTTTGTTTTTGATTCTTTCGTAGTTAAGATCTTTATCAGCTCCACGAATGAATTCAAAACTTCTTTCACCTGCTTTATTTAATTTAACAATTGCTCTTGTTGTGTATTTGTCTTCTTGTCAAAAAATATTGTCTCCATCTAAATCTCATTTTGCTCTAGTTTCTAATATTTTTGCAAAATTTTTATCTTTACCTCCGACCATTCCACAGAAAGCGCTGTTTATGTCTTGGTGCTTAATTGCTACCGCAACATTAAAGGAAGCTCCACCAATTTCTTCGTGTTTTTTTCTTCCGATTCTGTATTCATCGAACACAAGTTCTCCAGGAACTAAAACGTTATGTCCATAGTCTCAATCAATTGAAATTGGCTTAATATCTCCTTTTCAAACATCAAGATTTTTTGGTGAAAAAGTAAGATCTCCATCGATAAAGTATTTTATTGTGAAGGCTTTTTGACCACCATTAAAGTGAATTTCAATTAATGAAGAGTCTAAAATCATACTAAATTCAGTCGCATCAGGGATATCTCTTGTGATGATGTTAGGAGAAGTTTTAGAAACAATTTCTGTCATTTGTTCTCTATTAACAATCAGTTTTCCTCTTTTGTATTCAAAAGTAATTAAACCTAAAATATTACCTTTTTCATCATGCCCTTCAATCTTAAATGATCAACTCTTTTTATTTGCTCTTGCATGAAATACTGCTTGTCTTTTGTATTTATCTAAAACTACAGGCGAAGAAGTGAACTCATAATCATCAAATAAGTAATCAACTTTTTTGATGTATTGAGTTTCTAATTTATTTTCAGGAGAAATTCAGAACTGTCTTGGTAATGTTAGTGAGTTAGCATAGTGATAATCAAAAGTTGCCACAGATTCTGTTTCTGGGTTTCCTGCTCAAGCTATAAAGTGAGCATTTTGATCATCTGGATTATTCATAATTTGTGGTGCATAAAAATCCGGACCAAGGTCTAAAAGATCTCAGCTTTCAACCTCAAATTCCAGTGTGTCTCAATTCATTTGTCCTAATAAATAAATTGAAACATCTCTGTTTTGATTGTCTTTTTCATAAAAATAAGCACCTTGTGTTGAAATAAATAAAACATCTACAAAGGCATTGTAAGTAAAACTTGGACACTCAAACATAAAGGCATCTTCGAGTTGTTTTGGTGCATTAATAAACTTAATTTCACCAATTCACTCAAATTTAGAATCAGCTTTTTTAGATCTGTATACAGCGATTTTCCCTTTTGATTCTAAATTTTGAGCACCTAAAAGTAAATAGTAATAACCATCTTTTTTAAATACATAAGGATCTCTAAAGTGTCTTGTGTATTTTGTTTTATCAACTGAAAAAAGTAGTTTTTTAGTTTTTTCAGTTTCTTTTCAGTTGTCATTAAATTTAGCAACCATGATGTTTGAAGTTGCTTCTTTTGAGCCATAAGTATTATTTTCTTTTATATTACCTGTGTAATATAAAAGTGTGCTTTTGTTGTCTGAAATAGCAGAACCAGAGTAGATTCCGTTTGCATCATATTCATTTGAAGGTCTTAGACCAATTAAATGGTGCTTAAATTCTCTAAAGTTAGTTGTACTAAAATAAGCTTGATGCTTGTTTGCATGAATTGGATCAAAGGGATTTCATTGATAAAAAATGTAGTAAGTTCCTTTGTGGCAAACATAGTTATTTGGATCATTTAATAATCCAGAATAAGCAGAAAGGTGAAGTCTATTGTAGTAGACATCACCTTTTGTAATTAAGTGTTTTTGATATAATTCAGCAATTGAATTATCATCAAAAACTTTAGTTTTATTTTTTTGTTCTTGATAGAGTTTTTCAATTTTTGAAAGTGTTGTTTGATATTTTTGTTCTTTTTTATTAAGCATTTTCCTTTATAAATTCCTTAAGAGCTTTTTTACCAAATGTTTTTGAAAAAATAAATGTTAGAGTAGCTGAGGAAATTGAAGCAATTACTGAAGCAATTGCAATGTTTGCCATTGGAGCAAGTGCTCTGTGGAAGAACATTTTGTTTCCTCATGGAACTAATTTTTCATAAGCATCATAGTATTTAACTAAAGCATCGCTCTTAACAGGAGAGAATTGAATAAATCCAAGTCATGAAGCTGAACCTAATGAACTTGCTACTGTTTGTGACATTCCTACTCAGTATCCTCCAATACCAGCTGAAATTGAAGCAGCTAACATAGGGAAGAATAGTGGAATATTTGTACCAAACATTGCTGGTTCAGTAATTCCTAAATTAGCAGCAATACCTGATGAAAGAGCTGATGATGCTAGTTTTTGTGATTTTTTGTAAAGAATAACAAACATCATTAGAGCAGCAACCCCTTGTGCAATGTTTGAAACAGTTGCAATAGAAGTAATTCAAGTAAATCCTTGTGAAGCTATTAATTGAGCTTCAATTGCTGTAAATCCTTGGTGTAGTCCTGTTACAACTATAAATGGATAAGCCATACCAATTAATAATCCACCTAAACCAAACCCTGGGAAGTTTGTGTAAGTAAAGATTGCATTAGCAGCATAACCAATTCCGATTCCGATGTATCTTCCAATTGGACCTACAAATCAGAATCCAAAGAAGACACTGAATACTACAGTTACTAAAGGAACTACAACGATTGCAAGTGCTTCTGGTGTGTATTTTTTAAGTAATTTTTCTACATAATAAGCCATTGCAATAATTAATAGAACTGGGAAGATTTGTGCTTGATATCCAATGAATTTTCATTGGAAGAATGAAACAAATGAAGGGAATAGAGCAAAAGCGCCTTCTACTTCTTTTGCATTTGAAGAATTTCATCCATTTACTAAAGCTGGTGAGATCATTATTAGACCAATTGCAAGACCTAAAAATGGATTTCCGCCGAACTTTTTCATTGCTGTATAACCCACTAAAGCAGGTAGTCCACCTAAAATTGCTCCACCAATTAATTCAAAGAATTTAGCAGCACCTTTTGCAGATTCGCTATTTGAAACTGTTGAAATAAAGGATGTTAGAGCAAGAGAGATCCCTCCTGCAATAAACACAGGGATTAATGGTACAAAGATCTCTGAAAATGATCTAACTAGTCATCTTAAAACTAAAAATAAATTACTTTTAAATGATAACTCAGGATTTCAGAGTTTTTTCTTTGTGCTTGTTTGTTGTTTGTTTTCTGTTGTGTTGTTGTTATTTAGATAATTATTTAAATTATCAACTACTTTGTTTACTGTCCCTGGACCATAAATAACTTGGTATTGATCACCTTCTAAAGTAGCACCTTTAGCAAGTGCTACTTTTGAAAGTTTTTTAAGATCAATTTTAGTTTGGTCATGAACATAAACTCTTAATCTTGTGGCACAGTTAAAATATTGTTTAATATTTTCTTTACCACCTAATGCTTCAACGACTTCTTTTGAAACATTATCTCAATCAAATTTTTGCATTTTGTCCTTTCTAAAAAACTTTATACTCTAATTATAAAATTTTAGAAATCAAAATACACAACTTGTTGATACAAGTTAATTTTATCAATAAGTCATGTATTTAAAAACTATTTTATGATTTAAACATTGAACATAATTGCTCTATGTGTTTTTGAATGAATTTTTCAACTTCAAAAACACTACCATTTTGTTTAATTACTTTGATTGTGTAGCGATAGGGAAGTAATTGTTTGTTTTCTAAACAAAACTTGATTTCATTGTAATCAATGTATTCAAAATCTTTAAAATCACTCTTTTTCATTTCATTAACAATGTATTTCATTTGTGTATGATGAAAAAATGTTTGCAAGCTTTTTGAGTGAACTAAGTGATTTCTAAGATCTTTATAGAAAATAAGACTATTTTCAATTTCTAGAATATCTTTATATTCTAAAACACTGAAATTTCAGTGTTTATTGATTCTTTTAATTAAAGTTGTTTTAAATTCGGACTCAATTCTATTAGATTTTAGAATTGAAACTAAAAAATCAACTAAAGAACCAAAAGATAATTCTCTTGAGTTTTCAAACATATCTTTTGTTTTTTGAAAAACAACATAAAAGTTATGTTTTTCAAAGTTTTCGATTTTGTGTTCTAAAAACTCAAATCAGTTTTTAGAATCAATATTTTCTAGTTCCATATAAAAAGAAATGAAATTAAAAACTAAAGAACGGATTCTTCCTTCTAGTTTAATGAAATTAGAAAGTAAATGACTTGAAAAATGCTTATTTTTGTTTTCAAGTTGTTCTAGAAAACCAAATCTAAAAGTGATGTTTCTATCTCTGTTGTGTTGTTTGCAATCGCAAACAAACTCATCATGCATTTCCGGAAACAATTGATTTAAAGCAATCTTTTGTTTAATTATTTTTGTTATTTGTTCTGGAGTTTTAAGTTCTTGGATAATGTGTTTATAATTATCGATAATTCAAATATAGTGATGATTTTCTAAAAAATCATACACTATTTGTTTTTGTTCTTCTTTAAACAAAATACCTCTATTTTTGAGTTCTTGAATCTGTTTTTCAAAGTTAAAAATATCTAGTTTAGCCATATTTAAATTATATTGCTTTTGGATTTTAAAAGGCAACAAAAAATTGGCAATTACTGCCAATTGTGTTTTAGTTAAGTTTTTTGATTTGTGAAATTGTAATTGCTCCTGTAACAATAGGAACTATTAATGCTGCTATTTTAATAAATGTTCCCGCTAAAGGTATTCAACCAAGTAACAGACCTACAATTACTAAAACTAATGTTGCTATTCATAAACCAAATAAATTTACTAGATAATTTTCTTTCTTTAAATCTAGATATTTAACAAAAGCAATTATCACAACAACAAGTAGTGCTATTGATAAAAATACAGTAAATAGTATTGATAATAGTGAAAATGCTGCTGCTCCTGTAGCTGCTGCTACAGCTCCGTTTGCATTTTGAGTTGTTGCAGCAACTGTAAATACAGCAATATTTACTATTCAAAAGATAATATCTAAAGCAACTCCAACTGATAAGATAGCAATTAGAGCAATAGATAGCTTTTTAAGAGTTGTTAATTTATTGTTCATTTCTCTCCTTTCGTTTGCTTGAGAGAATCTTACAAAAAAAAAAAAAAAAAACAAAGCCTTTGCTTAATATAACTAAATCCTCTTTTCTGTTTTGACTATTGTTTACATTTATCTTACAGCACTTTTCTCTCCTTTAGAAAACAAAAAAAAACATTACCAATAATTGATAATGTTTTGACGTTTATATAGGAATTTGTGTTATTTTTGTTCTTAAATTATTTTAGATTTAAAATGTTTTAATTAACAAAATACTGAATTAACAGAATGTTTTTTAGTTTATTCTAATTGGTCTGTGTTTTAATTTTTCCTGTTTGTTTGTTTATTTTTTGTGCTAGTTCATCAAGTAATACTTGATTAGTTTTTTCTCCAGGAACATTAGCTTCGCCGCTTACAGTCATAAACGGAATTGCTAAATCTGATTCCATTTTTTCTCTATTATATTTATTTGTTTCTGGTAATAATTCCTTGAATTTAGCAATCGCTTTGTCTAGTGAAGCTTGAGCGATTGTTTTTTTATCATCTGAAAGTGAAGATTTAGAAACATCTGTGAAACCATCGTAGTATCCTAAATAAACGTGTGCGTTTTGACCTTCCGCTCCTTCTTTAAATTCAGGAATAATATTTGAATTAGTTCCTTTTTGAATAAATAGATCTGTTAGAACTCTGTACAGGGTTGCTCCAAGTCTTTTTTCGATTGAAGTAAAGAATAATTCTGCATCTGATTCAAAAGCTTTTGATTGGTCTGTGTCAACCCCGATAATTAGTTGTTCTTTATTTGCTTTTTTAACACCCTCTATGACGACATCTATAAGTTTTCCAGAAATAGGTAAAATGATTTTAGGTTCACTATTTTTAACTAAATAATCAACTTTTTCTCTTGAGTCAGGATTATCTGGATCGAAACCTGTGTAAAGAATGATTCGGTCGTCTGTTAATTTTGTCACCTTTTCATGTTCTTCATTGTATTTATAAATTCCTCCTAGATAACCTGCAATAAAGTTTGTTACCACAGCTGCCGGATGACCTCCAAACGCAACAGTCTTTCTTTTAGAATCATCTTCTTCTGTTTGAGCTAAATAGTTTGCAGCAGCATATCCTGCTATTCATCCCGCTTCCTCTTGTCTATAATTTAAAGAAATAAACTGTCCTTTTGGGAGTTCGCTATCATCTTCATCTCAGTGAACAGCAATAATAATTGGATGTTTTGCATCAAATCTTGCCTTCTTGCTTGAGTTTTTATATCATCACTTAAATGCATAACTGTGTTGGTATCCCGATAATACTCACACATTCATATCAGTTTCAAGTAGTTGATCATACAAATCAGAAATTTCAGATTCTTCAACTTCTACATATCTACTTGTTTTGTTATTAGTCTGAAATGATTGTTTTGAAATAGCTTCTCAGAGCGATTGATTGAATGCTTTATCACTCACCTTACTATTGACTGTAATTAACGCTATTTTTAAGTCCTTTGTTTTGTTAGAATTAATTGCTTCAGCAACTTCATCTGTTTTTTTAGCTACTAAATCACTTATTTCTGCATAGTCTGTTTTTGCATAATAATCATTTATTTTCTCATCATCAATTTTAAAATATTTAGAGTATGGAGACTCTTTTTCATTGTTTTTGTCGCCACCTTTGTTATTTGGTTCTTCATTATTTGAAGGAGTTGTTGGTTTGCTATTTTCAAAATTTGATTCGTGTACTGGAAACACTTTTCTATCTTCAATAATAAAATTTTTAAATAATCATTTTTGTCCTTCTTTTTCAACAGAATAAAAATGTGATAAAGCGCTTCTAAATGCTTCTAAATTTAATCACGATGCTGAAACGGTAATATCTAAACTTATTTTTATAGAACCTTTTTCTAAATCTGTTTTTATAGTTGGGAGAATTTCATCAAGAGAGTGAAGGTAGATAATATCATAATTCTGATTTAGATTTGAATTTAGAATTTTTGTAAGAGCTTGCTCTTTTTCATTTTCTGATAAATAACGGTATCTACCATTTTCACCCCTAGTTATAAGAAGGAGATTTTCTCTCACAAAAGTTACTGCACTTTCAAGTAATTTATTTCTATCATTTCATACTTCATTGTCACTTCTCTTTCATTTAAAAGTTCTTGAATCATCTGTATTTTCTTTATCTTTTGAAGAATTATTACATGAAACAATAGCAAATGAACTTAATGCTATTGCAGGAGTAATAAAACTAATTAATTTCTTTTTCATATTTGTTCCTTTCTTGTTAAAAATTTTATTAGCTTACATAAATTTTCTTTATATATACAAGAAAATCTTACAAAAAAAAAAAAAAAAAACAAAGCCTTTACTTAATATAGCTAAATCCTTATTTTTGTTTTGTCTGTTATGAGTGTTTGTTTTTCAGTACTTTTCTCTCCTTTAGAAAACAAAAAACATTACCAATTATTGATAATGTTTTGACTTTTATACAGGAATTTGTGTTATTTTTGTTTTTCTTCTTTATAAATATCACTGTATTTATTTGGATAGAGATAGCTAACTTTTTTAACTTTATTATAAAAAGTGTTTGGGTTATAAATATTTGTTTCTGTTCCCATAAATGAGAATCTTTGTGTGTCTGCTATTACAAAGTTAGAAAAAGTATTTAGATTTCCGTTTGTATCAATTCCTATTAGTTTTCCTTCGTGATCGTATGTTCCTGAACTTGAAGAACCACTATATAAATCGATGTTTTGTGCTTCTAATTTAATTGAAGGTCTTGAAGCATAAACAACTCCTCCTTGAGGAGAACGAACAACTTTAAATCCATTGTATCCATATAGATATTCACGATATCTTGCTTCATATGTGCTTTCTGGATTTACAGGAACTTTATCTTTAGGAATTGAACCCATATAGAAATTAAGGTTAGAATAAGTATTAATATATTTACCTAAATCAGATTGTTTAAGAGGTTTTAGATTTTTGAAATCTAAAAATCTCTTAATTGCATTTTTCTCTCTTTGTTCCAGTTTTTTGCCATTGTGAACATAAGTATCTAAATCAACATTTTGGAATTTATTGAAAATTGGTTTTAGATCTACAATTGCAACAACCATATCAATGATTTTTTCTCTATTGATTTCTTTTTGTTTTTCAGCGTTTTCATTTTTTTCTATTTCAACAACTTCTCCCATGTTGTCATATTGTTTTCCAAATGGATTTTCTAATGAACTACTGAAATCAGAAAACATTTCAAAATGAATTTTGTTTTCATCTTCGATTGGATTTCCTTTTGGATTAAACTCAAAAATATTACCTAAAAGTGGAATTGTTTTTTCTCTTTCTTTTCCACCTTCTGTTTCAGGAGCATATTTATAGATAGGAGAAATTGGATTTGCTATTTCGTTTTTATTTAGTGGTGTTGAAGTTACTAATTCAATAATTTTGTTTTTAAGAACTTCTCTACCGTAAGCACTTTGAGACTTATCAGCAATTCCAGATTTTTCAGATCTGTTTGTATCTCAAACGTGGTAGTTTGCTACTGTATAGAAACGATAATCATTTGAATCATTGTTAATTTTTCCAATGATATTTCAAGTTCCATCACTTTGAGCTCACATTGAAAAGAGTCTTTTTCTTGCTTCCTCAATTCCTTTTGATTCGTTTTCAAGATATAAACGAGTTCTTGTTTCGTCTGCCGGAGTTTTAGGATCGAGCAGTTGTTCGTTTCTGTAAGTATCTTGAGAAGGGGCTAATGTTTTGATTTCATAAGTATCATTATAACCAGTCTGATGTCCTTGAATTGAAAGGGCATCAACTTTTCTTGTTTCTTTAAATGAAAGTCTTTTTTGTGTTTCTGTTTCTGGTTGTACTCAATTTACAAACATTGTAGCTACATTAATAAATGCTGAACGTTTTGAAGAGTTGTTGTGGAATCAAACTTCATTGTTGAAGGAAATATCATTGTTTCTTGTTTTAAGATCAAGTTGCAATTGATTGTTTGTTAAGCTTAAATCAAATCTGATGTTTGATTTGATTTTGTTAAACAATTCTTGTTGATAAGTTGAATCTTGAGCAAAGTAATCAAACATGAAATCAACATCTTCAATTTTTGATTTTTCTTTTAGCTTTGAAAGTCCAACAGGAATTCTAATTCTTGAAACAATATCATTAAATTCTGTTCAGTCTTGCGGTGTTCTTGGATTTAGATCAAGTTCAAAAGTTAATCAAATGATTGTATCATCATAATTTGATTCATTTAATCCAACAATGCTACTTAAGTCTTTTGTAATAGTTGCTTTTGATTTGTTCTCATAAATTTTAAATAAAGTGTTTGCAAGAATTTCAGAAGGTTGGAATCAATGCATTTTTTGAACTACATTGTTTTTAATTAACTTAAATTCTTTTGTAGGCGCTTTGTCATCTTCTTTTACATTTTTATATCTTAATTGTTGGTTGTATCTATTAAAGTTGTAGTCTAATAAAGTATTGAAGTTATTTAATGAGTATTTAATTAGATTTTTGGTATCTGGTTGTGTTTGAGATTTTTTAGGTCTTCTTGAACTTGAAGCAGGTTTTGAGTTATTGGCTATTGCATATAAGTCTTTTTTAGTGATGTCTAATTTATCAGAAGCTAAATTAGAATTTACAGAATTATCCTGTGTATTTGTTTGTAAAAGGTTTCTGAGTTGAATGTTTTCATTAGCTCAATTTAGTGAATAAACAAAGGATTTATTCTGTGTTTTAGTATCAATTCTTGGAATTAAATTAATGAAGCTGTTAGGACTTACAATATCAATAGAACTTAAGGTGTATCTGATTTTTTCCTGGAATCCATCCATACTAAATTTAGCTAGATCATCAAAGTTGACATAGATTTTTTTGTAAGGTTGAATAGTGTGTGCGAGATCAAATTTCTGTTCTTCATTACTTGTCCCACCAAAAATATCGGTTTTAGGCACAAACACCTGTTTATCAACATCAAATTTTAAAACAAATACTTTGTCTCATAAGTTTTGCAGTTGTTCGCTTGTTCAATTTAGACTTAAAGAACCATAAAGTTTTTTGTTTGCTTCATCTTTAAATACTTCAAAATTTGAAATATTTAAGTTATTTAGATTAGGCATAGTAACATCAAAAATATAGTTTGAAGCAATATCATAATCAACTCTATCATGGTTATTAATTTCAAGTTGAGTTATTACGAATTTACTTTGATATTTAGTTAATTGAGAAGTATTAAAACTTAAGTTATTTGAAGAAACGGAAGTGCTGATTCATTTTGTTCATGGACTTAAGTGATCTCATCCTTTTACTAAAACCCTTGCACTGGTGATGCTTTTGTTTGTTGTATTGTTTAGAGTTATGTTTACAGCGTCATTTTGAACAGCGATTGTATTAATTAAAATTTGATCTTTTAGAAGGTTTGAAGTTGATTCTTTATCACTGCTTTGATCTTTTTGTGGTTTTGCATTTTTAATTGCAAAATAGCTTGTGTAGTTTGCTTTTGAACTTAAAGCAGATTCGCTCAGTGCTTGTTCTGTATATGTTTGTACGTTTTCTTCTGTTTGGATTATTTTGTTGGCATTTTGTAACTTAAAGATATTAACATGCTCATCTGCGTTTTCTGGACTAAAGGGAATTCCTGTATTATCGGCAACTTTTTCAGCTTCCACATTGAAAACAGTCTTAAAGTTTCCTTTGTTGATTTCAGTTCAATTTCCATTTTTAAAGACTTCTACTTTAGATAAAGTATAAAGTCCTTCAGTTAAGTTGCTGAATGTTGCTTCATAACTAAATTTATCTTTTTCTAAAGTAATTTCTTGTGAATTTACAACACTTTTATCTTTTTCTTTAACAAAGGAAACTCTTGCTTTTTGAGAAACTTCATTATCTAATAATTGATCAACTGAAAAGAAAACAGTTATTGAATTTTCAGGTAATGTGATTGAGTTATTTGATAAAGAAATAGAACTCAATGAAGTTTGTTGAGCTTGCGTCATAAAGGATAAATCAAGGTTTTGAGAATTTTGAACGCTTCTTTGTTCAGACTCAAAACTATAGCTAATTGGCATTAGTGAATAGCTTGTTTTTTCATTTAGATTATTTAAATTAAAAGTTAATTCTCAACTATTTGAGTCTTGAGATAGTGCACCAACATGAGATTCGCTTCCTACTAAAGCAATAAATCTTGTGTCTTTTGTTATTAGATGATCTGGATCATCTAAAACAACTTTAAGAGTTGCTGAATTAGGGCTAATTTTTGCAACTCTAAAACTTCCTACTTCTACTTTTCTTGTATCTTGAGGAACAATAATTTCAATGTTATTAGGATTGAAATTATCTAAAGGCTTGTTGTTTATTATTGGATCAGCGATTTTATAAGTACTTGCTCATTTTAAAACAAGATCATTAGCTTCAATGTCGTTTGAGTTTAAAATAAATGCTTTTGAAACAGTATCACTTAGATTTTTAAAACTTAAATTTAGTGTTTTAGATGCTAAATTTAAGTTTGTTTTCTTAAATTTTAAATTAATACTTTTTGAAATAGAATTGTAGTTAGCTGCAATGATTTTGAGTTCATTTCCAAACTCATAACCATTGGAAGATTCATAAATAACTTTATTTGGACTCAATTTTGATCTTAAAGTTGTTTCTGCTTTAAGTGATTTTAGACTCTTAACTGCATAGTTGTGATTTGTTTTAAAGTTTTTGTTTAGATCAAAATAAATGTGTGATTCATCATTTTCTAAGATAACTTTAGCAACAACCTTAAATTCAATGTTTGGTTCTTGTTTATCATAATAAACTAATTCAGTTTCAGAACCTACCATTTCGTTTTCTTCATCTCTTAAAACAAAGTGTAATTTTGCTATATTAATATCACTTGCTTCTGTTAAATAAAAGCTTTTTACAGAAACATAATCAACACTTGGTGCTGGGTGTGTTCTAAAAGTTTTGTTAGCTAAACCTAAAGAAATAGGTTTGTCTTTAATTAATAATTCTTCAATTGTGTATTCTGTATCTGGACTTAAATCAAAAAGGTAAAAACTTAAAACCGAACCATTATTTGAAATAACTTTATAGTATCTTTTGTTTAACTTAAGCTTAATATCTTCTTCATTTGTAGTTGCGTTTAAATAAACTTTAACATTAACTTTATCATAACTTAATTCATTGTATTCAATTTTATTAACTGTAGATAAGTCCTCTGTTAAAGTTTTAAAACTTCTAGAAATCTCAGGATTAATAGCAATAGCTTTGCCATTAATTTTAAGTTCAGAAAGGGAATATTCTGTGTTTTGGTTTAAATCTGCAACTTTTTGATACACAAGATTATTAAAGATTTTGATATTTTCAAAGCTATATAGTTTGTTGTTTAATTTAAAAGATAATTTAGAAATTTCAGTAGCTTTTAGATCAAAATTAGCTAAAGAAAACTCGATATTAACTGAATCTGTTGTTAGTTCCTTAAAAACTAAATTATTTAATTTGATTTCTTTATTTTCAACAGCTGCATTATTATTGCTACAAGCTATAAAAAATGGTGTAGAAATTGCTGTTATAGATAAAATACTTACTAAAGATTTTATTTTTTTAATCTTCACTTTTTCCTTCTTTCAAAAATATATTTTATTATTTAAATAATACCAATTTAGTTGCTATTTTTACCAAAAATAGACTAAATGGGCTAAAAAAATCTTATTTTTTAAAGAAAATTACAAGAATTGCTAAAAATGACAAAAAATTTACATCAGAATTTTTGAGTCTGTTTTTTTTGAATCACTCTTCAAAAACTCGCTTTAAAGAATATAAATCTATTCTCAAAAAAGTCATTTAAAGCCAAAAAGGTCTTATCATTTACGATTTTTGCCAAAAACTTCTCTATTAATAAGGAAAATAGGCTTTTTTTTGTATAATTATAATGTACATAATTAGTTATATTAAAAAAGAGAAATGGAGAAAAAATGTCACACAAAATAAAAGGTATTGGAGCATCAAACGGTGTTTCAATTGCAAAAATTTTTAAAATTGAAGAAACAAAAATTGAAATCAAAGATAACAAAATTACAGATGTAGAAAAAGAAATAGCTCTTTTACAAAGTTCTATTGAAAAAGCTGTTAAACAAATTGAAAAAATTAAAGAAGTTGCATCAAAAACTCTAAAAGCTGAAGAACTTGAAGTTTTTGAAGCTCACATTCTAATTGCTAATGACCCTGTAACATTCAGTGAAGCAGAAAACTTAATTAGAAATGAAAAATACAATGCAGCATTTTCATACAATCAAGTTGCTCAAATGCAATATGATTTCTTTTCACAAGTAGATGATGCTTACATGAAAGAAAGAGCAGCAGATATTAAAGACGTTAGCTCAAGAATTATTAAAGCTATTTTAAACATTGAAGTAGTTGATTTAACAACAATTAACGAAGAAACAATCATTGTTGCAGAAGACTTAACACCTTCAGATACAGCACAACTAAACAAACAATTTGTAAAAGGATTCTTAACAAACATTGGAGGGAGAACTTCTCACTCTGCAATTATGGCAAGAAGTCTAGAAATTCCTGCAATTTTAGGTTTAGGAAACATTACAGAATTAGTAAAAAATGGTGATGTAGTTGCAATGAACGGAGAGAGTGGAAAAGCAATTATTAACCCTTCTCAAGAAGAAATTGCTCAATTCAAAAAAGAATACGAAGACTACTTAAACCACAAAAAAGAACTTGAAAAATTCTTAAACAAACCTTCTGTTTCAAAAGATGGTAAAACAGTTACAATCGCTTCAAACATTGGTTCTGTAAACGATGTTGAAGGTGCGCTAAAATTCACAGCAGATGCTGTTGGACTATTTAGAAGTGAGTTTTTATACATGGATGCAGAAAACTGACCTTCAGAAGAAGAACAATTCCAAAGCTATAAAGCTGTTTTAGAAAAAATGCAAGGAAAACAAGTTGTTGTAAGAACACTTGATATTGGTGGAGATAAAACTCTAAAATACTTCAAATTCCCAGAAGAAATGAACCCATTCTTAGGATACAGAGCTATCAGATTATCACTTGATAAAAAAGAAACTTTTGTTACACAATTAAGAGCTTTAATTAGAGCGTCTGCTTTTGGAAACCTTGCAATTATGTTCCCAATGATCGCAACAATTGATGAATTTAAGGCTGCTAAAGCAATCTATGAAGAAGTGTTTGCACAACTTAAAAAAGAAGGACACAAAGTTTCAGACAAAATCGAAGTTGGAATGATGGTTGAAATTCCTGCTGCTGCTGTTTTAACAGAACAATTCTGTAAATACGCTGACTTTGTTTCAATCGGAACAAACGACTTAATGCAATACACAATGGCTGCTGATAGAATGAACGAAAAAGTTTCATACCTTTACCAACCATTAAACCCATCAATTTTAAAACTAATTAAAATGACAATCGATGGAGCACACAGAGCAGGAAAATGAGCTGGAATGTGTGGAGAAATGGCAGGAGATGTTAATGCAATTCCTTTACTTTTAGGAATGGGATTAGATGAATTTTCAATGTCTTCAACAAGTATTCTTGAAGCAAGAAAATTAATTTCTGAAATTGATTTCAAACAAGCACATGAATTAGCTCACAAAGCTATTGCAGCAGACAACGAAGAACAAGTTAAAAAATTACTTGAAGAATTCTGAAAGAAATAATTTAAAGTGAAATTTTATAAAAAATACAGTGATATTCCTCAAAAATATAGATTTGATTTAGATTCTCTTTTAGAAAATGACACAATTGAAAATTTAATTGATAAATACCTAAAACAAATTTATCAAGAACTTAAATACAAAGATTCAAAATACGAATCACCTGAAAAATTTCTTGAATTTAAAAAATTAGAACAAGAAAATGATTTGCTCTATAACAGAATTTTTAACTATCTATCAAACAAAAGTTCTCTTAATGTTGTTGATGAAAAAATCAACAAACTAATTGCTGATTTTGAGCTAAAAGTTAATGAATTTCAAAAAGAAAATGGATCTGAATTAAATAGAGCTTATCAAAATCTAGAAAAATTATCTAAATGAAAAGATTTAGAAAGTTTTTCTTTATTCAAAAGCGAAATTGAAGACTTAATTGAATACAAAAAACATAAATTACCAGATCAAATTGAAGATTACTTAATTAAAGCTGCAAAGGGAGAAAGTGATCTTTCAAACATTTTTAATACTCTAACAAACTCAGAAATTGACTTTGGTTATGCAATAAGTTCAAGTGGGAAAAAATACAAAATTACAGAAGGAACTTATCCTCAAAATGCTAAAAACAAAGATCGTCAAGTAAGAAAAACTAATTATCAAAATTACCTAGATGGTTTTTATAGAAATAAAGAAACTCTTTCTCTTTTTCTAAAAGATCATTTCTATAAAGCATCAACTGACGCGAAGTTAAGAAACTATAATTCTTCTATTGAAATGTTGATCTATGAAGACAAAATGAAAACTTCAATTTTAGAGCAATTATTTAAAAATGTTTCTTCTCTTAAAAGGGAATTTTCTGTATTTTCGAAGCTGCAAGACAAGTTTTTTAAAGCTAAATTTAATGAAAAAAGAGAAGTTTATGATGCTTCTGTAGATCTTACTTCTTCTAAAAATAAATTCAGTATTAAAGAAGCTCAAGATATTTATCTAAAAGCTATTGAGCCTTTAGGAAAAGAATACATAGAAGTTTCTAAAAGGGCTTTTGATGAAAATTGAATCGATTATATGAGCGTTGATAATAAAGTAAGTGGAGCTTATTCAATTGGTGACACTTATGGTTTAGATAAAATGTTTATTTTGATGAACTGAAACTACACTCTTGATTCTGTTTCTACTTTAGCTCATGAAATGGGTCACTCAATGCACTCTTATTTCTCAAACAAAAAGCAACCTTATCAAAAAGCTGAATACCCTATATTTTTAGCTGAAATTGCTTCAATTTTTAATGAATTGATGCTCAATGACTACCTCTTAAAAACTTCTAAAAACAAAGAATTTAAATTCCAAATTCTTTCTGAAATGATTAAAAACTTCCAAGGGACAGTTTTTAAACAAACAATGTGAGCAAATTATGAATATGAACTATACTCAAGAATAGATCAAAATATTCCTTTTGCTAACTACAGTGATTTTGAGTCTCTTTACAACGAAGTTGCTCAAAAATACACAAAAAACAAACTCAAAAAGTCTAAATCATCAATCTATTCTGTTATTGTTCCTCACTTCTACTATGGCTTTTATGTCTATAAATATGCAATTGGATTTTTAGTTGCTTATACAATCTTTAATAGATATAAAAATGGTCAAAAAGACGCTCTAAATGTTTATATTGATAAATTTTTATCAGCCGGAGGACACAAACCACCATTAGAAATTCTAAAAGATATTGATATTAACTTAGAAGATCCAGAACTCTACAACCAACCTTTTGAAATTCTTAGAGATAACATTAAAGAATACAAAAAATTAGGTGAAGAAATCTTCAAAACAAAAAGAAAATAGGCAAAAATAAAGACTTAACAGCAATTTGTTAAGTCTTTTTTGTTTGATTTGTTTATTTGTGTCTTAAATTTTTTCCAGTGATTTTGTATTCTTTTGCTAAAGAACGAATTCTTTCTACAAGTCTTTCTGCTCTCAATGTTTCTTTTGTATTATTTTTGGTTTCTGTAGCTTGAATTTCTATTAATTGCTTCTGGCTAAAATTCGAGCTAAATGAAGTGTATTTTTTATTTTCAACTCTATGATTTAAAATTGAAAATAAAACATTATCTCTAAATCAACCACTAATTTTTTCAGCACCAATATCATCAATAAACAGAAAATCTACTTTTTTAAGTTTTTCAATAACATCATTGATACTTACTTTGTCATCACCAATGGAAGATAAAAAATAATTACACATCTCAGAAGCATTTAAAAATGCAACTGTTTTGTTTTTTTGCTTTGCAAAATATACAGCAATCGCCTGTAGAAAAGTTGTTTTTCCAACTCCTAAACCACCATATAAATACATTGGCTCAAAAATTACATCTTTTTGCAAAATATTTTGAAAACGAGAGAAAACTTCATTCAGTTCTTCTCCTTTTTTGTTTTCATTAATCAAGTCTTTGATGTCTAAATCAAAGTTCATTTTTGTGATTGAGGTTAATCAAAAATTCTTTTTATACAAGTCTTTTTTTCTTTGCTCACTAGAGACAAAAACAGCCTTAAGATTTCCGTTTTCATCTCTTTTTAAGACTTTTTTGAAATCATTTTTAGATTCGATTAAGTCCACAAAAATATCAATATTTTCAATTAATTCTTTTTTTGTTATTTTTTCGGCTTTGATTATTTTTATAGCTTCTTTGTTTTGAGAAATTTTTTGCAAAATTTTTGATGTTTCTTTTTCGATTATATCTTCAACATTTTTGTCTAAATTAGCAGCTTTAGCTAAAGCACCTAATAATTGAGTTTTATCAGTCATTAATTATCATGTCCGTTATCAAGTAGTTTAAATAAGTTTTCTAAATCAACTGTTTTGGCAGGCTCTTCATCAAAGCTTTCTGTGTCGAAAATGCTTGTTTGACCTGTAGATTCGATTTTTGTTTTCTTTAAAACATCAACTTTTTTTGCTCTTTTATAACTTAAAACTTCCTGTAATTCGCTTTTAATATCAGTAGCATCTTTGATATTTTTCTTTTCTAAGTCTTTAGCAATTGTTTCAAAATATCTTGGATTAATTGCTTTAGTTTTATCAACTTCATGGCAGTAAAAAATAATTTCATTTAGTGCTTGTTGATCAAAGATTTCAGAGAAGCTATTGATCTTATTAACTAAAGAAGGTTTTGGTTCTGCTTTTGTTAAAAAACGAATATAAGTTTCTGTATCATACACTTTTTGAGCTTGATCTTTTTGTTGAATGTCCAATAAACTTATTTCTGAAGTATTAAAGTGATTATTTTGCTCTTCGATTGGGAAAATATCTAAAAATTTTGCACTTTGATCTTCGTATTCATCTTTATTATTTGTTTTAATTGTAAATTTGCTTTTTAGCTTTTCAAAAGGAGTTTTACCTATTTTCTTTTCAATTTTGCCACAAAGCAATTTGTTTTTTAAAATTGTTTCTAACTCCATTGGTTTTTTAAGACTAATAATTGTGTCATTGTAAAAATTAGAGAAAAATGTTCTCACAAGTCCTACAGCTTCTAAAAATTGCTTAGATTTTTCAAATCTTGTCTCTTTAATACCTAATGAACTAAATAATTCTACTTTATCAACTACAGTTTCACAATTATAGTTATTTTCTTTCAATTTTGAGTGTAAAAAAGAATATAAAGTAGCTGCACTTGCTCCTACTAATGGTAAATAAAAAGCATTGATTAATTCAATATCATAATCAGTAATTTTTCTTTCAGCTTCTAATTTAAAAACGTTAAACATTTCTCACCTCTTTTTCCTTGTAAAACTATTTTATTATAGATTAAAAATAGTTTGAAAAAAAGTCTCAAAAAAGTCTTTTTTTTCTATCATTTTTCACGAAATATTGACAACATTTTTCCCTATTTGTAGGGAGTTTAGAGAGTTATTAAGGTTAGAAATTTTAGTATTAACACCTTTGTTTTTAATATTTTTTTCTCTTTGCTCATCTTGTGCAACAATATTTACAATTTTGCTAAAAAAACGCTCAAAATTTGCATTTTTTGTAAATAAATTTGGGATTTCTACAAAATCGTATTTATTGCTTTCTAAATGCCTTTCAAGAACAGGATAAATTAGTTTTTCCAAGGTGTCTCTGTTTTTAGGATTTTCTAATAAAAAATCTCTTATTTTTTCTTTGTTTACTTGCTCAGAATCAACAAATTCTTCACCTAAATGCTCTTTTATTAGTTTATAACTTTCATTTGGTGTTAAATAGCTTTGTTTATAAAATTCATCACTATAAAGCACTTTATAACCATAAGTTTCAACTTTTTTTAAAAAAGTAGTTTTACCAGAGCCATATTTACCGATTATAGCGATCATAAATATCTTTCAGTTTTCTTTTTAAGGTTATAAATCCTAAATAAGCTAAATTTTGTTGCAGTTCATCACTTCATTTTGGATTTATTAATAAATCATCTAAACAGTAGTCAATTGGAGCTTCAAGATTTAAAGTTGCAATTTCTTTACATAAAAAGGCGTTTTCTTTGCTTTCTGTAAGTTTTTGAGAAATTTTAGGGCTTAATTTATCCAAATTTAAATAGATGTTTTCAAGACTTAAAAAATCATTTAATAATTTTTTAGCACCTTTTTCACCGATTCCAATCACACCTTTTAGATTATCAGAGGTATCACCCGCAATTCCTTTGTAATCAGGCACTTGATGAGGCATAATTCCTTCGTTTTCAAAGAAATTATTAATGTTTTTGTACTCAAAATCACCGCCTTTTTTAATTAAAACAGAGATGTTTTGATCAACAAGCTGTAGAAGGTCTTTATCTTGAGAAAAAACAATAACTTCGTGATTTTGGTTTGAAAATCTTTTTGCAAGCGTTCCTACAAGATCATCAGCTTCAAAGGTTGGAATGTTTTGATAAACAAGACCAAGGTTTTCAAGTAATTTTTTGATTCACTCATACTGAATTCAAAGATCATCTGGGGCAGCTTTTCTTCCTGCTTTATAGTCCTCTAGTTTTTCGTGTCTTGGTGTTTTTTCTTTTGAATCAAAAGCAATATAAAGGTGTGTTGCTTCTGTGAAATTTAGAGCACTAATGATTCCGTTCATAAAGGTATTTATGGCAAAAGTAGGAACTTTTCCATCGCTTGAACTCAATACTTTTGTGGCATCGAAAGCTCCAAAATATGATCTAAATAACAGTAAATTACCATCAACTAATAAAATTTTATTTTTCATAAATCTCCCTTTTTAGTTCATAAATTGAATATCTATCATTTTTTAATAAAATCTTGAATTCATAAACTTTTCCAACTTCTACATGATTAATTTTTGGTCACTGTGAATAAAAGACAAAAGCTGAAACCGCTTTGGAGCTATCTTTAATTTCTAAAACTCCCATAAGTCTTCCGTTTTTGTCAGTTATTTCCTTTTTAGAAACAACTTGAGCAGCTAAAACATACTCGTTGCCTGGGTGTAGATCATCAAGTTTAACATCACCTTCTCAAGATTTTGTTTGCTGTCTTGCAAAAACCATTCCTAAGTAGTTGTATTCATTTTTTTGCAGCAGTTCAATTTCAGATTCACTCAATTTTTCAGGCTTTTTGATTACGTGTGAGTTTTTTTCAAGCACCTTTGCAACTTCTTCATTGATTACTAAGTTACCTTCAGAATCTTTTTCTGTGATTAGTTTAATGTAATTTGAAATTTCACCTTCAAATTCCATTAATAACTGTGAAATTGAACCAAAGTCACTGAAGGTGTTTGCATTTATTAAAGTTTTAATTATTGCATCTCCAACTTTATTAACTTTTAATAAAACAATTATTTGTCTAAAGGAAATAAAGGGCTTTTTAGATCTAATTTCTAAAATATCATTTAGAGCAACAACACCCAATCCTTTAATTAAAGTTAGTGGTAAATAGATTTCTTTATCATTTAAAACTACACAATTTCTCTCTGAAACAGTGATTTTTGGTGGATGAATAATAAAACCTAAACTTTGAGCTTCCTCTACATATTTTTTAACAGTTTCATGAGCACCGTTTGCATTATTGATTAAAGAAGTATAAAAATCAATTGCATAGTTTGTTTTTAAATAAGCCATTTTGTAAGCTAATACAGCATAAGCAACAGCGTGTGATTTATTAAATCCATACTCAGCAAATAACTCAATTTGCTCAAAGATTTTTTCAACTACTTCTTGTTTATACCCCTTGCTTAAAGCACCATCAAAGAAATCTTGTTTGATTTGAATCATTTGAGAGTGATCTTTTTTAGAAATTGCTTTTCTTAAAATATCAGCTTCAGCAAAAGACATTCCAGCGACTTTTTGAGCTATTTGCATGATTTGTTCTTGATAAATAATTATTCCGTAAGTTTTAGCAACTATTTGATCATAATCTTCTGAAATCGAAGGAGTTTGTTCAAGGTTTGCTTTTCTTTTAGCATATGTTGGGATGTTTTTTAGTGGCCCAGGTCTAAACAGAGAAATTGTAGCAACAACATCTTCTAAACTGTTGATTCCTACTTGTTTTAGTGTTTTTTTCATCCCTGGTGACTCTAATTGAAAGATACCGTTTGTTTTAGCGTTTGAAAGCAATGCATTTGTTCTAATGTCATATGTTGGGATGTTTTCAAAAGCAATTCTTTGAGATGTTTTTTGAGCTAAAATATCAATAATTTCCTGTATAACAGTTAAATTTCTTAGTCCCAGAAGGTCAACTTTTAGCAATCCAAATTTTTCTAAATACTCCATTGAAAACTGTGTTTCAAGAATTCCGTTTTCAGCAGTTAATACAGGAATAATGGAAGAAATGTCTTGATCTGAAATGATGATTCCAGCAGCGTGTGTTCCGTGTTGTCTTGGTAATCCTTGTAGTTTTTTAGCAATTTCATAAACTTCACGATAAACCTCGTTTGAGTTGATCTTTGCTTTTAATTTTGCATTTGTTTCAAAGCTTTCTTCCAGTGTTTTTTCTGAATCAATTAGCTTTGTAATTTCGTTGGCTTCAGAAGCTGAAACACCCATTACTCTAGCAACATCTTTAAAGGAAGATTTAGCACCTAAAGTTTGAAATGTAACTATCTGTGCAACACTGTTTTTCCCGTATTTTGAGATTAAATAGTGAATCAATTCTTCTCTTCTGTTATCTTGAATATCGATATCAATATCAGGAATTGAAACTCTTTTTGGATTAAGGAATCTTTCAAAAATAAGATCATATTTTAAGGGATTAATTTCTGTAATGTTTAAAATATAAGAAACTAATGAGCCAGCAGCAGAACCACGCCCAGGACCTATAAAAATTCCATTTGTTTTAGCTCATTTTATTAAATCTCAAATAATTAAGAAATAGTCGGCAAATTCAAGATTTTCGATGACTGAAACCTCATATTTAAGTCTTTCGATTGCCTCTGGGTATTTTTTAAGTTCTTCACTTTTATTTTTAAACTCTTTTGTTAAAACTTGTTTTAAATACTCGTTTGAACTTAAATTTTCTTCATTTTTAAATTTTGGTAAAGGGTTTCTGTCTTTTGGAAAAACAACATTGATTTGATCAATGATTTCGTTTATTCTTTTTTCAACAACAAAATCAATCTCTTGTGTTACTAAAAAGTCTTCATAAAGATCAAATTCGTTTGCTTGAGAATCCTTAATTTTATTTAAGACTTGCAAAGTTTTGTTTTCATGTTTAAATAAAACTTTGTTTTCTTTTACATAAATTGAGTTTTCTTCAAAAGGATCATTAGTTGTTATGTAGTAATTTTTGAAATCTAATTTTTGCTGTTTTGTTGCATAAATCCCGTATTTTGGGTGATCGATAATAATAATATTTTCATTATTTAATTCAGAAATGGAAACTACTTCAGATGAATTTTGAGCAGAAATCAATCTTGAAAGATACACAAAACCTTCATAGTTTTTGGCAAAAATTAAAAAACGGTAATCCTCAACATCTAAATCAACTCCAATCAAGGGTTTAATGTTGTATTTTTGGGCATATTCTAAAAATTTAGGCACTCCAAACATATTGTTTCTATCACTAATTGCAAGTGTTTTCAGTTCGTTTTCTTTAGCAAATTCAAAAAGTTTTTCAATTGTTATAGTAGAGTCTAAAAAGCTAAACTCTGTATAAGTGTGTAAATTGGTTATTTTGTTCATTTTTACTCCTTTAAATAAAATAAGGGAAAGCTGTTGCTTTCCCTTAATGGTCAATTTTGATATGGCGCGCCCGGGAGGAGTCGAACCCCCAACCTTTTGGGCCGTAACCAAACACTCTGTCCAATTGAGCTACGGGCGCAAATAAATGGAGGCACCAACCGGATTCGAACCGGTAATCAGGGTGTTGCAGACCCATGCCTTGGCCGTTTGGCTATGGTGCCACCTAAATACTATTTAAATTATACAACATTTTATTATTTAGGGAAAGAATTGATTATTTTTGCTACTCCACCGAAGTGTTTTGCGGGTCCAACTTGGTCAGCAAGTTTCTTTAGTTTTCTTGATCCGCTTCTCATTGCAATTAAATTACCTACAATATCTTTTGTTGATGAATCGTTCATTGAATCACCAATATGAGCTGTTTCTTTTGGATCAATATTTAACATTTGACAAATTTTTAGAGCTGCTATTCCTTTAGAACAGTCAGATCTTGTAACTTCAATTGCAAACCCTTTTCCAACTACTTTAGCATTTAAAAAATCATCATATTTTTCTTCAATGTAGTTGTGAAACTTTTTAATTCTTTTTTGTGAGTTTGCAATTACTAAAATTTTATTAGCTTCTTGAGCAACAAAATCATCATAATCAGCTGCATCAAAGTGTGAAAATTTACAAAATACTTTTTCTCAAAAACCTCTTCCATAAAGGAAATTCCCTGGATTTGGTGCAAAAGTGAATTTGTATTTTTTAAGATAGTCAACAATTTTTTGAACTGATTCAGCACTGAAACCCAAGTTTTGAATCTCGTTGAAATTTTCATCTAAAATGATTGAGCCGTTTTGGAAAATGCTAAATTTTGCATTTACTTTTTTAGCAATTTCTTTAACTTCATCAGAAACAACACGCCCTGTTGATAAAACAACTATTCCTGTTTTAGAAAATTCTCTAACAGCTTCTTCATTTTTTTGACTCATTTTAGCTCAAACACCTATTCCTTTGTCTAAAAGAGTTCCATCTAAATCTATAAAAAGTATTTTTGGTCTAAACATAAAAAAAATTATACTCAAAATTTTGATATTTAAAGATAATAAATTAAAAAAATGTAATTATTTGCATATTTTGATAAAATAATATCTATGTAGAAAGGAAAATATGTTTCCATTTAAAGCAGAAAATTTTGGCGATAACTTTCAATTAGCTATCTTTGTAAATTTACTAATTTACATCTCAATACTTTTAATAGTGCCTATTTTACTTGTGTTATTGATAGCGGTAGTTAAACCAAAAATCAAAAAATCATCAAATATTTACCTTTATGCCTTAAGTGCAGGGATGCTGTTGATAATTGGAACTGTAGGATTTTTAAGAGAAGGATATGATAATTTAGAAAAAAGCTTCCATAATCCTGCGTTTTTCAACCAAGAATGACTACACCAAAACCCTTATAACGAACAGTTTATAGTTATGGGAATAATTGGTGCTGGAGCCATTTTAGGTATTTCAACTATTTTTGTTGTTAGATACATGTTTGTAAAATTCTTTAAGGTTGATGTTCACAAAGATCACGAAGAACACGGACACCACGATCACATGATTAGCTTCACTGATGTTGATAATCCTAAAGCAGCTTGATTAGCTATTTTATTACTATTATCACACAGAACAATTGATGGTTTCATTTTAGGTGCTACTGTTTCAAGAATCACAAGTGGTGACAAACTAAATATTGGGCTAATAATTACTTTTAATATTCATATTTTAATTGAAATATTAATTGTTTACTATAGACAAGTGCAATATGGACAAACAGTAAAAAAAGCTGTAATTTACAATCTATTAACAACTTTATTACTAATTCCGATTATGTTTGTTGGAGCTTACATTAACCAAGTTCTAAGACAAACTTGATGAATTATTCCAATTGTAAATGCATCTGGTGGTTCTATTTTAACTTTTGTTGTTGTAATAGAATTAGTCCCTGAATTTATCCACTTAAGAAATAACACCAAAAAAGACTGATACATTGCATTGATTTTCTTTGCAATTGGAATAATTGGAACACTAATGATTTTGGCTTTCCATACTCACGATCCTTCAACTATTCCTGCAAAAAACACTATTTCAGGCTTGTAAATGACAAATTGCTTAAAAGGCAATTTTTTTATACACATTTAGATATGGTGACCAGTTTTTGAGTTTTGAGTTGTTCAGTCCAGAAACTATAATTTTAAATTTTGTGTCTCTTGTTGCTTTATAAGAAACTTTTTCAAAAGTAGAAAGGATTGAGTTTGATTTTTGAACTGTCTGCCAAGTTCCATCTAAAATTTGCAGTTCAATATCATAATTTGAGAAACTCTTAAAAATTTCCAATTGCTGTTCTACACCTCAATAGACTAAAGGAAAAACAACAGCTCCTGTTCAACCTAACACAAGAAATGCAGGAGAAATTTTTTGAAAAAATTCATGATATTTATACTTTTCAGGATCAATTAATTCCATCATCCAAAAGAGTGAAGCATTTAATTCTTCACCTTCTTTTAAATCTATTTCCTTTTCATATCGGTTTTTAGTTTCTTCGTAAGTTAAAAGTATGTTTTCAGATTTTTTTGAAAAATAAGAATCTCAAGCTGCTTTGTAATCTAAAATTCCTGCACCAACTCCTAAAGTCATATTGTTGAAGGATTTTTCTCAATATTGTTCTACTTCTTTTGCACTATTTAAAATAGAATTTATAGCTTTTAAAATTTTATTGTTGGTTTTATCTTGAGCATCATTGATTAATAATTTTGAGAAAGTTGCGATAACAATTGAAGCGGAAAGAAAGGAATTTTCTGTAGTTTCGTTTTTTGTGTTGGTGATTCCCTTAGAAGAAACGACTAAATCAACACTTTGCTTTGTAGATTTTGTAGAGTTATCATAAAGATCTTTTTGAGAGATTTCTCCCTGTTTTAAAACAGAAAATCCTTTATCTCATGTTCCAATCGAACCAACTAAAACATAATTTGTTAGCTTATTTAAAAGTGGTTTAATGTCTGTTGAAGCTGCAAAGAAGTTGATTCATCCTTTAATCAATGAACCATTTTCAAGTAGTTGCAGCATTTCATCGTGATCACCGTCACTTATTTTCTCAAAATTAGAAAACAGATTTAAAACCCCTTTGACACCTAATTCAGAAATTTTTTTAATACTTTCGATAAATTCGTCTTTGTTTTTGAAATAAAAAATTTCTATTTGCGTTTCTTTTGAAATTTTAGAAATGGCTTCTGTATACAGAACTATGCTTAAAGAATCTTCCTTGGAAGCACTTCTCGGGAACTCGTTTTCATTGACTAACAAAGCGATTTTATTTGCTTTTAAGTCTTTGTGAGCATTTTCGATTTTTGAGTAATTTATAGCATCATAAAGTTTCTGTGTTTCGATAATTTCTTTATTTTTTTGATCAACAATTGCACTTGCACCAACTTGAAATGCAGGAGTAATTGCTAATGGTAATAATCATAATAATTTCTTTTTCATACACTATAGAATAGAAAAAAATCGCAATTTTGGCCTAGAAAAGGAAAAAAATAGGAAAATATACACAAATTTTCCTATTTTTTTCCTATGTTTGAGTTACTTATTTTTTAATTATTAACGATTCTTCTGTCATAAACTCGGATTTTTTTACACCCATATAATCTAAAACTGTTGGTGCAATATTTGCTAATTTTCCATCTTTTAGTTTTAGAGATTTATCTGTTGTGATTAACATAACTGGATATGATGTGTGTTTTGTAGCCGGTTTTCCGTTTTCATCTTCTGTTACTTCAGCGTTTCCGTGGTCAGCTGTAATGAATTGAACTGCATTGTTTTCTTCAACTCATTTTTTGATTCTTCCAAGTTGCTCATCAAGAACTTCAACAGCTTTAATTGCTGATTTTAAGTTTCCTGTGTGACCAACCATGTCTGGGTTAGCGAAATTCATAATTACTAAATCAAAGTTTTTTGCTTTAGCTAGTAATTCATCAGTAATTTCTTTTGCAGACATTTGAGGTGCATCTGCATATGATTCTACTTTTAGAGATGGAACCATTATTCTTTCACTGTTTTTGTATTGCACATCGTTTCCACCATCCATAAAGAATGTAACGTGAGCATATTTTTGTGTTTCAGCAAGTCTTAATTGTTTTAGTCCTGCTTTTTCAATAACTTTTCCAATTGGTTCTTTAACTTCAACCTCTTCAAAAGCTACTTTTGTATCAATTCCTTCGTATTTCATCATTGACACAAATTCATGAACGTGTACTTTTCTTTTTGGAACAAAGTCATATAGATCTGTTCTTAAAATTAAGTGTGATAATTGTCTTGCTCTATCAGGTCTAAAGTTGAAGAAAATTACAGAATTTCCGTTTCTTAAGAATTTATCAAAAGCAACATTTGAGTTGATTGCAGGAACTAAAAATTCATCATAAATTCCTTGTGAGTATTGTTTGTTTACATATTCAACAACATCGCTGAAAACGTGTTCTGAAAATCCAAGAATTGCATCATATGCTTTTTCAACTCTGTCAAACATTTTGTCTCTGTCCATTGCATAGAATCTTCCTGAAATTGATGCAATTTTGTATCCTTCATATTTTGAAAGAATGCTTTGTAGTTTTTGTAGAGAAGAAATGATTGATTGAGGTGCAACATCACGACCGTCTCCAAATACGTGCACTAATAATTCTTTAACTCCGTATTCATGAGCTGCTTCAATTAAAGCAAATAAGTGATCTTCTAATGAGTGAACTCCTCCACCTGATAAAAGACCCATAACATGCAATGGTGTATCTGTTCTTTTTGCATTTTCAAAAGCTTGCATGAATTTTTCATTTTTTGCAAATGTTTTATCTTCTAAAGCTTTGTTAATTAAAGAAAGACCTGTGTAAACTACAAATCCTGCTCCAATGTTTAAGTGTCCAACTTCACTATTTCCCATTTGACCTTTTGGTAGACCAACAAAGTTTTCTGAAGCTTGAATAATTGAGTGTGGATAGTTTTTGAAGTACTCATCAAAAGTAGGAGTTTTTGCCATTGCAAAAGCGTTTCCTTGAGTATCCTTTCTTAATCCTAATCCATCAATAACTGTTAAAATAACTGGTTTTTTCATATGTCTCCTATTTCTTTATTTTTAAATTTTACCACTTTTATAAAATGCTTTTTCTCAATTTTTATTAAATTTATTTACCAAATAAATAAAATCATCAAATTTAGTCTTATTAAGCTCAAAAAAATTGATAATTTTCTTTTTAGAAATTCCTAAATAAAGGTGCAAACAGACAAAATCAAAATATGGATCATTGAGTCTTACTCACTCAAAATCAATGATTTTAATTTTGTTTTGCTCATTAATTAAGAGATTTTTAAAACGCAAATCCCCATGAGACACTGTTTTTAGATCGTTTTTGTATCTATTAAGCTTTTTAGAAAATTTTTTGTCCTTGATTTCGAGTATGTTTCAGTCAAATTCCTTTAGTTGTGGTTTATTTAGATTTTGAAGTTCTTTAAGCTTGCTAAAAAGAATTGTTTCTTTGTTTTTTAAAAGTTCTTTATTTAATTGTTCTCCTTGGAATCATTTTTTAACAAAAAATCCTTTTTGATAAAAAATATAGTCTTTGTTGTCTTTGAGAAAATAAGCTTCATTTTCTCAATCAACGAAGTCATTTTGTGGAATTCTTATTTGAACCTTTTGATTTTCTAAAAAGGCACTATATGTGTGATTTTGCTTTCCAGAATAGATTTTTGTGATTTGAGTCAATTTGTCTCTAAATTCTTTTGGTATTTTTTCAATATTCATGAAATAATTATATAATTTAGAAATGAAAACAAGAATAAAAGACGGATATACAAATATTTCTTTTAAAGAAGATAATACATTTTTGCAACAAAAACAAAAAGATATTATCGGCGTAAATCACAGAATGGATTATCAAATTCTTTCTGTTTTTGACTTTGTGCCAGAATTAAAAGAAAACACAGAAACAACATTGAGATATCAATGAATTGATGGTCAGGAATTTGAAGTTAGTGATCAAAGTTTAAAAGAAATTGCTCAACTAATGAAAAAGCTACACAAAACAAAAATTAAGTTCCCAGGTTCAAATCATGCTGAAAGAATCAAAAAATACATTAAGATTCTTAATGACAAAAATATCAAAATTGACATAATAAATGAATATTACAAAAAGATTCACTTAATTCTTAGAAACATGAAAAAAGATACTCCATTACACAATGATTTATGGACTAAAAATATTATTAGAGACAAAAACAACAAAATTTGAATCGTAGATTGAGAGTATGCTTCAATGGGAGACAAACACTTTGATTTAGCTTACTTTATTGAATCATGCAGATTGAACGATGAGCAAGAAACTATCTTACTAAATGAATATGATGATTATGATTATGAATACATACTTCAACACAGAATTCTTGTGCTTTATTTAATTATTTTATGACTTAACGTTCAAGAAACAAAGCCTTTTGATGATTCAGAATTTATAATAAAAATAAGGAAAATTTCTGAAATTTTAGAACAAAGACAAAAAGAATGAAGGGAAAAGAAAAGTGTTTAAAAGATTCATTTCTTTTTAATTAAGCATTTTTTTATATAATACACTTATGAAAATAGCAATTATAGTAGACTCAGCTTCAGGTTTAACACAAAAAATGGCTAAGAATATGGATTTATTCTTCTTTCCGCTGTACATCAGTGCAAACGGAAAAGAATATGCCGATGGTATTGACTTAGAATCTGGAGAAATTTTAAAATACATTGACAAAGACTCAAAAGTTTCAACAGCATCAACTCCAATTGGTTATGCTCTAGAAATGGTTGAAGAACTATCAAAAACATATGACAAAATAGTTATTTATCCAATCAGTGAAAAACTTTCTGGACAATATGCAAACTTAAAAGTTGCTTTTAATCAAAATCCAAAAGTACACGTGATTAAGTCTAATAAAGTTACAGTTTTAACTGTTTTAGATGTTTTAAGATTTAAAAAGAATATTGCAAATGGAATGTCTTTTGAAGAAGCTGTTGCAATTATGGAAAAAGATTTTGAAGGAAGATTTTTATTAATTCCAAAGCACAATGATGCTTTAGTTAGAGGAGGAAGACTTTCTCCGGCTGCAGCTTCAATTGCTAAATTATTAAAAATCGTTCCTGTAATTAAGCTAGAAAACGGAGCTTTACAAAAAGAAGGAAAAGGGAGAGTTTTCAGAAAAACTTTATTAAATTACTACAAAGAAACTGTTGATGCTTTTCCAAAAGACTTTGTTAGTGTTGTAATTCACTCAGGAAACAGCGAAATTGAAGAAATTGTTACTGAGTTTAGTGAATATTCAAACAGCAAAATTGAAGTCTTTACAATTCCGAACACAATCGCAATTCACACAGGTGTAGAAGCTGTTGCATTTGGTGTAATTCATGCCTCAGAAGAAGAAATCAAGGCACTTAAAACAATTTTTGAGCTAAAATAGCCAAAAAGTAATCAAACACGGAAGAATTTTCCGTGTTTTCTATTGTTTTAAAATAAAAAGTTTATAATTGTTTTATGAATCAAGAAAGAGTTCAAAAACTCATATCTCAAGCAGGGATTGCTTCACGTCGCAAAGCTGAAGAATTAATCAAAAACGGCTTTGTTACAATAAATGGCAAAGTCGCTCAACTCGGAGATAAAGCGAGTTTTAAAGACAAAATTTTAGTAAATGGGCAACCTTTATTTTCGCAAGAAAAAGTTTATTATATGCTTAATAAACCAGAAAAAGTTATCTGCTCATTAAGTGATCCGCAAGGGAGGACAGTGATCACAGACTTAATTGACGACAATCGTTATATCTTTCCAGTAGGTCGTCTAGATTACAACACAACAGGTACAATTTTACTTACAAACGATGGTGAATTAACTGAAAGACTTCTTCATCCTAAATACAACATTATCAGAGTTTATCGAGCAAGACTCGATGCTCCTTTAGATCAAAAACAACTAAACTTTTTAAACAGTGATAAAGTTAAAATCGATAATACAACCTCACTACAGCAAGTTATTCAAGTTGACACAAAATCTTACACAATCGCACTTTCTGTTGGAACTTATCACCACGTTAAAAAACTTTTTGAGTTATGTGATAGAAAAGTTCAATCTTTAAATAGAATAGAATTTGCAGGACTAAGTCATGTTGGAAGTTTATCAAAAGGACAATATAGAAAATTAAATATAAAAGAAGTTAGATGACTAAAACAATTAGTTAAATTAATATAAAAATATCAAACAAAGGAAATCATGGGATTTAAAAAATTAAAATTAAGTGAAAAGATGTTTCTTTCACTAAACGAAATGGGTTTTAGCGAGCCTACAGAAATTCAAGAAAGCGTTATTAACATAGCACTTGAAGGTAGAGATATTATTGGGCAAGCTCAAACAGGAACAGGAAAAACAGCAGCTTTTGCCATTCCAATCATCGAAAAAACGGATGTTGAAAGTAAAAAAATACAGCACCTTATTTTAGCTCCAACAAGAGAATTAGCTGCACAAATTTTCGATCAATTTGAAAGAATTGGAAAGAAGCACTTTGGAATTAAAGTTGGTTTAATTCTTGGTGGTGTTTCTTACGACAGACAAAGACAAACAATAAAAGATAAACCACACATCTTGATCGCGACTCCAGGAAGACTAAACGACTTAATGGATTCTGAAAACAATAAAAACATTAAAATTGACTTTTCAGAGCTAAAATCACTAACATTAGATGAAGCAGATGAGTTGTTAAAAATCGGGTTTTATGAAGAGATTAAAAGAATTATCAAAGCTCTTCCAAAGTACCGTCAAAACTTCTTTTTTACAGCAACATTTGACAAGAAAACTAAAGAGTTATCAGAATTAATTACAACGGATCCAGTTGTTATTTCTGTGTCACAAGGACTTACAACAAACTCAACAATCAAACAAGAATATGCAGTAATGAGAGAAGGTGTTAAGCTTTCAAATCTAACTAAATTTCTTGATTTAAATAAGCCAGGTTCTGTAGTAATCTTTGGAAGAACAAAAAGAAGAGTTGATGAATTATCAGACGCTCTAAGAGAACTTGGTTTTAAAGCGTCTGGTATTCAAGGAGACATGCAACAAAGAGAAAGAAGCTTTGTAATGGATAAATTCAGAAAGCAAGAAATATCTATTTTAGTTGCAACAGACGTTATGGCAAGAGGAATTGATGTTGATCACGTTGAGTGAGTAATTAACTTCGATTTACCTCAAGAAATTGAATATTATACACATAGAATCGGAAGAACAGGAAGAGCGGGAAGAGAAGGTTATTCTTTATCATTTGTTAAACCAGAGGAAATTTCTCACATGGAAAGAATAGCAAATGAAACAAGTTCTGTAATTGAAGAAATCGAAATACCTTCTGACAAAGAGCTAAAAGACGCTTGAGAAGAGAGATTATTTAGCAACTTTGATAAAATCCTTGAAAAACATAAAAACGCTAAATATACAAGCATTAAAGATGATTTAGTGCAAAGATTCAATACTGAAGAACTTGCAATTATTTTAGCTGATTACATAGCTAACTCTAAAAATTCTAAAAAAGATATAAAACTTTCTCCTGAACCAGGAGTTGTTATTAAAAATAAATCATCAAAACAAGGTTTCTCTAAATCTAAAAAAGACAAAAAGAGATTTATGGATAAAAAAATTGACAAAATAGATTCTCACAAAAAACACAAAAACAACAAATTTAGAAACAAATATTAATTAACAAAAAACCAAAGCCTTTTATAGGTTTTGGTTTTTGCTATATATTTTTTTCTATTTCATCATAAATTTTTCAATAGGAATTAGTTAAGACTGACATCTTTTCTATTTCTAGTGGATTATTACTATTTTCTTTTTGTTTTAATACAAAATTACATTTTTTAAGAGTGTTAATAACAGAATTTTCTGTTATTTTCATTTTATTTATTTCTTTAATTTCTTTTTTCTTTAATTCAGAAATAATGTACTCCAAGATAAAAAGAGAAATAAAGGAAATTAATAATTTAAATTCTAATAAACCTTCGTTTTCTTGAAATAAATCATCTTCAAATAAATTGCTAACGATGTTTGAAAATACATTTATAGCATTTATTTGTTTATTAAAACTGTCTATAATTTCTGTTATTTTTTGTTTATTTGAATATGGTCTTTCTTCGCTATAATCTTCAAAATCTTTAGGGATAATTAAGTGCTTAATGTTGTTTTCTTCTAGAAAATTTATTTCTTTATCACTAATTTCATTTTCTTTAACAACAAAAATAAAATTTCTTTTGTTGTCTATTTTTTCTGTATATTCATTTAGAAAATTAACAAAAATACTTGAAACATTCTTATTTGTTTTATTTTTAGAGTAATAAATGGGCAAATTATTTTGATCAAATAAAATACATATTGTTGTGTTTTTTTCTTGATTAGCATACTCAAAACTATTAGTAAATTTATTATAAAAAATATAAAATTGCTCGTTATTATTTTCTTGTGCAATTTTCTGAATTTGATTAATTATTTGCAATTTACTTTCAAAAATATTATCTAAATCACTAACATATTCCTTTAAAGTATCATCTAATAATCTTTCATTATCATTTATTTTTTCATCTACATCATAAATGCTTACAGGATTTGCGATGTTTCTCATAATTTGATACTGAAACATTTTTTCTATTAGTTCATTTTCTTTTAGTTTTAAAACACTTAAAACACCTGTTTTTTTAAGTATTTGCTTAATTATTTTGACTCCACCATTTAATTGATTATATTCTCATTGTTCGCCATTTTTTAATTTGTACAAAATTTTATCTTTTATTGCATCTAAATCATCATTAATTGTATTATTTTTAATCACTTCTTTAATGATATTTTTATAATCTGGATTTATTTTTTCAAGCTCACTTACATTTCCGAGACTTTTCAAACTCACTTTTTGATTTTTGTCATTATAGTATCCAAGATATCTATACTTTTCAACTTTTCCTAAGCTAACACCCGAATTATTGAATGAATGGAGTTTTATTTTTTCTGATTTATTTTTATCTGTTTTTTTAATCATAAATAAATTATAACATAATTTTAAAAATAACTAATACTTTTTAATACTAAAAATATTTATTTCAGGTAGTCGATAAAATTAGTTCGGGGTAATTTTCAGAAGAAAATACTCGCAAAACTTTAAGGCATAAAAAAACTCGCTTGGAGCGAGAATAATTCTTTCAAAACTGAATAGCAAATGTTGTGCGTTTTAAATTAAATACCTAAAATACTTTAGCTATTAAATCAATCAATTTATTAGTATTGGTC
>NZ_JAFIDB010000020.1 GCF_017052595.1 Mycoplasma procyoni
ATCTCAGTTCGGATTGAAGTCTGCAACTCGACTTCATGAAGTCGGATTCGCTAGTAATCGCAGATCAGCTACGCTGCGGTGAATACGTTCTCGGGTCTTGTACACACCGCCCGTCACACCATGGGAGTTGGTAATGCCCGAAGCCGGTTAGTTAACTTCGGAGACGACTGTCTAAGGCAGGACCGATGACTGGGGTGAAGTCGTAACAAGGTATCCCTACGAGAACGTGGGGATGGATCACCTCCTTTCTACGGAGTACATAGACATCTTTATATTTGGCGTATTTAAAATCCTTTTTAATAGCGTAATTAATCATAAAAAGGTAATTATGGGCTTAGCCAAAGAGTTTTGTATCTAGTTTTGAAAGTTCTATCTTTCAAAAAATAGTTCTTTGAAAACTGAATAGCAAATAAATATTTTGAAAATTTTCAAAAATATTTCAACAACGACATTACAAAAACCGAGTCTAACTGTGAAAACAGTTAGCAAATTTAAATTAGATACCTTAGAAATATAAATCTAAACAATAGGCTTAAAAAAATACAAGTTATGTTAGCTTTTAAATAAGTAAGAGTATATGGT
>NZ_JAFIDB010000021.1 GCF_017052595.1 Mycoplasma procyoni
ACACACGTTCCCAAGATGAGTATTCTAAGGCGAGCGAGAAAACCAATGTTAAGGAACTCTGCAAAATTATCCCGTAAGTTCGCGAGAAGGGATGCCTACGTAAGTAGGCCACAGTAAAATGGGGGGGTGACTGTTTATCAAAAACACAGCTCTCTGCTAAGTCGCAAGACGATGTATAGGGGGTGACGCCTGCCCAGTGCCCGAAGGTTAAGTGGAGCTGTAAGCTTATGCGAAGCAGTGAAATGAAGCCCGGGTGAACGGCGGCCGTAACTATAACGGTCCTAAGGTAGCGAAATTCCTTGTCAACTAATTATTGACCCGCACGAAAGGCGTAACAATCTCCCCACTGTCTCAACATTGGACTCGGTGAAATTATGGTCCCTGTGAAAACGCAGGGTACCCGCATCAAGACGAAAAGACCCCGTGGAGCTTTACTATAGCTTCGTATTGAAAATTGGTCTAACATGTGTAGGATAGGTGGGAGACTTTGAAGTAAGGACGCCAGTTCTTATGGAGTCATCCTTGAAATACCACCCTTGTTATATTGATTTTCTAACCTGCTTCCATGATCTGGAAGGGGGACAGTGCGTGGTGGGTAGTTTGACTGGGGCGGTCGCCTCCTAAAAGGTAACGGAGGCGTTCAAAGTTACACTCAGTATGGTCAGAAACCATATGTAGAGCGCAAAGGTAGAAGTGTGATTGACTGCGAGACCTACAAGTCGAGCAGGTGCGAAAGCAGGACTTAGTGATCCGGCGGTACATTGTGGAATGGCCGTCGCTCAACGGATAAAAGCTACCCCGGGGATAACA